>NZ_JAZKRY010000044.1:0-24817 GCF_036626355.1 Halolamina sp. | reverse complement strand
TTGGAAAGTATAGCACACCAACTGAACAGCTGTTTCAGTTCGAACCAGATGGTGAGAGCCCGCCTCAATGTGGTGAGTGACTTCGATAAGTACACAACCTTCCTTACAACCACAGTATTGCACCTCTCGGTGCGACTAATTGGGTTGTTTGATGAACAGTCGCTGAACGGGTTCTAGGCACGGCTAGGGCGGTTTCCCCCCGCTCTGACCGAGAACACACGGGGAGTCCAACAGCGATCGTTACTGAGTAACGATTGGGCAACGATATTTGCCGATGCCGATGTATATTGACACGTGCGATGTCACGATCCAGGAATTTTCTTATCAATTTCGCTATCAATGGTCTCCTCTTCTATCTGATCGGCCGGAAGGTTCGGAACCACCAGACTGGTCTGAAAGTCGGGCTGGTTGGAGGAGTATTGTCAGTCCTTTCGACAGGGTTTATCGAGTATCGATCCGACGCCACAGAGGATTGACGCCGATGTGGATCGCCCCTCGTTCCCGCCTCGGAGCATTATCCTCGACCGCTTGAAGAAGTTGCACGGTATACCCATGGGGCTCCGGACGTTTCGGAGATTCTGCTCGTAACTGAGCCTCTGCATTCGAATGCGTGTGTACTGAGGGTCCCAAGAGCCAGTGATGGATTCAGAGCGTCTCTCTCCGAACAATCGGCAGTTAGTCCATCCGCTGGTCGTACTGTCTGACCAACACCCGTACCCACCAGAGCTTCAAGCCGAGTACCAGAACGGTCCCGAGCGTGGTTCCGACTGGCTTCTGGCGCCACGCGGCGTACAGCGTGTACGCTGTGGCCGCTGCACTTCCACCGTTACAGATGTTCGGGTATGAGAGTCCAACCGTCCGGTTTCCTTCATCCCGAATCCACCAGCGTTCAGCGAGCACAGCGCGGGTCATCCACGCCGCATCGTCCTCAGGTGGTGGAAACAGAACCGGATTGAGAGCCGTCCAGAGGAGTCCGGCGACGAGGAGTCGCCATTTCCGGTGGTAGACGGCATACACGAGGAGAGGGCCAGTCGAGACCCGCGACCATCCGCTTTTGGGGTTCGAATGGCGGGCCCAGAACTGCGCTTCGAGCTGATCGGGTACCTGGAATACCATAGCTGAAGATTCTTCCCGAGAACCAAATAACTCGACTCGGAACTCGACAGACGGTCAGAGATGACCGTCTCGGAGAACGGGGTAAGCGGTTCATCGGCGTCGCCGAGAACGTCGTCCGGTTTTTCTGTAGCCACTCTCGATAGTTCCGCCGCAACCGGCTGACAGCGTCCGCAGCGACAGGGCAAGAACCACGCCGTGCCTCGACAGCAGCAACCAGCCACGACCGGCGCCCGCTAGACAGCATTTCTCGACCGGGGCGTTTACATCCTCAAAAAGTTGTCGCAGAAGGGCTTATGTGTGTTGGTTGTTAATGATGAACAGAGTCCCTGTCTCGAAACGGGGACGTCAGTTATCACGGTGAAGTCGCGGCCGTCGTCGCGGTTCCCGCCCCGGTTAACACAGAATCATGAGCGAAACCGGAAGCCCAAGCTCAGACGTAGAGTCCGCCGCTCACAGTGTAGAACCGATCGACGAGGACGTCTCACTGTCGTCAATCAGCGACGACTACAAAGCGGGCGTCCCGGACGATCTCCGCGAGAGCTACTCCTGTCAGTGGTATCTGAACCAGGTGGTCTCCCACCCCAAAATCGCGCGTAGCGCGCACCAACGCCTCGCGGATATGTTCGACTACTACGGGCGTGAAGAACCCGAAACCGAAGGCGAGGTGCGATACACGTTGGCCAGCGAAGACCCGTTGCATGACGGTGAGAACGTCTTCTTCGGGGAGAACGTCCATGGATCGATCCATCGCTACGTGAACAAAGTCAAATCCGGAGCGCGGGGGTTAGGTCCCGAGCGGCGCATCAAACTCCTCCTCGGGCCGGTCGGCTCGGGGAAGTCGCATTTCGACCAGCTCGTGCGTCGCTACTTCGAGGACTACACCCGACGGGATGCGGGCAGGATGTACACCTTCCGCTGGGTGGACCTCTGTGACGTTATCGACGACCAGGACCCGTCCGACGACACGGTCCGGTCGCCGATGAACCAGGACCCGCTCGTGTTGTTGCCGCGGGACTCCCGCGAACGCGTCCTCGGGAAGGCAAACGAGAACCTCGGCACCAACTACACGCTGCGCAACGACCAGGCACTCGACCCCGAGTCCGCCTTCTACCTGGAGAAGTTGCTGGACCACTACGACGACGACTTCGAGACGGTGCTTTCGAACCACGTCGAGATCGTCCGCCTCGTCGCCGACGAGAACCGTCGTGAGTGCATCGAGACGTTCGAGCCCAAGGACAAGAAAAACCAGGACGAGACCGAGCTCACGGGGGATATCAACTACTCGAAACTCGCCATCTACGGCGAGTCCGACCCGCGCGCGTTCGACTACTCCGGCGCGCTCTGTAACGCGAACCGCGGGATCTTCAGCGGCGAGGAGCTGCTCAAACTCCAGCGGGAGTTCCTCTATGACTTCCTGCACGCGACCCAGGAAGGCACCATCAAGCCGCGGAACAACCCCCGTATCGACATCGACCAGGTGATCGTCGGCCGGTCGAACATGCCGGAGTACCGCGATAAGCGGGACGACGAGAAGATGGAAGCGTTCAACGACCGGACCAAACGCATCGACTATCCGTACGTCCTCGAGTACGAGGCGGAAGCGGATATCTACGAACGGCTGCTCGAGAACGCCGATATCGACGACATCACGGTCGAGCCACACACCCTGGAGATGGCGGCGCTGTTTGCGGTGCTGACGCGCATCCAGGAGCCCACCGAGCACGACATCAACCGGATGCAGAAAGCGAAGGTCTACAACGGTGAGGCCGCCGCCGCCGACGATTTCGACCCTGAGAAACTCCGGGATGAAGGGGACCAGCGCGCCCAGGAGTCCGAAGGGATGGACGGCGTCTCACCCCGGTTCCTCGCCGACGAGATTGCGGAGGCAATCACGGACGCCGTGCCCCGTGAGCAGGAGTACATCTCCCCGCTGACGGTGCTTTCCTACATCGAGGAGAACCTCGAACACCACGGGAGCGTCGACACGGACCGCCTCGGTGACTACGGGGCGTTCATCGGCGAGGTCCGCGACGAGTACGAGGACCGGGCGATCGAGGACGTTCGACACGCGCTCGCGTACGACCTCGACGAGATCCGCGAGCAGGGGGAAAAATACATGGATCACGTCATGGCGTATATCAACGACGAAACCGTCGAGGACGACGTTGCCGGCGAGGAGAAAGCGCCCGACGAGACGTTCATGCGCGCCGTCGAGGAGCAGCTCGATATCCCGGACGAACGCAAGGACGACTTCCGCCAGGAGGTCAGCAACTGGGTCGGCCGGCGCGCCCGGCAAAAAGAGAGCTTCAGCCCCAAAGACAACGAGCGCCTGCGCCGGGCACTGGAGCGGAAGCTCTGGGAGGACAAGAAACACAACATCAACTACTCCGCGCTGGTGAACACCGGCGAGATCGACGACGAGGACCGCAGCGAGTGGGTCGCCGCCCTGGAGGACCGCGGCTACTCCGAAGGCGGCGCGATGGAGGTGTTGGAGTTCGCTGGCGCGAAGGTCGCCAAAGACGAGATGCAGGACGATGAGTGAGGACTCGACCGCTTCCGAGAAGCCGGAAGCCCACATCGACAGCTCCGCGACCGACCCGCCCGGCACCGCCACGGACGCGATCGACGAGGAGCTCACGACCACAGAACTCGACAGCGACGAGGGCGCTGGTGTGGACCCGGAGCGCTACATCAGCACGGCGGACGCCGAACTCGCCGAGCAGTTCGACGAGACGCTGACGTTCCACGAGTACGTCGAGCGGATCTTCGAGCATCCCGTTGCGGCCGCCCACAGCACGAAGTACCTGCTCCACGCCATCGAGGCGATGGGCACCAGAACCGTCATCGAGGAGGGCGAGGAGAAAACACGCTACCGGTTCTTCGACGACCCGTACAATGACGGTGAGCACGCGGTGCTCGGCAACACCGAGATTCTGAACCAGTTCGTTCAGGATCTCAAAGCAATCGCGTCGAACCGTGGCAAACAGGAGAGCATCATCTGGTTCGAAGGGCCGACCGCGACCGGAAAGTCCGAACTGAAACGCTGTCTCATCAACGGGCTCCACGCGTTCTCCAAGACCCCAGAGGGCCGCCGATACACTGTCGAGTGGAACACGACTGCGGCGACCGGACGCAACCGGGACCCGCTCACGTACGGCGACGACAGCTCTATCGGGGAGGCCGACTGGTACGAGAGCCCGGTGCAGGCTCACCCGCTGTTGGTGCTACCGAAAGCGGCGCGCCACGACGTGCTGGGCGATCTGAACAGCGTCGACCCGTCCCCGATCGAGACGACCGTGAACGGCGAACTGCCGCCGTTCAGTCGCGAGATGTACGAGACGCTGGCCGAGGAGTACCGGAACGACGACGACATCTTCTCGGCGATCACGGCGCCGGAGCATCTCCGTGTGAAGAACTACGTCGTCGAGGAAGGACAGGGCATCGGCGTGCTGCACACCGAGGACGACGGGTCGCCGAAGGAACGGCTCGTCGGAGCGTGGATGCCGGGGATGCTTCGTGAACTGGACTCCCGCGGCCGAAAGAACTCCCAGGCGTTCAGCTACGACGGTGTGCTCAGCCAGGGGAACAACCTGTTGACGGTGGTCGAGGACGCGGCCAAACACAGCGACCTGCTGGAGAATCTGTTGAACGTGCCCGACGAGGAGCACGTCAAACTGGACAAGGGCATCGGGATGGACGTGGACACGCAGCTCATCATCATCTCGAACCCGGACCTGACAGTCGAACTCGACCAGTACGAGGACCGGAACGACGCGGACCCGTTGAAAGCGCTGAAGCGCCGCCTCACCCAGTACGAGTTCCGGTACCTGCTGAACGTGAGCCTGGAGGCCCAGCTGCTGTGGCGCGAGCTCACGAACTCCTCCGAGCTGTGGACGATGCAGGACGAGACCGAGATCCAGACGAACGTCCGGGCGCCGCTGACGCTCGATATCAAGGCGACCCATGCGGACCGAAGCGCCGACAAAGGCACTGACGGCGTGGTGACCCGCGAGCTCGCGCCACACACGATCCAGGCGGCCGCGCTGTACAACGTCGTCTCCCGGTTGGACAGCGAAGGGCTCCCCCCGCAGCTCAGTATCGTAGAGAAAGCCCTGCTGTACGACCACGGCTACATCCACATCGGCGACGAGCAACTCGAGAAAGAGGATTTCGACTGGCCGGACAACCAGGCCGACGGGACGGCCGGCATCCCCATCACGTACACGCGGGACGTCCTCTCGACGCTGGTGAGTGAGCCGTCCGATCGCTACCACGAGAGTCTCCCGGTCGAAGACGTCGTGCTGCCCCGAGACGTGCTCGACGCGATGGCAACGCGGCTGGCCACGACGCCGGTGTTCTCCGGCGCGGAGGCCGCACGGTTCGAAACCCTGCTCGTGAACGTGAAAGACCGGATCTTCGAGGAGCAGGAGGAGGACGTCCGCGAAGCGATTCTGCGTGAGGAAGGGGTCTCCCGAGGGGCTGTCGAGGAGTACATCGAGCACGTGTTCGCGTGGGGGACCGACGAGACGATCGAGACGGGGACTGGTGAGACAGACCGCCCGGACGCGATGACGATGAAGCTGTTCGAGACGGAGGCGCTCGGTCGCTTCGACACGGACGAGTACGACGGCACGGAGCCGAGTGGGGCGGTCAGGGAGTTCCGCAGCGACGAGATCATCGTCGCCGTGAACAACATCCTCTGGGAGGAGCGCGGCGAGGATTTCGACATCGAGGACGTCGACTACCGGGACGTGCCCGCACTCAGCACTGCCATCGAGACCAACGACTGGAGCGATGTCCGGTCGGCGTTCGAGGACCTGGACCCGGCGCAGTGGGACGCTCCGAAGGAGAACACCCAGACGGCGCAGGTGAAAGCCGAGAGCATCCGGAACATGCAGGAGATGTTCGGCTACTCCGCGGCGTCGGCCGAGCTCGTCTCGCGCCGTGTGATGAACGAGGCCCGTCATCTATGGGACTGAAAGACCACATCCGGCGATTCGAAGCGGTCGGTGAGGAGTACCGACAGGACCTCCAGGCGTTCATCCGGGAGGGGAAGTTCGAACCGTCGACCGAGGAGAACATCAAGATCCCGGTGAAGATCGTCGACCTGCCCGAGATCGCCTACGACCCGATCGACAAGGGCGGGGTCGGGATGGCCGGTGACGCTGATGCACAGCCCGACCAGGGCCAGCCGGTCGAGGTGCCGGGTGAGCCCCAGCAGGGAGAGGGCGATGACGAAGGCGACGACGAAGCCGGCGAGGAAGGCGAAGCGCACAGTGACTACTACGACATGGACCCCGAGGAGTTCGCCCAGGAGCTCGACGACGAGCTGGAGCTGGAGCTGGAGCCCAAGGGAAAGCAGGTCGCCGAGGAAACGGAAGGGCCGCTGAAGGACGTGACCGAACGCGGCACCCGGAGCACCCTGATGCTGGAGGAGTGGTTCACGGAAGGGCTGAAACGGAAGCTCGCGACCGAGTTCGACGAGGAGTACGTGCGGGAGGCGCTCAAAGTCGACGGCTGGGGCGCCGACGAGGTGTTCGCCTGGGCACGGGAGAACAACATCACCGTCTCCTACGACTGGGTCGCGGAGGCTGCCGAGGAAGTTGCCGCCGAGGAGCAGGCGACCTGGGAGCGCATCGAGGAGATGGAGGACCACGTCGAATACGAGCCGGTGGAGGCGCGGGTCCGGCGCGAGGGAATCGAGGAGGTGCCGCTGCGGCGCGAGGACCAGCAGTTCCGGCATCCGGAGATCCAGACCGAGTACGAGAAGAACGTCGTCGTGGTGAACATCCGCGACGTGTCCGGCTCGATGCGCCAACAGAAGCGGGAGCTCGTCGAGCGGACGTTCGTGCCTCTGGACTGGTATCTCACCGGGAAGTACGAGGAGGCGGCGTTCATCTACATCGCACACAACGCGGAGGCGTGGGAGGTGCGCCGGGACGAGTTCTTCCGCCTGGAGTCCGGCGGCGGCACGCAGATCTCGTCGGGCTACGAGGTCGCACAGCAACTCCTCGAGGAGGAGTACCCGTGGGCGGAGTGGAATCGGTACGTGTTCGCGGCCGGCGACGGGGAGAACCGCACCGGCGACACCACGGAGAACGTGATCCCGATGATGGAGGAACTGGACGCGAACCTCCACGGCTACGTGGAGACCCAGCCGGGGTCGTCGGCGCGGAGTACCCACGGCGAGGAACTGCGTGACCACTTCGACGAAGGGTCGAACGTGGCTATCACGGAGGTCAACACGCGGGACGACGTGATCGGTGCGATCGAAACCATTCTGTCGACGGAGGATTCACAATGAGTGGTTCCGTCCGGAGTAGCGACGATCGGAAGGCACAGCGCATCAAAGAGCGACTGGAGCGGCCGGTCGCGGACGCTCGCGAACTGGCCGAGAAGCTCGGATTGCACCCGCGCCCAGTGCTCTACTGGCTGGTCTCGTACGACGAGATGCGCGGTCTGATCGCCCAGGGAGGGTTCCAGACTCGGTATCCCCACTGGCGCTGGGGGATGCAGTACAAACAGCAGGAGCGCCAGGAGTTCATGGGCGGAAAAGCGTTCGAGATCGTCAACAACAGCGACCCCTCCCACGCGTTCCTGCAGGTGTCAAACGAGTTCTCGGACCAGAAATCGGTGATCACGCACGTGGAGGCTCACTCGGATTTCTTCGCGAACAACCGATGGTTCGGGATGTTCAGCGAGGCGCCGGACGCGGCCCGGATGCTCTCCCGGCACGCGGAGACGATCCAGGAGTACATGGAGGATCCGGATATCGGTCGCGACACTGTCGAGGAGTTCATCGACCACATCCTGACGGTGGAGATGCAGATCGACCAGTGGTCCGAGTTCATGCCGGTACAGCGGCATGCCGAGAAGGCCTACGACGGCGACGAGACGGATATCTCCCGTGAGGAACGCGTTGCGGAGCTCGATCTGACCGACGAGATCACCGACCAGGTGTTCTCGGAGTGGATCGACGACGAGGAGACCGAGGAGAGCATCGAGCGGTTGCCGGAGCCGGAGTACGACCTGCTCGGACTGTTGTACACGTTCGGCGAGCAGTACGACGAATCGGGGGCGGAGGCGGTGCAGTTCGAGGACTGGCAGAAGGACGTACTGGCGATGCTGCGGATGGAGAGCTACTACTTCGCGCCCCAGCGCATGACGAAGACGATGAACGAGGGCTGGGCCGCCTACTGGGAATCGACGATGATGAGCGACGAGCTGTTCGCCGGCGTCGACGAGTTCATCCGGTACGCCGACAAGCAGTCCAAAGTCCTCCAGTCCCAGGGGATGAACCCCTACGCACTCGGTCAGTCCCTGTGGGAGTACGTGGAGAACCGCGCGAACCGCCGTGAGGTTATCACCAACCTCCTCCAGGTGGACGGCATCACCTGGCGCAACTTCCACGACGCTATCGATTTCGAGGACGTGCTCGAGGAACTCGCGCCGCCGGACGCCATCGCCAGCGTGGACAGCTCGACCCTCGACGCCGTCGCAGCGCTCGACGACACGTATCTCGACCACGAGGGGCTCGAGGCTGCACGGAACGGCGACGTCGACGTCGACGAGTTCCCGTGGAAGGTGCTGACCTACCAGGCGATGGTCGAGCGCCACTACTCGCTCGTCCAGCCCGCGAACCGCAGCTTCCTCTCCGATATCAACCGCGCACGAATCGAGGAGCTCTCCCGGTACGTCCTCGAGACGGACCGCTTCGACAGCGTCGACGGGGCGCTCGCGGCCGTCGACAAGGAAGCCGGCTGGAAACGGATGCGTGAAGTCCGAGAGAGCAAGAACGACGTCACGTTCATCGACGAGTATCTCACTCAGGAGTTCGTGGACAACCACGGGCTGTTCGCCTACGAGTACAGCCACCTCTCGGATGGGTTCCGCGTCAGCAGCACCGAGGTCCAGGACGTCCGCAACAAGCTCCTGCTCGAGTTCACCAACTTCGGGAAACCCCGCGTCGGGGTTCGGGAGATCAACTACCAGAACCAGGGCGAACTGCTGCTCGCCCACGAGTACAACGGCATCCGCCTGGATATGGACCAGATGAAGGACGTGATGGAGCGGCTGTTCGAGCTCTGGGGCCGCCCGGTGAACCTCAAAACGATCGACAAACGGTTCACCGAGGAGGTGGTCGAGCGTGCGCGACACAAAAACGAGGAACCCACACCCGTGGAGGTCGGGGTCATGCTGCGATACGACGGCGAGAAATTCCGGGTGCGCGAACTTGAGGACGACATGGTCGAAGATATCGCCGCCGACGAGATCGATTACGACACCACGCCGTCCCAGTGGCCCAGGCGGTAACGCCGACCGGGGTCGCTGCTCGGCCGCGTCTGGCTGGACGGATCGGTAACCGAATCGAACATCTCGCTGCAAGCCGCGTGAGGAATCGAGTTTGGCCGACACCCGTACGGTGAGCGATAACTACTACTCACGACGAGTGGGCCCCTCGGGAGCCATGCCGAAATCGAGCTCCGATCCGGGACGTTCTCTTGGGGCTATCCTCGCCGGTAATCCTTAGGCAGAGGACTGTGACATAACCATCAACAGGTAAACAGCATGAACGCCAGTGACAGGGGTACCAACCCCAATACACAGAGCCAGGAGCACAGTGATGGGGAGCGCGACGCGGAACAATCGGATGCGAACGACGAGGTCAGCCTCACGAAAAACGAGATATTCACCATTCTCAAAAACCCCCGCCGGCGTGAAACGCTCGAATACCTCGAACGGAACGATGGCGAGGCTGAACTCAGCGATTTGGCGGAATCTCTTGCTGCGCGGGAAAACGACATCGAGATCGAGGCGCTCTCTTCGACGCAGCGAAAACGCGTCTACATCAGTCTGTATCAGGTCCACCTTCCGAAGATGGACGACGTGGGCGTCATCGAGTTCGGCAAACACCGCGGGACGATCGAGCTCACCGACGCCGGAGAGATACTGCTTCCGTACCTCTATTTCGACCCGCATTCGGACGAGCAGTCGTCCGAAGAAACAGATTCTACACCACTGCGTACCGTTCGGGACCGATTATCCGGCTTCATCGGGTCGGACGAGAACTAGCTGCCAGCGACAGCTCCCGCGTTCCCGCTGACGGACCACTCCTGGACGTCCGATTCTGACCGCTGCGTGGAACCGCCGACTATTTGTAGGTCGCTCTCAGTTCTTCCTCCGAATGCTGGTTCTCGTCTGCGGCCATCCCGGCACCGGCAAATCGACCGTGGCCGAACGGGTTGCCGAGCGGCTCGACGGACGGCTGCTCCGGACGGACGTGGTCCGGAAGGAGCTCTCCCCCGAGCCCGAGTACACTTCGGCGGAGTCGGCCGCCGTCTACGACGAACTGTTCGAACGTGCCGGCGATGCCGCGGCGGACGGTGCGCACGTCGCGCTCGACGGCACGTTCCGCCGGAAGGCGCTCCGCGAGCGCGCGGCGGCCGTCGCCGCCGACGCCGGCGTGGCGTTCCGCCTCGTCCGGGTAACCTGCGAGGAGGAGACGGTCCGCGAGCGCATCCGCGCCCGCGCCGACGACCCGAGCGACGCCGATTTCGCCATCCACCAGAAGCTGAAAGCCGAGTTCGAACCGCTGGAGCGCGATGACCACCTCGTCGTCGATAACTCCGGGACGCTGGCGGAGACGCTCGATACCGTCGACGACGCGTTCGCGGCCGTCGCGACTGTCTGACCCGCCGCGTACCGTCGGCCAACACTGACTGACAAGCGTTTTTACCCACCGCCGTCCCTCATCTACTAATGGATTCGCAGACGCGCGGCTCGGCGCTTCTCGTCGTGGGGGTCGTGTTGCTGGTCGCCACCCTCGGCGTGAGCGCGGCCGTCGCCCCCGACGCCTCGGTCGGGAGCACTGACGGCGAGGAGCGAACGCTTATCGGCATTCAGGGCGGCGGCCCCGGCTGGCACGAATACGGCAGTATCCAGTCCGTCGAGGGGAGCGAGGTGGTGTGGGAAACCGGCGACACGGACAGCTACTTCGACGTAACTCGACTCGACAACGGGAGCGTGATGGCGGGCTTCATGCACGGCGGCTACGAGGACTGTGGGCCCTACGAGTCACCCTGTACCCACACCGGCTTCCGCATCATCGACCCCGACACCGATGAGATCGTCTCCGAGTACTCCTTCCCCGTCCGGTCGGAGGGGAACAGCGAGGTTCACGACGTGGAGCAGCTCGGCGACGGCGAGTTCCTCTTTTCGGACATGGAGAACGAGCGCCTCGTGGTCGTAACGAACGACGAGACGGTCTGGCAGTGGAACGCCAGCAGCTACTACGAGGCACCCGAGGACCCGACCCGAACCGACTGGCTCCACATCAACGACGTGGACGTCATCGAGGAGGGCGTCTACATGGTCTCGGTGCGCAACGCCAACCAGATACTCGTCATCGAGCGCGGTGAGGGGGTCATCGAGACCATCAACACCGACGAGGAGGGGAGCAGCGACGCCTCTTGCGAGCGGAACAGCCAGCTTGCCGACCAGGACGGTGACGGCGACGTCCGCTGTGGCAACCCCGAGGTGCTCGACCACCAGCACAACCCGCAGTGGCTCGGCGGCGACCCCGGCGGCGATGGTGAGGCGGCGGTACTCGTCGCCGACAGCGACAACGACCGTATCGCCGAACTCCACCGGGCGGACGGCGAGTGGGAGGTCGCATGGACGCTCGAACGCGCGGGCGGCATCGACCTGCGCTGGCCCCGCGACGCCGACCGGCTGGCGAACGGCAACACGCTCGTGACGGACACGCTCAACAAGCGTATCTTCGAAATCGACCGCAACGGCTCCGTCGTCTGGTCCGTCGAAACCCAGCGCATCCCCTACGAGGCTGACCGGGTGCCATACGGCGAACCGCCGGAAGGGGAGTGGTACGTCGGGAGCTCTCCTGAGGACAGCGAGCGGAGCTCCTCGGGCATCCCGCTGGTCTCCAACGCCGCGGTACTGCTCCGCGGTGTCTTCCCGTGGCTGCCGTTCTGGTACACCGGCCCGCAGCTGCTTCTGACGCTCGCCTCGCTTGGCCTGGCCGGCGCTGGCGCGCGGGCGCTCTGGCGCACCCGCGGCTGAGCAGTCCGCCATCTCGGCGCCGACCGTGCCTGCTTTCTCCCCGCGGTCACATCCATCGGTATGTCCGGAATCGACGATGACTGGCCCGACAGCGACGCCGGGAATGCGGCGGGGGACGACGAACTGGCCTGGGAGACACGGGACTCAGAGATCGACTACAGCTGTCCCGGATTCGACGTCCGGCGGGACGGTGTCGTGCTGCCTGACGGAACTGAGACCGAGCACCACCACGTCGAGGAGGGCGGTGCGGTCGTCGTCCTTCCGTTTCTCCCCGGCGGCGACGAGGTGGTGCTCATCGAGGAGTGGCGTCAGCCCGTCCGGCGACTGAACCGCGGGCTCCCCGCAGGCGGGGTCGAGGACCAGGACGACGACCTCCGGAAAGCGGCGGCTCGCGAACTCCGCGAGGAAACGGGGTACGAGGCCGAGCGCTTCGAACATCTCTGTACGACGGAGCCGGTCAACGGCATCGCCGACTCGGTCCACCACACGTTCGTCGCCCACGGCTGTGAGCCGACGGCTACCCAGGAACTCGACCACAACGAGAGCATCCGAACGCAGACCGTCGCCTACGATGACCTTGTCGAGGCCGTGGGCCGCGGCGACGTGCGTGACGGCCGGGCAGTGCTGGCAGTGAGCCGGTACGAACTGTGACGATGGCCCCCGTCTCGGAACGGTGAGCCGCGGACAGAACCCCTATGCCGTCGCGTCCCTACAGCACATTCATGCGCTCTCGGCTCCGCGCCATCGGCGTCGGCATCGGCGTCGGCGTACTCGGTATGCTCGTCTCACTCGTCCTGCTGTTAGCAACCGGACTCACGCTCAGTACCGCGGGCGTCGAGATCGGTCCCGTGGTCAGCATCGGGCTGACGCTGTTTCTCACACAGGGGCTCTCGTTCATGGGCGTCGGCTATCTCTATCTCCGACGCCGAGAGATCTCCCTGGCCAGTATCGGTGTCCGGCTCCCATCGCTCCGGGGGCTCGGTGTCGCCGTCGGCGCACTTTTGCTCTCGATGATCTATCTCATGGCGGCGAGTCAGGTGATCCAGTATTTCGGCGCCGAAACGGCCGAGAACAACGTCGTCCAGATGGGGATGGAGAACCCGGAGATCCTGCTACTGCTGATCCCGGGCGCCTACCTGTTCATCGGCCCGGGCGAGGAACTGCTGTTCCGTGGCGTCGTCCAGAACCGCATCCGTGAGGTGTTCCCCCCGGTGTCGGGCGTCGTCGTCGCGAGCATCATCTTCGTCGCCATCCACCTGCCGGCGCTCTCATTTGGCGCGCCGCTGTCGGCCAAACTCACCTCGCTCGTGGTGCTGATGGGGCCGAGCCTCATCCTCGGCGGCATCTACGAGTACACGGACAACCTCGTCGTCCCCATCCTCGTCCACGGCAGCTACGACGCGCTGCTGTTCATCGCGCTGTACGCGCAGGCGACCACCGATATGGGCGGTGGGGCAGTGCTGTTCTGAGGAAGTCACGTTGCTCCGTTAGCCCCTGACATCGAGGGTCAGCGTATACGGGAATAGATCAGATCGCCAGTCACGCTCCGGCTGGTGTTGGCCCGGTTCTGTCGGCCATTCGGCCCAGACGACACCCGGGACGACGTAGCTGCCGGCCGTAATCTGCTCCGCGACCCAGCCGAACTCGTACACCGTCTGCACGCGTTCATCCGGGGAGACGGACACCTCCGCCGGCGATTGCGGGCGGAGTGTTCCGTTCTCCAGAACCACATCGTCGCTCTGCTCGTACTCGGGCGTCCAGAGAAGCTGTTCCCCATCCGGGCCGTACGCCCGGAGCACGCCGAACGGCGCGATGCCCGGCATGGCAAGTTTGGCGGCCTCCGGCCACCGGTTCGTCGCTTGGAGTTCGATGCGGGCCGACGCCTCAGAGCTGAGCGAGTCATCGACGACGCTGGCGGAGATTTCGAACGGGAGGTCGCTCCAGTGGATGTGGTCCGCGCGGATATTGTACATCGCCCCGTCAACGGTTACGGTGAGATGCCCCGCCTCCAGTAGCCGCTGTGGGATGTCCCCGGGAAACACTCGGTGGGAGCCGACTGCTCTCCAGAGCGGCGTCTTCTGCTGATCGTTCAGGGTCTCTCGAATGAGTTGGCGACTCGTTTCGGTGAACGATTCGAGTTCGTGTACGTCTCGGTTGTAGAGCCGTTGGTCCGACGCCTCCGCGGCAGTCACTGTGTGTGGCGGGGCCCGGACTGTCTTCCTCAGCACCAGTTCGCCGATACCGCCCGGGTAGCGCAAGTAATCGTACTGGTCGAGGAAGTCGCGCAGGGTGTCGGACAGCTGCGTCGTCACGTACGGTTCGCCCGGCGAACTCGGGCTCGGGAGGATGGTCAGGATCGGCTCCCTGATTACCTCGATCTCCTGGACACGGCGGCTATTGCGGGAGACTGTGCGGTCAGCTGGAGCGTTCTCTGGCACGACGCTCTCGAGAACGAGCGTGTGAGTCGGGAACGTATGCGAGATGACGTAGTACGTGTCCTGATACTCGAGAAGAGAAACGTCGTCGATACCGTCGAGCAGCGCTGTCGACGGGTCGGAGGTCGTGTACCGCTCCTCCGTTATCGCCGTCTGAACCGCGTCTCGCGTCGTGTCGTTCAGTTCCGATAGCATCGTCGTCTGGTGCTCCTGGGGACCAATCACCGACCGCGGGATGAACTCCGCGTGAAACAGGTACGCGTCCCGTTCAACTCCAATGGTGACGTTGCCGTCGATGCCGGTTGTGCTCGTTCCCCTGTCCGTGACCGTCGGGGTGCCGGAGTCCGTTCCGGCGTCGTCGGAGCCACAGCCAGCCAGCGTCGTCAAAAGTCCGCCACTGATAGCGAGAAGCTGGCGTCTGGAGGGCATACCTCCCTTTTGGATTGGACTGATAAATTTCTGTCTGGGACTGTGGGCGGGACAACGGAACCCCTTAGGCTGCCCTGGCGGAAGAACCAGTTATGCGAGACGCTTTCGAACTCCGGGCGACCGACGGGATGGCCCGGGTCGGCCGGCTGACGGTGCCACGGGCGGGAGTCACCGTCGAGACGCCGGCGCTGATGCCGGTGATCAACCCGAACATCCAGACGATCTCCCCCCAGCGGCTCCACGACGAGTTCGGCGCCGAGATCCTCATCACCAACTCCTACATTATCCGCAAAACCGACGACCTGCGCGAGCGCGCCCTCGAGGAAGGCCTTCACGAGATGCTCGATTTCCCGGGCGCCATCGTCACGGACTCCGGTTCGTTCCAGCTCGCGGAATACGGTGAGATTGACACCACGACAACCGAGATTCTCCAGTTCCAGCACGACATCGGCTCGGATATCGGCACCCCCGTCGACATCCCGACGCCGCCGGACGTGAGCCACGACCAGGCAGCCGCGGAACTCGACCGGACCGAAGCGGCGCTGGCCGACGCCGCCGCCGTCGACACTGGCGAGATGCTGGTAAACGCCCCTGTGCAAGGCTCGACGCACCTCGACCTGCGGGAGGAGGCGGGCGCCCACGCCGCTGCAACCGACCTCGACGTCTTCCCCGTCGGCGCGGTCGTCCCCCTGCTGAACGCCTACCGCTACGACGATATGGTCGAGGTGACCGCCGCCGCCAAGCGTGGCCTCCACGCCGACTGCCCGGTCCACCTGTTCGGCGCCGGCCATCCCATGATGTTCGCCCAGGCCGCCGCTATCGGCTGTGACCTCTTCGACTCCGCCGCGTACGCGCTCTACGCCCGCGACGGCCGGTATCTGACGGTCCGGGGGACCGAACAGCTGGAGGACCTCTCCTACCTCCCCTGTCCCTGCCCGGTCTGTGCCGAGCACGACCCGGATTCGCTGCGAGCGCTCGACGACCGAGCGAAAGAAGAACAGCTCGCAGCGCACAACCTTCACGTTACCTTCGCCGAAATCCGTCGGGTCAGGCAGGCGGTCCGCGAGGGGACTCTCCTGGAACTGGTCGAGGAACGCGCCCGCGCCCACCCCGCAAGCGCCGACGGCTATCGCGCGTTGCTGAACCAGAACGAACAGCTGGAGGAGCACGACCGGGTGTCAAAGGGGACGTTCTTCTACACCTCGGCCGAGAGCGCTCGTCGGCCGGAGGTGCTGCGCCATCACGAGCGCCTCGCCCGCCTGGAGACGCCGTCGACGATGCTGCTCTCGGAGTTCGGCCCGCCGGAGAACCACGACTACGATGCCGTCTGGCGGGTCGAGCCACCGTTCGGCCCGTATCCGACGTCGCTCTCGGAGACCTACCCGCTGAACGCTGCGACGCCCGATCATCTGGAGCCGCCGGCCTACGTCGCCGCTGCCGACGGAATCCGGAGTCTCGTGGAGGCGAACCGGAAGACCGCGTTCACGCTGGGCCACGACGGCTGGCCCGACGAGGCCCTCGACGCAGTGCCTGAGTCGGTAACGTTGGAGAACCTCTCGGACCTGGGCGAGTAGCGACGAGTCAGGCCGGCGGCAGCCGCAGCGTCACCACCGTCCCCTCCTCGTCGGGAACGCCGAGATCCAGCCGGCCGTTCGAGGCGTCGACGACGGCCTGTGCGACCCAGAGCCCTAACCCGGAGTCGGTGGTGAGCTGGGTAATCTCGCTGTCGCCGGTGACGACCTGATACTCGTCCTCGGGCATCCCGGGACCGTAGTCCCGAATCTCGAGTGCGATCCACCGCTCCTCCTCAGCGGCCCGTACTTCGACGCGGGGCTCATCTGCCTCGCTGTGGACGACACCGTTCTCGACCAGTTCCTCGATAGCGTCGGGGAGTGCCGGGTCGGCCTGCACGGCGAGCCGGGAGACGTCCATCCGAATCTGTGTGTCGGGATGTGCCGCTCGGACAGCTTCGACGGCGGCTTCGGTATCGTCGCGGAGCGAGTGCTCCTCGATACCCGTCCCGTGGCGGTCGTAAACGTTCATCACCGTCGCCGCCTCGTCTGTGAGTTCGCCGAGGCGGTCGGTTTGGCGGCTGAGCGTGTCGGCTGTGTCCCGTACGTCGTCGGTCTCGGCGTGCTCGCTGATGGTTTCTGTATGCCCCAGCAGCACTGCCGCCTCGGTACGGACGCTGTCGCGGAGCACGCGGTTCAGCGCCGCGAGCTTCCCGCGCTCCACGGCCAGCGCTTCGGCCCGGACGCGCCGGGCGTCGTAAACGCCGACGATGACGTGTGCGGCGACGCCGATCGCGAGCAGGTTCGTGATGGTGAACGTCGGTTCGACGACCACGACGCCGGCGCTTTCCTGGTAGCTGAACATCCCGAGCAACACGAGCCCGACGAGGACGAGCCCCACCACGTTCCAGGCCGCGATTCGTTCCGCGTTACTGTCGCTGAACCGGCTGTGATAGAGGCTGTAGCCGCCGGCCACCAGCCCGACGGAGACGACCGTCCCCAGCAGCGAGAGCAGCGTTCCGACAAGCGTCATCGGCGCCGTCAGCAGGAGCGTGATGTTCGGGAGCAGGAGGACGACTCCGGTGACCACGATGACCGCGCTGGCGACGACCCGTGCCGGGCCCCGGTCGGGCTCCCCGTCGACCTCGAACGGGACATCCAGCCCCACCTCGCGACGCAGCACGCCGAATAACCCGTCGTCGGTCCTGCTTCCGGCCATGGTTCGGTGTTGGTCGGAGTCGGCGCTTCAAGCTATCGGCTACCGCGTCGACGGTCGGCGAACAACGAACGTGGTAAGGCGCTCGCTGTCCGATTCGGAGCCATGACCGAGTATTTCGAGGTTCTCCGGCGCGACGGGGCCGCGCGTCTGGGCGAACTCCGCCTCGCCGACCCCGTGATGACGCCGGCGGTGGTCGACGAGCACGTCGACGACGCCGGCTCGCTCTGGGCGGCGGACCGCGACGTTCCGGCGGTCGACGACGAGCGGCTGACGATCCTTCCTCACCGGGCGTTCCCGCCAGGTACCCGCGAGCCCGTGCGTGAGTCGTTCCGCGTCGACCACCCTGACCTCGACGCCCCGACCGCCGCCGTCCACCACAGCGAGGAGGCCCGCGATGTTGGCGCAGACGCCTATCTGCTCTCGGACGCACAGGGATTTGTCGGCCACGCCGCCGGCTTCCGTGACGCGCTCCTGGCGGCGAAGGAGGCGCTCCCGGCCGACACCGCACTCTCCCTGTCGGGTGTGGCGACCCCGCGTAACGTGGCAACGCTGGTATACGCCGGCGTGGACCTCGTCGACGCGACGAAAGCGAAGGTTCGCGGCGCCGAGGGGTTCTATCTCACTACCGAGGGCGAGCGGTTCGTCGAGGACCTCCAGGAGCTTCCCTGCTCCTGTCCGGCCTGCCAGCAGCCCGTCGAGGAGTTCACCCAGGAGGACTGTATCGAGCACAACGAACACGCGCTGCGAGCCGAGCTCCGAATCGTCCGCGAACGCATCCGGACCGGGCGGCTCCGGGACTACATCGAGGGGCAGGCCCGCCACGACCAGTGGCTGACCGCGCTGTTCCGCGAACTCGATGAGCAGTACGGCTACGTCGAGGAGCGAACCCCAATCGTCCGCGACAACGAACTCGCGGCCGCGAGCGGCGACAGTATCCGTCGCGCCGAAATTCAGCGCTTCGCCGAGCGCGTCACCACGCGCTACCAGTCCGAGTTCGACGGCCCGCTGGTGCTGGTGCCCTGCTCGGCGACGAAACCGTACAGCGAGTCCCAGAGCCACCAGCAGTTCCACGACGTCGTCCAGTGGCGCGGCCACATGGCGTCGATGACCTCGCCCATCGGCGTCGTCCCGCAGGAACTGGAGCTCACCTACCCGGCCCAGCAGTACGATACGGTCGTCACCGGCCGCTGGACGGCCGACGAGCGGGAGTTCGTGGGCGAGGTGCTCCGGCGCTATCTCCAGCGCAACGACTACGACCGGGTCATCGCGCACGTCCCGCCGGGCGGCTACACGGAGATCTGTGAGACCGTCGAACCGAACGTCGACGCCGAGTTCGCGTACACCGTCGAGGAGCACCCGACCACGGACGACTCGCTTGCAGCGCTCTCGGCGGCGCTCTCGGGCGAGCCGGCCTACAGCAAGCGCGAGCGCGAGCATCGCGTGATTCGGGCGATAACTGACTACCAGCTCGGTGAGGGTGCCGGAACGGGGCTGTTCGGCGAGGACGAGGGAATCCAGACGACCAGCCGCTACCCAAAGCTGCAGGTGCGTGACGCCGACGGCGACCAGTTGGCGACGATGGTCCCGCAGTACGGCGTGCTCGCGTTCACCGTCGCTGGCGCGCGCCACTGGGTCGAGAGCGACGGGCCGGTCAAACAGGTCGAGATCGACGGCTTCGTCCCGCACGGCAGCGTGCTCGCACCGGGCGTCGTCGACGCCGACGAGGAGATTCGGACCGGCGACGAGGTTGTCGTCTCCGGGCCCAAAGCGTTCGGTATCGGCCGCGCGGAGATGTTCGGGAGCGAGATGGCGGAGTCGACCCGCGGCGTGGCCGTGCAGATGCGTCACGTCGAGGAGCTGTAACGACGGCAGATTTTCACACTGGGACGACTCGCTTCTCGACGATGGTGTCGGTGGAACCCGAAGCCTGAAGGAGCGAAACCGGTTTCGCGTTACCTCGCCGTGCGCCGGCGGGACGCTTAAGCGCGCGGCGAGGCGAGATGCTGGCGTGAACCGGATATCGCTCGGCGTCCCCGCCGGCGTGCTCGACTCGTTGCCAGACGACGATGGCACGGCGGCACGGGATATGGAACGCGCGGTGGAGGGTATCGAACACAGTCTCAACAACGCCATCGAGGAAGCCAACGACGAGTCTGAGGCGGTGCCGACTGTCGTCGACGCGATGGAGGCGATGGAGGCGAAAGCAGAACGCTACGACGAGTTCGTCCCCGAACTCCGGGCGTGGGGCCAGTCGCCCATCTACGCCATCGCGTGGCGGAACTGCTACCTCGAACTGCTCGCGCAACTGGGCGAGGTGGCGTGGCTGGCCGACCGCCTCGACCGGGAGCGCAGCTTCCGCCAGTTCGAGGACGGCATCCGGTTCGGCAAGGACTGAGCCGTGGCACGGGTCGAGACCACCGCACGGCTGCATTTCGGGTTCGGCAACCTCTCGCTGGCCCACGACCGACTCTACGGCGCGCTCGGCGTCGCGCTCGACCGGCCAGGGCTGATCGTCGAGGCCGAGAGCGCCGAGGCGGTGGCGTGTGAGTACGAGCCGGCTCGTGAGTACGTCGAGCGTGCCTGCTCGCTGCTCACGGTCCCCGGTGCGACGGTCACCGTCGAGAGGACGCTCCCGCGCCACGTCGGCCTTGGCAGTGGCACACAGCTTGCGCTCGCGACGCTCACGGCGGTCGCGCGCGCGCATGACCGCGAGCCGGCTGTCCGCGAGCACGCGCCCGCGCTTGGCCGTGGGGGCCGGTCGGGCATCGGCGTCGCCGCCTTCGAGCGGGGCGGGTTCGTGCTCGACTCGGGCCACCCAACGGCGCTGTTCACCTCGGAAGCTCCCGAACTCGGGGAGTGGACTGTGCCGAGCGTCGCTGCCCACCACCGCATCCCCGATTCGTGGCGGTTTCTCGTTGTCGTGCCGGACGCGCCGCCGGGCCGGAGCGGCAGCGACGAGGACGCGGCGATGCGCCGAGCGGTGACAGAGGCGGCCCCGGAACTCGCCGAACGCGTCGCAGGTATCATTGTCCGCCAAGTGCTGCCGGCTGTCGCCGACGGGAGCGCCGCCAGATTCGGCGACGCCGTGAGCGAAGTGGGGCGACTCAACGGCACCTGGTACGCCGGCGAGCAGGGCGGCACCTACCGCCCGCCAGTCGGGGGAATTATCGCGTCGCTCACCGACGCCCCCGCGGTGTATGGCGCGGGCCAGTCCTCCTGGGGACCAGTGGTGTACGGCGTCACCGATATGGACCACGCTGAGGCCGCACGCGACGCGGGGAGAGCGGCGTTGGATGCAGCGGGTGTCGACGGCGAGGTGCTGGTCGTCGAGGGACGGAATCGAGGGGCCACTGTCGACCAGTAGCTCGGCGCGGGCGGCGCTTGTCGGAAAAGTGATTCCTCACTGGCGACACGGGAACGCTTTATCCGGTGGGGGGCCGTTTCGTCGTTATGGAGCGGCTACCGTTCGGCGTCGCACGTATCGACAGCATTCTCCAAGGCGGTGCGCCGCCCGGGAGTACGCTGCTGCTCGCCGGCGAGTCCGGCGCCGGCGCTCGCGAGTTCGCCCAGACCGCCGCCGCGATGAACGTCCTCGCCGATGTCGATGCCGACCTGTTCGACCTCTACTACGGTGATCTCCCCGAGAACGCGGAGACGCCGCCGGACGTCCACTACCTTTCGTTCACCTCCGACAGTGACGAGATCGCCCGAGAGATGGATTTCACGATGGCCAACGAGATCGTCGAGAAGGTCACGGAGGCGATCCAGTTCCGCGATTTCTCGCCGGAGTATTTCCAGCTCTCTCCCATCCCACGAGAGTGGTACATGGGCGAGGCCTCGACGATAGAGGACCTGGGAAAGCGCCAGAGCACCGACGACGTGCTCGGTGCGCTCGGAAACTACCTCAATGACCACGCGGCGGGAAGCCTCGTCATCATCGACTCCATCTCGGACCTCGTCGGCGCCATGGGCGATGACGTCGAGTGGAGCGACGTGACGACGCTGCTGAAGGGCGTGACGAAAGCCTCCCACTCCTGGGACGGGCTCATCCTCCTGCTGGTCAACAGCGATACGCTGACCGAGACGGAGTACGGGCAGCTGATGGACGCCTCGGAGGGAACGTTCGAGTTCACCTGGGAGTCCGGCGGCTCACAGCGCGCCCGGACGATGGTCGTCAAACAGTTCCGCGGCGTGCTCTCACAGCTGCAGAAGGAGAACATCGTCCAGTTCGAGACGGAGATTCACGAGGGCGGCTTCGACGTGAGCGACGTACGGAAAATCCGATGATGCGAGAAGTCCCAGGCCGTCAGCGGTCGTGGCTGAGCCGCCGGCTGCAGCAGGCGCCGGTTAGGGGACAACTACCAGTACGTTAACAGGACACCAATGAGTTACTTATGCCCCGGCATCTAACAGTGGCTCAATGGTAGAGGAGCAGGCGCTGACGATCCCGGAGGGGCTCGAACAGTGGCTCGATGACCGGACTGCCACCACCGACCAGGACCGCGACGAGGTGCTGGCGCGAGCCCTTGCGACGTATCGCCTGCTCTCGGAGCGGGACGAGGCGCTCGCGGAGGTGGAGATGCCGCCGCTTGACGAGCAGCTGGCCGACCTGGAGCAGCGCATCGACGAACTCGCCGCCGACACCGACGAGCAGATCCAGGACGTTCGCGACCGGGTGGTGCAGGTGATGACGACCGCCCGTGCGAAAGCCGACCCGGAGCACGACCACCCGGCGTTGGCGTCGGATGTCGAGCGCATCGACGACGACCTCGCCGATCTTTCGGAGTCCCTCGACGGGCTCCAGACGGAGCTCGACTCCTTCGAGGAGCGCGTCGATGGCGGCTTCGAGAACTACGAAACGATTCTCTCGTCGCTCACCGACCGAGCCGACGACGTCGACGGGAAACTCGACACGCTCGCAGGCGCGGTCGTCGACCTGCGCAAGCGCGCACTCGAACTCGAGAGCGCGAACGCCCGACGAACGGCCGTCGAGGAGCTCCAGACTGACGCGAACGTCCGGAGAGTCAGCGCGGGTGACTGCCAATCATGTGGCGAAACGGTTCGGCTCGCGCTGCTCTCGGAGCCGCGCTGTCCGCACTGCCGGGAGCAGTTCGACGGAATCGAACCTGCCGGCCGGTTCCTGGGCTCGGCGACGCTCACTGTCGGCGACCGCCCCGCGCTGGCCGGCGACGCGTTCGAGCCCGAAGAGTCCGGAGAGGTGTTCGAGGAGGATGACTGAGGAGCCGGACGACGAGGCTGGGGGGAACCCTGACGAGGCGGAGGAGCGTCTCCCGCTCTCGGAGCTTCGCGAACGCATCGAGGCCGAACAAGCGACGGCGGCCGAGTCCGGAGCGGTTCCCGAGGAAGCGCCGCTCTCGGAGCTCGCCAGCGAGAGCCAGTCGACCACTGAAACCGAGCGCTCCGAGCTGTTCGAGGAGGTGGACGTTGGCGATATCGATGCCGAGGCGGTCTGGGAGGCAATCGTCGAGGAGGGAGTGGCCCCCGAGGAGGCGCTTGGCGAACTGGGCCGGGCGGAGCCGGCCGAGGCCGCAGAGCTGATCACTGTAGAACCAGCGGCCGACGTCGACGAGCACGTCATCGATAAGCGGGAGTACTGCCAGCGCTGTGAGTTCTTCAGCGAGCCACCCGAGGTGGGCTGTACGAACCGGGGAACCGAGATTCTGCAGCTGGTCGACACTGACAGCTTCCGGGTTCGCAACTGTCCCAAAGTCGAAGCCGCCGAGGAGGAGCTCAGCTCGGTCGTCGAGGAGTGAACAGCCTTACACGGCCGGACCGCCTGCGACCGGTATGCAGTTCTGTGAGTCGTGTGGCTCCATGATGGTCGCCGAGGACGACCTGATGGTCTGTACCGACTGTGGTCACAGCCAGGCGCGCGACGCCGCGGCCGAGGAAGCGTTCGTCTCGACGGAGCAGCAGTCGACCGACGACGTCATCGAAGCGGACGAATCGGCGGAGTACGAGGGGAAACCCACCGCCTCGGACGTGACCTGTGAGGAGTGTGGCCACGGGGAGGCGTGGTACGACATCAAGCAGACCGCGTCGGCCGACGAGCCCCCGACCCGGTTTCTGCGCTGTAAGGAGTGCAGCCACACCTGGCGGGAGTACAACTGAGCGCCAGAGCTAAGTTCTCCAGTTCACCGTCGGCAACGTCTGGGGCTACGCCGTCGAGTACGCCAATGCCGGCGGTTCGTGGACCGACGCGCCGTTTCTCGCACCGTTCGTCGTCGGCGCGCTCGTCGCCGTCGCGGTGCTACTCCTCGATCCAGGACAGCAGTCTGGGTCGGTGGTCGCCGCCGCGCTCTGGTCGGGCTTCTGGGGTTTCGTCATCACCGCAGCCGTCGTCGCCCTCGTCGTCCGGTTCTACGTTGGCTACGCCGAGGGGCGGTCATAGCGCGTCGAGCAGGAACTCCCCGACCGCCTCCCCGACGATAGCCGTTCTGCCGACGAAGAAATGGTCGCCCGAGAGTGCCGTGACCGTCCAGTCGAGTTTCTCCGCTTGCTCGACGACCGGCTCCCAGTCCGCGATTCCGTCGCGTGACCCGTAGACGACCTGTGCGGGCACGTCGATGCGCTCCATCGCCGGAAGCGCGACGAGGTCGTCGTTCACTCGCGATGGCGGCGCCAGCGCGCTCACCGCTTCGATATCGGGCTTCGCCGCAGCGGCGCCGTCGACACCGGTGCCGCCGGCTGCGAGCAGGCTGAGACACCCACCGAAGCTGAACCCCGTGAGGCCGACCCGGTCGTAGCGCTCGGTCGCCCAGCCCAGCGCGGCGTAGACGTCGCCGAGTTCGCCGTACCCCTCGTCCCAGTCGCCGTAGTCGAACCGCAGGCAGTCGACGCCGCCGGCCGTGAGCACGTCGCTGATGGCGGCCACTCGGTCGTCGCCGCGGTGGCCACGGTGCTGGGGGTGGGGTGGGCAGGCGACGACGCAGATTCCCGTTTGGCCGTCGGGGCTGTCGAGGCTGGCCCGCACACCCTCGTCGGGGCTGTCGAGGCTGGCCCGCACA
>NZ_JAZKRY010000043.1:0-26273 GCF_036626355.1 Halolamina sp. | reverse complement strand
GCCGCCGGTTCAGGGGCTCCCATCACCGACACGGATGGTTACGGCGGGACGGACTCGCAGTAATCACTATCAGTCCCCCAACGCCCAACCGAAGTGACATCCTCCTCGCCGTAAACGGCGAGGCTTCCCACGCATAGGTGATGCCGAGTTCGAGGAGCATGGCGCTGCCCGCGGGTCACGCGTTCGTCCTCCCGGTCGTCGTGGGGCTGGCATTCGGAAGATCACACCAGAAATCGCAGTGCTGTTTCGTCAGCGCGCTCCGGGCGTCGTCGCCGTCGCCGACGCGTATCCGATGCTGAGAGAAACGTCCTTCCGGCCGCTCCGGGTCCGGAAGGAGGGCAGCATCCACCCCCTGCTCCGCTGGCCGGCAGTCGTGACGGGCTTGCTCGAAACTCTCGTCGTCATCTGCGGGTGAACGCTCCTCGTAATTGGCGAGTATCCGTTCGCCCGCGGGCGAACAAGCCGTCGACGCCGGTCCCGGTTCGGGGACGTTCGACCTGACGCTCCGGACTGGTTTCGACGGCTTCTTCCGCGATGACAGTGTTTCGATTCGTAATGAGTGCGGAAGACGGGAGCGCCTTCGATATCTATCGACAGCGCGTCGAACGGCCGCTGTTCAGACTGTTCACCGAGTATGGACCGGGGCGGCTGAAGTGGCTCACTGTCGGGATGGTTGCGAACGTGTTCGCCCGCGGCGCGAGCCTGCTACCGCCACTGGTGCTCGGTGTTGCAATCGACAGCGTGCTCAGTGGCGATTCGCCATACAGCCTGCCGCTGGTACCGAGCGGCTGGCTCCCGACGACCGACCTCGAACAGTTCTGGTTCTCCGTCTGGCTCATCGTGGGCTCCTTCATCGTCACTGCGGTGTTCACCTGGGTCTACGGCGTTGCTGCCAACAACTTCGCCCATCGCGTGATGCACGCGGTGCGGACGGACAGCTTCGAGACGATGCAGCGCCTGGATATGACGTTTTTCGACGACAAGCAGACCGGGGAGGTGCTCTCGGTGCTGAACAACGACGCGAACAACCTGGAGAACTTCCTGGACAACGCCCTGCAGAACTCGGTGCGGCTGGGCGTGATGATCGTCGGTATCGCCATCATCCTCTTCTCGCTGAACTGGCAGCTCGCGATGGTGACACTCGTCGCGGTGCCGGCGCTGTTTGGGCTCACGGTCTGGTTCATGCGGGCCGTCGAACCACGCTACGTCGCCCGGCGGGCGAGCGTCGGCAATCTCAACACCCGGCTCGAGAACGCGCTCTCGGGCGTCGAACTCGTCAAGACCAGCGGGACGGAGTCCTACGAAACCGGCCGCGTCGAGGACGCCTCGTGGCGCTACTTCCGGGACACCATGGCAGTGCTCCGACTCAACTACGTGTACCGACCGGGGATGGAGCTCCTGGCCGGGATCTCCTTTGCCATCACGTTCATCATCGGCGGCCTCTGGATCTTTCGGGGCCAGGGCCCCCTGTTTCTCACCGGCACGCTCAGCTCCGGGGAGTTCGTCACGTTCCTGTTCATGACCCAGCGGTTCGTCACGCCGCTGGCCCAGGTGTCGAACATCGTCGATCAGTACGAGAACGCCAAAGCCTCCTGTGAGCGCGTGTTCGGCCTCATGGATATTCCCTCTCAGATCACCGAGGCCGAGGACCCCGTCGAACTCGAGGACGTGGAGGGCCACGTCGAGTACGACCACGTCGACTTCGGCTACGCCGGCG
Organism: Halolamina sp.; assembly: GCF_036626355.1. GTDB lineage: Archaea > Halobacteriota > Halobacteria > Halobacteriales > Haloferacaceae > Halolamina. The sequence continues at coordinate 24,556 of NZ_JAZKRY010000043.1, read as the reverse complement.
TGGCGGATGGTGAGCCAGAAGAGCTGGTGATCGAGGAGGTACGCTTCGAGGCCGAGCCGGGGGAGACCGTCGCCTTCGTCGGCCCGACCGGTGCGGGGAAATCGACACTCCTGAAGCTGCTGATTCGCCTCTACGATCCTGTCGACGGCGAGGTGCGCCTCGACGGCCACGATATTCGTGAGCTCTCACTCGAGAGCCTGCGGAACCACATCGGCTACGTCTCCCAGACGACGTTCCTCTTCGACGGCACCGTCGCCGAGAACATCCGCTACGGTCGGTTCGGAGCCGACCGAGAGGAGGTCATCGACGCTGCAAAATCGGCCGAGGCTCACGAGTTCATCACCGCGCTTCCGGACGGGTACGACACCCGTATCGGTGAGCGCGGGGTGAAACTCTCGGGCGGCCAGCAACAGCGCCTCTCCATCGCCCGAACGATGCTGCAGGACCCGGAGGTGCTCGTGCTCGACGAGGCGACCAGCGCCGTCGACACCGAAACGGAGATGCTGATCCAGCGCTCGCTCGATACGCTGAGTGCGGATCGCACCACGTTCGTCATCGCCCATCGGCTCTCGACGGTGCGGGAGGCCGACGAGATCCTCGTGCTGGAGGACGGCCAGATCGTCGAACGGGGCGACCACGAATCGCTGCTCGAAGAAGACGGCCTCTACGCGAAGCTCTGGGGAGTTCAGGCCGGCGAAATCGACGACCTTCCCGAAGCGTTCGTCCAGCGCGCTCGCGAGCGCGCCGCCGAGCGAACCGACAGGCTCGACGCACAGGCGGATAGCCTGAGCCCGAACGACGACTGACGCCGCTTCGACAGCGCTCGAACCGTTTTCACGTATTATCGCCCCACAACTCAGCCGATTCTCTGCGTATCGATCCGGAGCGAAGAGTGAGTGGATAGGTAGTGAGAGCTCCCTTACTCCACATCGCGGAAAATTCTTGTCTGTCCGGCGGGCAGCCGGACCGAGTCGGAATAAATAACAAATATCTTATACTTATGGGTTCATAACCGAGCCATCCAGACCTGCGTACAATTATTGCAGTCCTCTGGGTAGTAGGCCTCATGGCGAAGTACGTTGGACTCGATTGGGCCTCGAAAGGCTGGTTCGGAGTTATCCTCAGGGACGACAACTCGTGGGAGACTGACCACTTCCCGACGATATGGAGTCTCTGGAAGCACCATAGTGACGCTTCTCGCATCCTCATCGACATTCCAATTGGACTTCCATCGACGAGTCGGAGAGCCTGCGACGTCGAGGCGAAACGGGCACTCGACCAACAGGGGCGGAGCGTCTTCTACACACCAATCCGGGATGCAGTGTATGAACAGAATCTTGACAATGCAAAAGGGAGAAACGAAGAAGTCGGATACAGCATTCAGAACCAGGCCTGGGGTATCGTCCCCCGAATTCGAGAGGTCGACGAGTTCTTCGACATGAATCCGGGCGCCAGAGACCGCGTGTTCGAGACACATCCTGAGCTCTGCTTCTACTCGCTGAACGGACAAGAGACAGTCCCGTCTAAGAAGACCGAGGAGGGTATCGACCGGCGGAAGTCCCTGATCGCGGACGAGCACTCGGAAGCAGAATCTATCTACGAGGAGGCCTGTGACCTCTATCTCGCTCCAGAGTATGCCTCGTTCCTGCGAGCCAAAGACGATATCCTGGATGCCGTGGTGGCAGCAGTTACAGCCCGTCGCCCGATGAGTGAACTGACCCGACTGCCTGAGGGGGACGACCCTCCGCGAGATGCGCGGGGCCTTCCGATGCAGATGGTCTATCCGAATGATGTGACGCAGACCCGCCTTTCGACAGTAGCCCCAACAGAGCTGGACCACCCACGATGAACTCCGCTGTTCCCAGCACGGACGAGCTGACAGCTTGATCGGAGGGTTCCGAGGTCAACGAGTTGCGGAGGGTCGCTTCCACCGCGAGGGGGGGCCGGCGATGCAGGATGCTTTTGGACATCCCATGCGAACAGGCGTCAATGCTCGACGGCGTCAACGTCGCTCTCGGAGTCTCCGGCAGTATCGCCGCCGTGAAAACGGTCGAACTCGCGCACGAACTCCGGCGGGAAGGCGCCGCGGTCCGGGCCGTGATGACCGACGCCGCGACCAACATCATCGGGCCGTGGTCACTGGAGTTCGCCACAGAGAACGAGGTTGTGACCCAGATAACCGGGAGCGTCGAGCACGTCGAGCTCTGTGGCCGTGCGGGGTGGGCGGACGTGTTACTGGTCGCGCCAGCGACGGCCAACACCGTCGGGAAAATCGCCGCGGGCATCGACGATACGCCAGTCACCACCTGCGCGACGACGGCGCTGGGTGCCGGAATCCCGACTGTGGTCGCGCCGGCGATGCACGAACCGATGTACGACCACCCCGCAATCCCCGAAAAGCTCGCGACTCTGGAAGAATGGGGCGTGGAGACGGTCGACCCTCGCATCGAGGAGGGGAAGGCGAAGATCGCGACTGAGACAGCTATCCTCACGAGCGTCGCACGAGCAGCGGGCGAACAGCCCCTCGCTGGCGACACAGTGGTCGTCACCGCCGGCGGCACGACCGAAAAGGTCGACCCCGTTCGGGCGCTCACGAACCGCGCGTCCGGAAAGACCGGTCGCGCAGTCGCTCGTGGCTGCCACGTCCGTGGGGCGGACGTGCGACTGATTCACGGCGACATGCTCGGCGACCGGCCTGATACCCACTACGCCGAGACGACGTGGATCGAGTCCGTCGCGGAGCTCCAGGAGGCGACGTTCGACGCCGTGGCGGACGCCGACGCCCTGATTTCGGCGGCAGCTATTTCGGACTACACCGTCGATTCCGCCTCGGAAAAAATCCGGTCGGGCGAGGAGGAACTCAGCCTCAGCCTCACACCGACCCCGAAACTCGTCGACGCGGTCCGGGAGCGGTACCGCGACCTCCCGCTGGTCGGATTCAAGGCCGAAACGGCCGGCGACGACGCGGCGCTGGTCGAGCACGCGCGGTCACTGCTTGAGCGTATCGACGCCGTGTTCGTCGTCGCCAACGACGCGAGCGTGATGGGCGAGAACCGCACCCGAGCGTTGCTGGTCGACGCGGCGACCGAGGAACCGTACGAAGGCGAGAAATCCGGGCTCGGGCTGGCTGTCGCGGATCGATTGGCAGCAGCGTCTTCGGCCTAACCGTTACTCGCTGCCCGGCTCTTCGGGTCGCTGGTCGGTTCGCCCCGGCCAGCTCACGCCGTCGAGGAACTCCACGCCCATCCGCTCAGCGGAGCGGCTGATGAGGTGGGCGCCGGTCGGCGCGGTCACGAAGAGGAAGACGACCGTGACCAGCGCCGGCAGCCCCTCGCCTGCGGGCGCGTGATACACCCACGTCGCGAGCGCAATGGAGGAAGTCCCCATCGTCGTCGCCTTCGTCGTTGCGTGCAGCCGGTTGTAGACGTTCCCCAGCCGAATCAGGCCCACCGTTCCCACGATGAGGAAGAACACACCGACGACCACGAGCAGCGACACCAGCGCGAATCTGAGGAGGCTCACCGGACCGGTGTTCGCGGTGCCCTGGACCCCTTCGGCGACCAGTGGCAGGAGTATCGGGTCGGTCATCTGATGATGTCCCCCTCCGTGATGAAGCGAGAAACGGCGATGGTGCTGATGAAGCCGATGATCGCGAGGACGACCGCGACGTCGACGTAGAACCCGGAGTCGGTGTACATCGAGTAGAGCAGGGCGATGGCGACGACGTTCGTGGCGATGACGTCGAGAGCAACGACCCGGTCCGGGACGGTCGGCCCGATGATGACCCGGTAGCTGGCGGCAAGCGTCACCAGCGCGGCGAGCAGTAGCCCCCCTTCGAGCACCATCGCCAGCAGCCCGGTCGCTTCACTCATCGCGGTCACCTCCGAGCATCCCGTCGCCTTCCTCGACGACGTCGGGGTCGGGCACCGGATCTCCCGGTTTGAGCTCCTCGTCGAAGATGGCGAGGGCGTACTCCTCCCACACCCGGATGGGGTCGATAACCGCGTCGCGACTGGGTGCGGCGATACTGTGTACGTAGAGGCTGTTTCGGTCGGCGTCGTAATCCATTGTGAGTGTTCCGGGAGTGAGACTGATGCTGTTGGCAATCGTCGTGATGGCCGCGTCCGACCGGACCCGGAGCGGCACCTCGACCACGGCGGGCTCTATCGGGAGGCTCGGCGAGAGCACCATCCACGCAACCTCGAAGTTCGCGATTACGAGATCCTTGAGGAAGATCGAGACGTAGAGAATGGCGTAGGGCGCCACCCGGATGTTCCGGCTGAGCGGGAGTGACTGGCCGTAGAACCGACGCGTCGCGAACGCCAGTGGCAGCCCGAGTGCGAGGCCGATGAGGAACTCCTCGGCGACTCGCGTCGGCGTGAGTTCCATCCCGCGGACGAACAGCCACAGCAGTGCAAGCAGCAGCCCGTTGCCGGGCCAGCGACGGCTCATCGCTCCCACCACCGGGCAACCGCGGCCCGCGGAGCAGCGAGCAGTCGACAGCCGCGGGAAAGCGCCGGCCCAGCCACCAGGAGCAGCAGGCTGTGGGCCGACCCTGACTCACCCGCATTCGTGGCTGGCGAGACCGCTTCGATGTAGCCGGCTGTGTCGAGTGCGGCCTCCGCGGCCGCCTCGGCAGCGCTGAGCACGAATTCGAAGCCGACACCGGTCACAACCAGTGCGAGCGCCAGGGAGACGAGGACGCCGGCCTGAACCGGAGCAGCGGCCTCGTTGATGGCCGGCGGAATCTCGGAGTCGTCAGCCTCCTCGGCCCTGTCGCCGCCGTCGGTTTCCAGAAGCCGGCCGCCAAAGCCCGCGAGCACCGCGGCCGGCGCCGCTCCCCAGAACACCTCGTTCCAGACTCGGGAGAAGTAGGCGATCGTGAGCACCGCGCCGGCGAGCGCGACGCCGACAGCGAGTGACGCGCCGGGGGCGCCGAGCGCCCACGCTTCCGCAGCCGTCCGAAAGACGAAGAACTTCCCGAAGAACCCCGGCAACGGCGGGATACCGATGAGCGCCAGGATCCCGACGAAGAAGGCGGCGGCGACCAGCGGTGCCTGGCCGGCGACGCCGCCGAGCGTCTCGAAGCGGTCGGAGCCCACGGCGTCCGTGATGGTGCCGGAGACGAGATACAGCAGCGCCTTCGCCAGCCCGTGGTTGAACGAGTACAGCAGCGCCGCCGTCACGCCGAGCACGCGAAGCGACGGCACCGTCGCCGCCACCCCGAGCGGGAGCAGGATGAAGCCCACCTGCCCGATCGAGGAGAACGCCAACATCCCATCGATATCCTCACGGCCGACGGCGCCGACGCCGCCCAGCAGGATGCTCGCTGCACCGAGGACGAAGAAGATGGGACCGAAGAAGCCGAGGAACGCCCCATCTCCGGCAGGCACCAGTCCCGGGAGAGCGAAGCCGCCGACCTCGGCGGCCGCGAAGACGGTGAAGTAGAGTCGGACGATCGCGTAGACGCCCACCTTCTTCACGACGCCAGCGAGCATCGCCGTCACCGGGGCGGGGGCGGCCCGGTAGGCCGCCGGCACCCAGAAGTGGAACGGGACGATGCCAGCTTTCAGTGCGAACACCGAGAACAGCAGCGCGCCAAGCCCGAGCGTCGGCACGGCTGCGACACCGGAGTCAGGCGCGGCGAGCAATCGGGCCATATCTGCCATGTTGAGCGTTCCGGTCGTCGCGTAGATACCGCCGATGGCCAGCAACATGACGGCGGAGCCGAGCAGGTTCAGCACGACATAGGAGAGCGCCGCGCGGGTGTGCCGTGCGCCGGAGTAGAACAGCACGAGCACGTACGATGACATCAGCATCACTTCGAACCAGACGAAGAGGTTGAAGATGTCGCCCGTGAGGAACGCGCCGGAGACCCCTGCGAGCATGAAGTGCCAGAGCGTATGGAACGAGAGCCGCTGGCTGAACTCGTCCATGAAGTCCACGGCGTAGACGAGCGCAGGCAGCGATACCACCCCCGTGAGCACCAGCATGAACGTCGAGAGCGGGTCGGCGACGGCGACGATGCCGAACGGTGCCTGCCAGTTCGACACCTGGTAGACGAGCGTCTCACCGGCGAACACTCGGTTGGCGAGCAGGAGCACGGCGCCGAGATAGCCGACACTGCCGAGGACGCTCAGCCCACCCTGGAGCCGCGGCGTGGGACCGGTCAGCAGCGTGGCGACGGCAGTGAGCAGCGCGATGAGCAGCGGCGAGACCGCGAGGTGGGAGGTGCTCATTCGCGCTCACCCCCGCTGACTGGGTCGTCGGCGGTGTGGTCATTGGGTACCGCGTCCGGCGCGCCGCCATCCGCCACCGCTTCGGAGTTTGTGACTGCCCCCTCCTCGGCGACAGTGTGGAGGTCGATGGTGCCGTGCTCCTGATACACTCGATAGGTGAGCACGAGCGCGAGCGCCGTCGTCCCGAAGCCGATGACGATGGCCGTCAGCACGAGCGCCTGTACCAGCGGGTCCGAGACCGTCGCTGTGTCGGGCGCATGGCCGTGACCCAGGATTGGCGCGCCGCCGCCGAGCCCACCCATCGTCACCAGATACACGTTCGCGGTCTGGCTCACGATGGTGACGCCCCAGACGACTCGGACGATGTCCCGCCGGAGCATCAGGAACGTCCCGATGGCGAACAGCGTGCCAAGCACGACTGCGAGGACGAACTGCGTCATTCCGACCCCACCTCCGCGATGACGGTGAGCAGCCCCCCGACCACGACGAAGTAGACGCCGAGGTCGAACGCCAGCGCCGACGCCACCTCCAGTTCGTGGTAGAGAGGAATCCCCGTCACGAACGCCACTCCCTGAGTCAGGAACGGGTAGCCCAAGAGAATCGGCGCCAGTCCCGAGAGGAGCGCGATCGCGAGCCCGACAGAGAAGAGCCATCGGTAGGCTCCCGCCATGTCGAACCGCGGACGGTGGAGTAGCTCCTCGCGGATGTAATCCAGCCCGAAGATGATGTAGACCAGCACGAACGCGGTGGTCGTGAGCACGCCGCCGATGAACCCCCCGCCAGGGAGGTTGTGGCCCTGGAACAACAGCGAGAGCGCCACCACGACGATGATGGGGACGACCGTCCGGACGACGGTCCGGGCGATGACGGTCGTTTCGCGCCCGAACTCACGGGGTGCGCTCTCGGCCGACTCAACCTGGCGCTCCTCGGCTTCACTCATCGCATCTCACCATTGTCACGCATCCGGACCAACGTCAGGACTGCGAGCGCCGCCATCGCCACCACGGAGATCTCCCCCAGCGTGTCGAACGCCCGGAAGTCGACCAGGATCACGTTGACGATGTTGCCACCGCCACCGTAGTCGGTGAAAACGGCGCCGTGCTCGGCGGGCACGCCCGCCCGGGCGACGAAGAACTCCTTCATCGTCGACGGCGGCTCCGCGGCGGTCGTGATCAGCACCGTCACCGTCACGGTCAGCCCGGCGAGCGCCGAAAGCACGCCGTCCCGGATCGCCACTGCGCGCTCAGATTCACCGTAGTAGGCTGGGAGCTGGTCGAGCACGAGCAGGAACAGCCCCAAGACGAGCGTCTCGACGACCAGCTGGGTGAGCGCCAGGTCCGGCGCATCGGCCAGGATGAAGAATATCGCGACCATGAACCCGAGAATCGAGAGGGTCAGGACGCCCGCAATGTGGGATGGCGCCCGCCCGACGGCGAACGCGCCGAGGACAGCGACCAGCAGCACGATCGCGACGCGGATGGCCATCCCTGGGCCAAGCCCGGTGAACGCGGGGAGAGCAACACCGGCAACGAGGTAGCCCCCCAGCGCGAGCGAGACGATGGCCGCCACCGACCAGACGAGATAGGTCCGAAGCAGCGTCGGTTCGAGATACGGCGTCCCGCGAATGCTCGCGGCAGTGAGGCCGGTCACGCCGTTGTCGTACCACCAGTTGGCGCGGATCGGGCCGGTTGTGAGCTCGTTAATCAACTCGTGAAGCTGGCTGTAGCGTGGGTAAAGCGTCGCGCCGGTGAGGATCGTGAGCGCGCTCATGATCACGGGCGGGGAGACGTGGTCCGGGAGCTTCGCGTGGAGCTCCGGGTGACCCGGATCCCCGGGGAGCACGCTCGCGAACGCGTCGTTCGCGATGAACTCCGTCGTGATGTGGGTCCCGGCAGCCACGTCGAGCGAGATGAACGCGACGATTCCACCGAGCAGCGCAGGTGGGGCCAGCAGCGCGAGCCCCGGCGAGTGGACATGTGTCTCGGCGACGTGGTCGGTCTTCTCGCCCCAGAACAGCATCAGGAACCGGATCGAGTAGAGGAACGTGAAGACGGAGCCGAAGACGGCGATCACCGGCGCGAGCCACGTCAGTCCGCCGTAGTGGGCGCCGAACTCCCAGGCCGCGTCGAACAGCAGTTCCTTCGAGTAGAACCCGTTGAACGGCGGCACCCCCGCCATCGAGAGGGAGGCCACGGTGGCGACGGCTGCGGTGATCGGGAGCTCCGTCCGGAGCCCGCCGAGCTGCTTGATCTTCCGTGTCCCCGCTTCGTGGGCGATAATCCCGGCGACGAGAAACAGCGCGGCCTTGAACGACGCGTGGTTCAGGATGTGGAACGAGCCGGCCTCGCCGCCGATGGCCTCCGCGAAGCCGAAGCCGGCGACGATAAGTCCGAGATGGGAGGCCGTCGAGTAGGCCAGCAGCTCCTTGATGTCCGTCGCGCCGACCGCCAGAATCGCCGTCACGGTCATCGTCAGCAGGCCGAGCGCGACGAAGACGAACGTCCAGGCGGGGATGCCACTCTGTTCACCCGTGAGGAAGAACGGTCGGAACCGGCCAACGAGATAGACGCCGGCTTTCACCATCGTCGCGGAGTGGAGGAACGCCGAGACGGGCGTCGGTGCCTCCATCGCGTTGGGCAGCCAGACGTGGAACGGGACCTGTGCGGATTTAGTCGCGGCGCCGACGCCGAGCAGGAGTAGCGTCGGGACGAACAGCCCAGCGCCGCGGAGTTTCGCGATAACGGCGTCAGAATTCCCAATAAGTTCCTGGATGGCGAACGTCTCGCCCGCCCACGCGAGTAGCGCGAACCCCACGAGCATGAACAGGCCGCCCGCGACGGTGATGAGCATGGATTTGCGGGCGGCGTAGAGCGAGTCATCGTCGCCGGTGTAGTGACCGATGAGCAGGAACGAGGAGACGGAGGTGAGCTCCCAGAACGTAAACAGCGCGACGAGGTCCGACGCCAGCGCGACCCCGAGCATCGAGCCCATGAACGCGAGCAGCGTGGCGTAGTATTTCGCCTGCCCTGGTTCGCCGTGCATGTAGCCGCCGGAGTAGGTGAGAATTAGCGTCCCGACGCCGGTGGCGAGATAGGCGATAAGCAGCGAGAGGCCGTCCACGTAGAACGAAAGCGAGACGCCGAGGCTCGGGATCCACTCCACCGAGACGACGCCATGGGCTCCCGCGGCGTGAAGCTGGGCGACGATGCCCAGACAGACCGCAGCCACGGCGGCTGCCGCGTATGCGGTTCGCTCCCCCAGCACACGATAGAGGGCCGGAATGACCGCCGCCGCGGCAAACGGGAGCCCGACCAACGTCAGGACGAGCAGTGTCGATTGCACGCGGAACAATCGCGTCAGGCGGAACTTAGGTGTTCGGAACTTCGGGCCAAGCGGTGTGGTCAAGCTGGAGAACGGATAGATCCTGCCGGTTCGCTCCGTCGAGTCGACGCGTGGTAGCTGTCGCCCGAGACCGCCATGCTTTACACACCGCATCTGGAACCTGAGACATGGATAAACTTCGCCGCTCTCTGCTGGAGGCACCCATCATCGAGAAGGGTGAGTATCAGTATTTTGTCCATCCTGTCAGCGACGGGGTTCCGACGCTGGACCCGGGACTGCTTCGGGAGATCGTCATCCGGATCTGCCGAAAAGTAGAGCTTTCGGACGTGGACAAGATCGTCACGCCGGCAGCGATGGGCATCCACATCTCGACCTCTGTCTCCCTGATGACGGACATTCCGATGGTCGTCATCCGGAAGCGTCAGTACGGATTAGACGGGGAGGTGTCGCTCTCTCAACAGACCGGCTACTCCGAGTCCGAGATGTATATCAACGACGTGGAGGCGGGCGACACCGTGCTGGTCATCGACGACGTCCTCTCGACGGGCGGCACGCTCTCGGCCATCTGTGAAGCGCTGGATAGCATCGGCGCCGACCTCGCTGACGTGATGGCGGTCATCAAGAAAGCCGGCGACAACGAACTCGACAACACCGAGTACGAGTACAAATCGCTTATCAACGTCACAGTCGAGGACGGAGCGGTCGTCATCGTCGACGAACACGGCGACGGTTGACGGCAGGGAGTACCGGTTGTGGCCGTCTGCCGCCAGTACGGCGGGAGAACGACGCCTGGGGGACGAGGGTCGTGTGGGACTGAGTAATTTTCACGACAGAGACGTGGTACTCAAATAGGTACGTTTTAGTCGGCACTCGGTTCACAGTAGAGACATGGTTCGGCTCCCCGGCCGACTCGCCCGCTGGTTCTCGATCGAGCAACCGGTGTCCTACTGGACGTTCTGGTGGGCGTTACTCCGTGTTGTTCCCCTCCTCTTGGGCGTGTTCGCGCTGGTCACGATTGCCAGCGGGATGCAGTTCAGGCTCGATTCGCTCGCGCCCCTGCCCTTCGTGTTTATCTGCGCGACCTTCGGCTTCGCCGTCCGGGATCTGGACGAGGAGGGAGGGCTCATCTCACTACTGTTGGCCACGTTCTACAGCGTCATTCTCTGGCTGACGGGCACTGGTTCGGTACTCCTTCGGGAGCCGACGCCGATGCTCTCGGTCTTCGCAGCGCTCGCGGTCGTGGCGATGTTCACGGGGTTTGCCTCCCCGACGCTCCATGGCCGGCAGGAGAACGAGCAGTTCGCGCGTGTGTACCAGGACCGGTTGGACGACGACTGAGCCAGGAAGCACTCTCTCCTGGTTGGGAGAGCGTGACTCGCATGCCTCACCCCGGCGCCTGGCTTCTGGTGAAAAAGGCCGCGTGAGGGCTGCTTACTGTTCGCCGTTTTGCCGACCGTGAGGGTCTGCAGCGTCTTCGGCCTCGACCTCGGGGTCGTGCCGTCGGTACCACGCTGTCAGCTCTTCGAGCCGGTGGATGGCGCGGTCGGGGTCGCCGATGTTGTGGTTCTCCCCTTCGTAGAGAACCAGTCGGCACTCCGCACCGGCGCGCTGTGCGGCGACGTAGAGCTGTTCGGACTGTGACGGCGGACAGCGCCAGTCCTCGCCACCGGCGGTGATCAGCAGCGGCGTCTCGATGTTGCCAGCGTCGGTGATGGCCGACGAGGCGTCGATCTCCTCCGGGTTCTCCCACGGGAAGCCGTACTCGTTCTCCATCCAGACGTGAGAGTCGTCGGTGCCGTAGGCAGAGCGCAAGTCGTAGATCCCGTGTTCGGGCGCCGCAGCGGTGAGCAGGTCGGGGTACTGCGTCACCAGGTAGCCCTGCGAGATGCCGCCGTAGGAGAAGCCGTACCCGAACGTGCGGGCCCCGTCTGCCCAGCCACGGTCGATCATCTCCCGGATGCCGGCGGCGATGTCGCTGGCCTCGACGGTCCCCCACTGGCCGTGGAGCGTCTCGCAGAACTTCCGGCCGTAGGAGGAGCCGCCGCGGTAGTTCGGGCGGAAGACGATGTAGCCACGCGAGGTGAGCGCGGCGTGGTCGAAGCCGAACACTGGTTCGTCGTAGGAGACGGGACCGCCGTGAATCGCACAGACCAGCGGCGCCGGGTCGGACTCCCCGGGTTCGTACTCCGGCGGGTGATAGAGCACCCCAGAGATCTCCCAGCCGTCGTTCTCGTACTCGACGCGTCGGACGTCGGGCATCTCGTACTCCTCGATCAGGTCAGCGTTGACCGCAGAGAGCCGGGTAAGGGAGTCAGGCTCCGCGGCGGCGCTGAGGTTGTCGACGGGGAGTGCGTACGTATCGTGGCCCTCGTTCGGGTGCGAGAAGCCGAGGCCGGCGGTGTCGCCGCCGATAGAGAGCCCCGTGACGGCGCGGTCGTCGCCCTGCGCCTCGAACGTTCGCTCCCAGTCCGCTTCACCCGCCTCACAGCGCAGCACACGAGTACGAGCCTCGTCCCCGACGAGCGTGTAGAACGTCTCGTCGTCGGCCCACTCGAACGAGGAGCCACGCGCGAGCGTGCGGTCGAGGTCGGCCGTGACAGAGACGTACTCGTCGCCGTCCCAGACGCGGGCCTCCGTCGGGATACACCAGTTCGTGTCGTCGCCAGCGGAGAACGCCAGCCGGTCGCCGGACGGCGACCACGTCGGGCTGTTACAGCTCATATCGCTGTCGGTGATGATCGTCGCCTCGCCGCCCGCAGGTGAGACGGTCAGCACGTCGGTGATGAGCGTGTTATCCGGCTCGTCCTCCCGGCAGGAGATGAAGGCGATTTCGCCGCTTTCGCCCCAGTCGGGCTGGAGACCGCTCAGCCCCTCGAAGGCGCCCTGGCCGTAGGCGTCCGCCAGTTTCCGGGCGGAGTCGGCGTCCGCGGCGTCGTCGCCGTGGACCGACTCCTCACCGACGACGAACAGGTAGCTCCTGACGCTGTCGGTCCAGCCGACGCCGTCGAGTTTGTGCTGGACGCGCTCGGTTTCGATGGGGCCGCCCTCGCGACGCTCGTCGAGGTACTGCTCCTCGGCGTCGGTGGGGTCGCGCGCGGTGACGACAAGCCGGTTCCCGTCGGGCGCCCAATCGAACTCCCGGACGCCCTCCTCGAAGTCGGTTATCTGCTGGGCGTCGCCGCCGAGCGCGAGGTCGAACAGCCAAAGCTGTGACTTGGGCTCTTCCTCTTCGCCGCCGTTCCCGTTGGCCTCCGCTTCTTCCTCCTCGTCCTCTTCTTCCTCCTCGTCCTCTTCGTCCTCCTCGCGACCGGTTCGGAGGTCGCTATCTTCATCGCGGCTGGCGAGGAAGGCGAGGCGGTCTCCCGAAGGTGACCACGTCGGCGAACTCGCGCCGGAGACGCGGGTGAGTCGGTGGGGGTCCCGGCTGCCGTCTGTCGGGACGACGAACAGCGAGGAAACCTGTTCGTCGTTCTCTGGGTCGTACTCCGTCGTCGTGAACGCCGCCCGCTCGCCGTTCGGGTCGACCGCGACGGCACCGACCTGCGAGAGGTCGTAGTAGGCGTCGAGTGGTAACTCACTCATCATCCCACCCAATCACCGTATTGCGAAAAGCATGGGGGAAGAGGCAGGGAAACTGCGCGACCAGCGGGAGCGGAGGCAAACTGCCTCTCACACTGCGAGCGGGGAGGCAAACACTCTCGAAATCGCCCAGGACTGGGACTCGCTCCCGCTACTCCTCACTCTCAGGTTGGTCATCGCCATCGCCGTCCTCGGCCGAACCACCCCCGGTACCGGTGAACGGGAGGCTGGGGCCGCCGCCACCACTTCTCAGCCGTTGAACCAGCGCCACAGTCCCGAAGGCTGGCAGGCCGAGGACAACGACGTATGGGAGCACGTACGCGAGGCCGACGACGATTGCCCGGAGTGTCACGACGACGCCGTCGACGGACTCGAGGAACGCGGTGATGACGCCCGTATCGTACCACTTCTCCTGCTCGGGCGGGGTGTACTCGGGGCGCTCTTCGTGGAGATGGAGGGTGATCGTCGAGTAGGCCACCTTGTTCTCCAGCGTCCTGAGCCTGGCCTCGGTGGTCTCGATCTCGCGTTGAACGTCGGCGAGTTCACGCTGGACCGCCAGCACGTCCTCGGTATCGTTGGCCTGCTCGTAGAGTTCACGCAGGCGGTCGCGCTCGGCTCGGAGACTCTCCAGTCTCGCCTCGAGGTCAGCGTGGCGCTGAGTCACGTCGTTTACGTCCTCTGTCTCGGCCTGGACCGTCCCCTGTGCTTTGACGGCCTCCATGAACACGGAGTAGTTCTCCGCGGGCACGCGGTAGACAATAGTGCCGTCGGAGTAGGTCTCGTTGCGCCGTTCCTCGGTCCGGATCTCGGAACTGGAGACGTAGCCGCCGTAGCTGGCGACCGCTGTCGAGAGGTTCGAGCGACTGGCTTCGAACTCCGAGACTGTCACCCTGAGTTCCGCGGTCCGGATGCGCTTCCGGGTGCTATCCTGGGCCGCTGCCCCGCCGGACCGATCCGCCGGCGTGCCCGTCGCCTCCGCACGGCTCTCGGCGACGTCCCCGCCGTCCCCGCCCCCCATCGCCTCCGTTGCAGCCATATCTTGCCCGCCGCTTCCACTACAGCCTGCGAGCAGGAGGAGGCAGGCCAGCGCAATCGCCATCACCGGTCGGTTAGCTCGCATGGGTTTCTGTGGCCCCCGAAACGGCAAAAAAAGTCCGTAGCCACAAAGAGCGCTTTTAGTCACCGCGAGGGCCGATATCGGGAAGGCCCCGGCGGTATAAACAGGGGGTATGCAGCGTCAGTATCTCTCGATGGACTGGCGGGACGCCCTGTTCGTCCACTGGCCGGTCGCGCCCGAAACCGTCGATAACCGCCTCCCTGCCGGGATCGAGGCCAGAACCCACGACGGGTCGGCGTGGCTCGGCATCATCGCGTTCGTGATGGAGGACATTCGCCCGCGCGGCGTCCCACGCGCGCTGGGCCTGACCTTCGGGGAGGTGAATCTCCGGACGTACGTCGTCGGCCCAGATGGCGGAGAGGGTATCTACTTCTACAATCTCGACGCCAACGACCCGCTGGGGGTTCCCGTTGCGCGCCGGTTCTACCAACTCCCCTACTACCGGGCGACGATGGATATCGAGCGAAGCGGCCGGCTACCGGAAAACGACCGCCCAGGTACGGGGACGACCCGAGCGGTGGCGTTCGTCAGCCATCGAGTCCACCGCAGCGTCGCCGATGCCTACATCGACGCCACCTATGGCCCGCTCGGTGACTCCTTCCGACCCGGCAAGGGGACACTGGCGAACTTCCTCGTCGAGAACTATCGGTTCTACCTGGCAGGCGGCGACGTCGGCGGTGCCGAGGCCGAAACGAACGGCGACCTGTTCTACGGCGACGTCCACCACCCACCGTGGGACCTGTACGAGGCGGACCTCGACCTGCGGTCGACGAACCTGCCCGAGGCCAATGGGTTCGAGCGGCCAGACGCTGAACCGCTGACACACTACTCCCCCGGCGTCCCGGTCGAGGCCGACCGGGTGCGGAAACTCGACTGACTCGCCCGGCCGGACGCCGCTACCTTCAGGTGGGTCCGGACCACAGCGAAACTATGACTCCCGAGTCACTCCGAGCCGATATCCCCGCCTGCGAGGATAGTGTGTACCTGAACACCGGTGCCTCCGGTCCCGCAACGCAGCGGGTTGTCGACGCCGTCTCCGAGTTCGTCAGCTACCACGAAACCGAAGCACCGGTTGGGGAGGGCGCGTACCCCGCCGCCTTCGGCGCACTGGACGACGCGCGTGAGACCGTCGCCGACTTCCTGAACGCCGACCCGGAGGAAATCGCGCTGACCGAGAGCACCTCCGACGGCATCGCCCGCGTCGCTGCCGCCATCGACTGGGAGGCCGGCGACACCGTTGCCCGGACGGACCTGGAACACAGCGCCGGCATCCTCCCCTGGTGGAACCTCCATGAGCAGGGCGTCGGCGTGCGCATCGTCCCAACGAACGACGGACGGCTCGATATGGATGCTATCGAGGATGCCGTCGCGGAGTCGCGGCTGCTCTGTCTCAGCTCGATCAGCTGGAACTACGGCACCCAGCTCCCGATTCCGGAGGTGGTCGAACTCGCTCACGAACACGACTGTCTGGTGCTCGTCGACGCCGTCCAGACGTTCGGACAACGCCCCCTCGACGTGCGTGAGTGGGGTGCGGATTTCGTCGTCGGTGCTGGCCACAAATGGCTGCTCGGTCCATGGGGTGCCGGGATGCTCTACATCGACCGCGATATCGCCGAGGGGCTCCGGCCGGCACAGGTTGGCTACCGCTCCGTCGAGGCGCCCGGCGCCGCCGAACCGGAGTTCAAAGCCGGCACAAACCGGTTCGAGGTCGGGACCACCACACCGGCGCCCTATGTCGGACTCGAAACCGCGATCGAAACCATCGAAGAAGTCGGCTTCGACACCATCGCGACCCGAAGCGCGCGACTGACCGACCGGTTGAAAGCGGGGCTCGGTGAGCGTCTGCTTTCACCGGAGGGGTACGAATCGGGCCTCGTCAGCTTCGAGGCCGATGATCCGGAGGCGACCGTCGACCGCCTCGCCGCCGAGGATATCTTCGTCCGGACGCTCTCCTCCCCGGAGTGTGTTCGAGCCTCCCTTCACGTGTTCAACACGGCCGAAGACGTGGACGCGCTGCTCGAGGCGCTCTGAACCGGGCGTTCAGCGGACTCTGCGAGTCGCTACCGGAACGTCTGGAACTCCGCAGTCCGGCCGTCCGGGTCCGACGCGAAGAACTGGTAGATCTCGTAGCGCTCGTTCACGTGGGGCTCCTCCTCAGCGGCCTCGCTCACCTGTTCGTGCATCGCGTCGACGGCGTCCTCGTCGTCGTAGACGAACGTGAGTATGCCGTTCTCTTCAGTTTCCTCGCCGTCACAGAAGCCGAAACGGAACCCCTCGAAGGAGAGTATCGTACAGCCGGGCTGTTCGAGCCACACGTCTGCGCCGACGGTGTCGGTGTACCACGCGACGAGCTGCTCCCTGTTCTTCGTTCGAAAGAAGACGATGCCGCCAGCTCCCGCTGGTCGGTCGTCGGTTGCTCCTGCTGCCTCGTCGCCCTGCGTCCCAGTGTCGGTCATAGCCACCGCTCTGTTCGCCCAGCTGATAAACCATCTGCTGGTCGGCAGAGTCCGGTGACGCCGCCAGCCGTCGACCACCGGACCGTCGAACTGCTCGGACGACTCCCGAAGCAAGCGGTGACCGTCTGAACCGGCGATGGCCCCGTCCCAGCTCACCCGACAGCGTCGTGAAGATGGAAACCGCGGGGCTACGAGCCGGCGCCTCCGCCACCGCTGTTCTGCCAGTGGTTGAGACAGCCGGGCATCGGACGCGAATCGAATCCTGACACCGTGGAAAACTCGTGCCCGGGACGGGCAGCGATCAGTCGCTGTTCGGCACCGCGTAGGCGCCCGCGAGGAAGAATGCGAGGGCGAGCACCCCGAGCACCCCGAGGTCGTAGAGGGCCAGTGTCGTCGGCTCCGGCGCGCCAACTCGGGCGACCGACACCCGGTTGAACGTCAGATAGCGCACGCCGCGAGCGAAGTACGTCAGCGGCGAGAACGCCGTCACGGGCCGGAACCATTCGGGCAGCAGCGCCGGCGTGACGAACGTCTCCGAGAGGAATAGCAGCGGGAGTGCAACGGAGTTACTGGCGGCGATGACGCCGTCCTGCGAGTTCGCCAGCCGGCCCAGCACCGCGCCCAGCCCACAGAACAGCGTCACCCCGAGCGCGACGAAGGGGATGAGCAGGAGCAGATGCGGGCCGAGGGCGACGCTGGCACCCGTCAGCGCCACGACGAGGACGAGGATGAGCAGCGAGGCGGCGCCGATGACGAGCACGTTCACCAGCGTGTGCGCGAGCAACCACTCCCAGCGGGTCAGCGGCGTCGTCGCCAGTTTCTCGAATCGGCTCCCTGCGCGGTGCCGAGCGAACTCGCTCCCGACTCTGGAAAGCGGCGTGAACAGGACGACGACCGCGAGATAGCCAGGCAGGTAGTAGCCCGGCGGCTCCGCGAACAGCCCGCCCCCGGTCGGCTGGCTTTGAACCAGCACGCCGAAGATGAGGACGATGATCACCGGGAAGAAGAAGGTGAAAAACACCGCCGTCCGGCGTCGCAGGAACGCCCGCGCGCCGGCGTGGAACTCGCTTATCACCCGCCCCAGCCGGCTCATCGCTGCCCTCCATCGGGGTCGAGAGTTCCAGGTGCGCTGCCGTCCTCGGCGACCACCCCGCGCTGGGAGCGCTCACTTCCGAACCGCCGGCCCGTGAGTTCGAGATACACCTCCTCCAGCGTCGGCTCGGTCCAGGTGAACGATTCGTACTCGACACCGGCATCCGACAACGCCTCGACGGCCTCGTGGATATCGCTGGCGTTGATCCCGTGAAGCGTCACCTCGCCAGCCCCCTCCTCGACATTGTAGCCGCTCCTGGCCAGTGCCTCGGCACCCTCCTCAGTCTGGATGACCAGCCGTGGGTCGCCGCCGTGTTGCCCGACGAGTTCTGCCGGCGATCCGGAGGCAACGATTTGGCCATCGGCGAGCAGCGCGACCCGGTCAGAGAGCCGTTCGACCTCGTCCATCGAGTGGCTCGTGAGAAACACCGTCGTTCCCTCTGCAGCCAACTCCTCGATGACGCGCCACAGCCCGCGACGGCCTGTCGGATCGATACCGGTCGTCGGCTCGTCCAGGAACAGCACGTCCGGGTCATTGACGAGCGTGATGCCGACGCAGGCCCGTCGCTGCTGGCCGCCAGAGAGCTTCTCGTACCAGGTATCGGCGTCGGTTTCGAGACCAACGTCCCGCAGTACTGCATCCGTCTCGCGGGCATCGTCGTAGAGCCCTGCGTAGTAGTCGACCAGTTCCCTGGCCGTGAGCCGCTCGGGCGGGGAGAACGACTGCGGAAGCAGGCCGATACGCGAGCGCTCGGCGGCCTTGGGGTCGGCACCGAACACCGATGCCGTCCCGTCGTAGCTCGTCGTTCCGGTAAGACACCGGACGAGCGTCGTCTTCCCTGCACCGTTCGGGCCGATGAGGCCGAACACCTCTCCCTCGTCGATTGCGAGCGAGACGCC
The DNA here is from genome assembly GCF_036626355.1 of Halolamina sp. Classification (GTDB taxonomy): domain Archaea; phylum Halobacteriota; class Halobacteria; order Halobacteriales; family Haloferacaceae; genus Halolamina. Next base: position 5,831 of record NZ_JAZKRY010000043.1, on the reverse strand, counting down.
GTCGACGGCAACGGTGTCGCCGTAGCGCTTGCACAGCCCATCGGCGACGACTGCCGCGTGCATAGCCGAACTCCGCGCTGGGTTTGGGTAAAGCGTTCGGAACGCCGGCGAAGCGGCTACCTCCGGGGCGAGAGACAGCGAGGAATCAGGACCTGAACGACCGCCGGTTTCCGAGGTGGCGAACAGCGTCGGGCGTTAGACTGCCTGCGCCGTTCGACACAGCGAGAACTCCGCCGCCGCGGGCGTTGGGTACGCCGTGGTGAAGGGGCCCTGTTCGGTGATGGACTCGAACGCGCTCGTGAGCCACGCGCCGCCGAAGGCGAGTGAGCCACGACGGGCGTTTCGGGCCAGTAGTGCGGCCGAGAGCGCGCCCCGGCCCCACGCGTACGCACCGCTGAGGAACGCCGCTGCGCTGCCGTCGACACCGAATGTCGAAAGCAGTTCGATGCCCCCGACCCACGACGGCCCAATCAAGACCAGCGACGTCACCAACAGGAGGTCGCCCGCCTCCTCTGTCAGCAGCGTCAGTGTCCCCCGCATGGACAAACACGAACTGCCACTGGAGTATAAATGTTTTGTGGGACTCAGACTGACTGATAACTGGAGCCTGACGCTCGATATCGGGAGCAAGAAGCGCGACATAGCTCGTTCGATCATCCTCCGTGCGTCCGTCTGTTCCATCGGGAACCTCACACACCAAGTGGGACAACGAGGGTTTATTAACAGATGCAGCATTATTCATAACCAGATGCACACCCACGGTAGTTCGGCGGACGGCGGGGGCAGGACGGTCGATCAGCGCCGAGAATGGCTGACGGGTCTCAGCGGCGTCGTGCTCCTGCTGGCGGCGACGGTCCTCGCCGTCGCAGTCGGTGCGTGGAAGCTCATCGGTATCGGCTGGGTCGCCTTCCTCTCGATGGGCGCCGCGGCTGCGGTGGGGGCGCGGACAGGCTCCCGTGAGCCGACAGCGCTGGTCTGGGGCTCCGGGCTGGCAAGCGGTGCGATGGTCACCAGCGCCGCGCTGTTCCTCCTTCCCGATGCGATCGGCCACCATCCGGCGTTCGGCGGGCTGGGAGTCGCGGTCGGCATTCTCGGCGGGTTCTCCGCCCACGCGATCGGGCATCGTGTCACCCACGTCGGCCTGGGGGTCGACACCACCGTCGCCCAGTTGACGGCTCACGCCGCTGCGGCGGGCGCGATCATCGGCATCGTCTACGGGAACATGCCCGAACTCGGGCCGCTGCTTGGCGTCGCCATCGTCTCGCACAAGGGGCCGGCAGGCTACGCCGCCGCCGACCGGCTCTCCCGCAAGGGGCGCTCGTGGCTCCCGATACTGGTTCCCGCAGCCGGGGTGGGCGTCGTCGCGGTGCTCAGCAGCGTCGTCGCACTCCCCGCGTCGCCGGCGCTACGAGGGCTCGTCTTCGGCTTCGCGACGGGCGTGTTTCTCCACGTCGCCATGGACTTCCTCCCGCGGTGTGAGCTGGGGAGCGAAGTTCACGACGCCCTCGCCGTCGAGGGCGACGCACACGCGCTACTGGACCGGCTCCGCCTCCACGCGGTGGGCTCGACTGTGCTGGGCGGGCTGGTCGTCGTCCTGGCCTGGACCGTCGTCCAGTAGCTCAGTCCGCGAGCCGCTTCACCTGCAGACTGATCGCTGTGCCGACGACGAGAAGCACCACGAGGTTGAAGGCCGCCTGGAACAGCGAGCGGAACTCGCGGGTCACCCACTGGTTGATCACCGATGACATGTTCAGGTAGAACTGGATGACTGCGATCAGGGCGAGTAGCCCGAGCCCGAGGAGCAGCGCGTAGTTCAGCTTGCGCCGAAGGTCGTCGTCGATCCGGCGCTCGGACTCCCCGTTCGTTGGTGACTGCTCCTGACCAGCTGTCCCTTCCTCCTGGACGTCCTGCGCCGTTTCGCCGTTCTCGATATCCGCCTGTTCGAGTCCGTTGTCGTCAGTATCGTCGGTCATAGCGTGCTCTTGAAGGTCCGCAGTTGGTTCCCGGTTTCCCTGCTCCTCGTCACTCATCGTCGCCACCTCGCGAGTAGCGCAGCCGCGAGGAGTGCGACCACGGCGACGACCGGCCCGAAGCCGGGCGTCTCGGTCACGGTCTCGGCCTCGGTCGCTCTCTGGTCCCGATCCGGTCGCTCTTCGGGCGTGTCGGCGAACTCACCGGCATCGAACTTGACCTCCTGCTCAGTCTGGTTCGCATCGATGGTCTCGGTCGGGTCGAGGTTCACCACGCCGCTCGCGGTGTCGATCATGACGTCGTCGCGGGTCAGCACTGCGTCGATGTAGTAGTTGTACTCGCTCGGCACCGACACCTCGGTGGTGACCATCCTGCTGCGTCCCTCGCGGATGTCACCAGCGTCGACGGTGGAGCGCGAGGCCACGACGTTCGATTCAGCCTGGCGGACGATGAACGTCAGCGAGAGATCGTTCCCCTGGTTGGGGCCCGCGGCGGTGAGCCAGGCACCGAGCTCCAGCGTCGTGCGGTCTTCGTTGGCCTCGACCACCGAGACGGAGATGGGGTCGAGCACCGGGTCCTCGGTGAACGAGACGTTCGACTCGGCGTAGCCGGGCGTCAGCGCTGAAACCCCTCGAACGGTCCGCGAGAAGCTGTCGACACGAGTGTCGTTGCGGTAGACGACGGCTTCGAGCTGGTACCCGCCCTCGCGCTCGACGGCGAGGGTCGCGGACACCTCCTGCTCGCCGTCGCTCCGCATCGTTCCAACCGCGACGCGCTTTTCGGCTTTCAGCAAGCCTGACTGTGTGTCGATAGCCCTGAACCGAACCGAAACGTTCTCGGTCGGGTTGCCTCGGTGGCGAAGCGTGGTATGTAGCGTTAGCTCCGCGGTCTGTCCAGTTATCTCCCCAGTTGAGACGGCCGTGTCGACGATGTCGACGTGTCCGGGGCGTATCGGCCCCTCGTCGCTCGGGTCGGCGAGCACACCGGGCGCCACGACGGCGCCGAGGAGGGCGATTCCGACGATCAGCACTGCTGCGCCGGCAAGTAGTCGTTCCCTGTCCATGTCGGAACGGTAAGGTGAGTGCTACAAGTGCTTTGTGTGAGACGCCACAGCCAGACCGACTGAGTACAGCCGGCTACTCCCTGGAACCCCCGCTACAGCTCCGTGTCGAGAAAGGCGAGTTCGTGGTTGAGCGTCCGTTCTAGCGCGCCACCCGAGAGTGGCTCGTAGTGGTCAGTCGGCACCTGAACGAGCGACGCCGCCGAGACCGACTCGGTCAAGGCGGTGACAGCGTCGGGAGGCGCAATCGAATCGTGTTCGCCGGCGACGAACAGGATGGGCGATCTCAGTTCCTCAACTGACCCGCGAACATCGTGACCCTGGAGTTTCACGAGCGAACGCGCAGGCGTCGTTCCCGGGTCGCGCCCGACAGCCGCTCGTGCGCCGGTAGCGGCACCGTCCGCGCCGATGGCTGTGACCGCATCAGCGGCACCGAACAGCGGGACGCGCTTCCCGCGGCACTCGGCCGGAACCTCCCGCAGTCGACCGAGCACCGACAGCGGGTAGTCGACTACGCCCGTTGCCAGCCCGCGGAGTCGGGGGCTGACCCACTTCGGGAGGAGCGTCGCTCCGTCGACGACGGGGAACCGGGCGATGACGGCGTCGACAGCCGCCGACTCGGCAGCGGCCGCGAGCGCGGTGCCGGCCGAAAGGTCCATCCCCCAGAGTGCGAGGCTATTGCCGTCGACTTCCGGTGCGGAGCGCGCTGTCTCGATGGCTGCGTCGAGGTCAGCGCGCTGCCGGGCCGGCGAAACGAGCTGTCCCTCGCCACTGTTTCCGAAGCCGCGGTGGTCGAACGCGAGCGCGGCGTATCCCCGGTCGGCAAGGCGTTCGGCGGTCGCTTCGAGCGTTGGCCGCCACGGGAGTCCCACGCCGGGTGCGAGCACGACGACTGGCGGGTCGGTGGGCCGGTCGGGCGTGTAGAGCAGCCCACGGCACGCATCGTCGGCGCCGAAGCGAACACCCCGCGTCGAGAACGCGTAGCGGCTCGGTTTCTCCCGCCGCGCGTGACCGTCGCTCACGGCTCCTCCAGCGTGTCGAGCACGCGCGCCGAGAACTCGGTCTCGCTGATGCGGTAATCGGCCAGCGCCTCGAACCAGTCCGCCTCGGCGTGCCACTCCCCCTGGACGTCCGAATCGCTTCGAAGCACGGTTCCCTCCACACGCCGCGTTTCGAGCTCGTCCTCGAACAGGTCGATGAAGCTGGTGAGCGCACGCCCGATCTCCCCGTGGTTCACCGACGCTCCCGGGAACGCGGTGGTGTAGGTGAGTTCGATGGGGTCACCCAGTTCGAGCCGTTCGACGCTGATGGCGTTGCTCCGGAGTTCAGCTTCAACTCCGGTTAGCTCGTCGGTCATGAACGGCGATTCCACTGGCGGGGAGTAAAACGTTGCTTACGGAAGGACCGAGCTTCCCGCCGGAAGGTCAGCGGGACAGCTCTGTCCCGTGTGTGAGGGCAGGGGTGTGGTTACGTCAGAGGCAGTCGCCCTCTCACACGTAACAGCGTATACTCTCCGGTTCATCAAAAGCACTCGGTGAACTGTGTTTCACTTCCCGTCATGCAAAAAACCGTTTGAGGGCGTGCCGGACGCTGTCAATCGTGCCAACGGAAGTTCACCTCACCAACGCAATACTGCACCCGGATCACACCCGACTACGAGTGGCCTGACCGAAGAGATATACCGCGCCGGCGTTGTCCTCACATACCATGTCCGAGGGTGTCGACAGATCCATCGAAGCGTTCGACCTGCTTTCAGACGAACTGCGCCTCGACATCCTCCGTACCCTCGGGGAGGCGATGGCAGGTGACGATGAGATTCCGATGTCGTTTTCGGAACTGCAGCGCCGGGTCGGCGTCGAGGACAACGGCCGGTTCAACTATCACCTCACAAAACTTGTCGGGGGATTCGTCAGGAAAGTTGACGGCGGCTATAAACTCCGCCCGCCGGGAATCAGCGTCTATCAGGCGATTATCTCCGGGGCGTACATCGACGAGGGCGACGTCGAGCCCACCCAGGTCGAAGGGGAGTTCTGTAACGACTGTCAAGCTGCCGGCGAAGCGTGGTACGAGAACAGTCAGTTCCATCTGGGCTGTGTGGAGTGTGGGAAGCTCATCATTCATTACCCCATCCCGCCGGGGAGCTTCGATCGGGATGAGCCGGAGTCGATGCTCACCGCGGGGAGTGCGTGGATTCTCCGGGACCAGGTCACCGCCCAGCAGGGTGTCTGTCCGTACTGTGCCGGCACTGTCGAGGCGACGCTTTCGGGCGACGATAGCGGGATGTCGGCACTTGGCAAGCGGAAGTACACCGGTGTCGTGAGCTTCGATTGTCGGCGCTGTAGCTGGGTGCTCTACTGCAACCCACCGTTTGCAATAAGCACCGACCCCGTCGTCATCGGCTTCTTCAGCAAACACGATATCGACGTGTTCGACCGTCACCCGTGGACGACCTACCCTGACGCCGAGGAGCGAATCCTCTCGAGGGATCCGTGGCGCGTCGAGGTTCGCTATCACGTCGACGACGTGGAACTGCACGTGACGATCGACGAAAACACCGACATCATCGACGCCTCCGAGGTCACGCCCGAACGGGCCGAGTGAGCGAGCGAACCGACGTCGGTTCCGACCGCTCAGTCCTCCCTGTCAGGCAGCGCGATAACGGGTCGCTCGGTCTCTATCACCAGCCGGAAGCTGTGGTCACCTGCGAGAAACTTCTGGAGTCGACCGCCTTCACGCGGGTGGAAGGCGATCGCGCTCGCGTCGATCTCGTCGGCCACTTCGCAGATGGCCTCGGCGACGT
>NZ_JAZKRY010000042.1:0-26284 GCF_036626355.1 Halolamina sp. | reverse complement strand
GGCACGAGCAAACGACGAGGACAGCAGCTCGCCGGCAGACGACGGTGCCGACGCCTCCGGAGGTGGCCAGGAATGACAAACTTAGACCACGGGAAGTTCACGCGGATGACCACGGTGTTCCACTCGCTGCTGGCCCTCGACGTGTTCTTCCTCTTCTTCACGGGCTACGCCATCATGTTCAACGACGAACTCTGGTGGATGCTCACGCTGCTGGGCGGTGCGGGCGCCGTCGCGGCGCTCCACCGCGCCTTCGGCGTTGGCCTCCTCGCCCTCGTCAGCTTCTGGATGCTGATGATGGTGACCACTGACGTCGGGCGCTCGAACTTCAAGGCGATTATTCCCACGCCCGAGGACATGCAAGCGTTCGTTCAGGACATCCAGTTCGTGCTGGGCAACGCTGACGAGCGTCACCCCAACGCGCGGCAGTTCGCCGGCGACACCGCCGACGAGATTCCGCTGCTGTCCTACATCGGCAAGGGAGTGATATACATCTTCGCGGCCGAGCTGACGCTGCTGTCGATCTCGGGGCTACTCATCTGGTCGAAGACCGGCCTGATGAGCCTCTTTGCGACGAAAACCGCGGCGATGGCGTTCGTCGTGTTCCACGGTCTGCTCGGCGTTATCATGGTGATGGGGGTTATCTTCCACATCTTCGAGCACGGCTTCCACCCCGCCTTCTTCCCCGTCGAGACGAAGGCGTTCATCCCCCGGTCGATGATTCCGGAGGAGCACCAGGAGGGTGACCACGAGAACCCCGGTATCGAGCGACTGCAGCTCTCGCCCAGCTGGGCGAGCGCGACGAACCTCGTCGGTGCCGCCGCGGTCATCGGCATCGTGAGCGTCCTGCTGGGCAGCATGTACGACACCGGCTACCCGGTGCCGGGCGAGCTCATCCTCGGGGGCGGCCCGACGAACCTGCTGCTTACCGTCGGTATCAACCTGGGCATGCTCGTGCTGTTCCTCGGGATGGTACTCTCGATGTACGGCAACCTCGTGCGGATCCGCTGGGAGCGCCAGATGCGTGTGGAAGCCCAGAGCGGCGAGTCCGAAGCCGAACCCGCAGACTAACACCCCACTGCGGGGCCGTAGCTTTTTGTCGTGTCGGCGACACCTGCACAGAGTGAACCGAAGCTTCGTGAGCGGGTTCGTCCTCACCGTCGTCGGCGTCGTCGGCTATCTCGTCGGGGTTGACGCGACCTACCCCGGTCGGGCGTTCTCACTCACCGCACTGATGGTGTGCTTGCGCGGGGCGACCCCGGCCAGGTGAGCGAGGGGACGGAGAAATACTTCCGGGACGTCCACGACCAACTGTTCCAGCTGGTCGATCGCACGGAGACGTACCGTGATCTCGCACGTGGCTCACGGGAGACGTATCTCAACACGCTCTCGCAGTCGACGAACGAGGTGATGAAGCGCCTGACTGTCGTTGCGACCATCATTCTCCCGCTGACGCTCGTCGCTGGGGTGTTCGGCATGAACTTCGCCGGCAGCCCTTACGCGATGCCCGAACTGGGCTGGCGGTACGGCTACCCCGCGGTGATGCTCGGGATGGCGATCGTCGGGACGGTCCTGCTCGCATATTTCCGCCAGGATGACTGGCTCTAAGGCGCTGCTCGATCTGTCGACGACGAGACCCGAATTCGCCTTAAGCTTTATCGGGTGTCGGTCCCACCGTAATGCATGGTCGAAGCGTTCGTCCGCTTACTCTGCCCTGAGTGTAACAAGGAATGGGAGTCGAACCCGACCGATCTCCCCGAATCCAGCGAGAATCTGAGCTGTCCGGACTGCCATGCCACTCGGCGGCTCGCGATATTCATGCGGACTGACCGCGATCTTCAGGTCGTTCAGCAGTTCGAGTAGCCCCGACCAGCGTTCTTCCGAGCGCGTCTCATCGGCGAGCGACGACGCTCGCGCTGTCCTGAGGGGACTGTCTACCGGAGGCGCTCCATGTGATCGATACGGGACTGGACGAGTTCGGCCGTCCCCACGTCCTCTCGGACGCGGAGCCCGTCGCCGGCAGCCTCCAGTGCGTCAGCCGCGATTGCTTCCGCCGTCGCGATATCGTCGGCGAGGCCGACGACCGCAAACGCCCGGGAGGTCGTGGTGTAGAGCCCGTCATCCCGGTCGTCGATGGAGGCGTAGAACAGCAGCGCCTCGCCACCGTGGGCCGCCGCGGCCGCCTCGATCGTCGACTCGTCGACAGTGATCTCCGCGCCTGCGTCCGGGTCGGTCGGGTAGCCAGCAGGAACCGCGTACTTACAGACCGTCGCCTCGGGTCGGAACGACGGCACCGGGAGTGCCTCGCCCTCGCGCGCAGCGTCGACAATATCGAGGAACGGCGTTTCGAGCACCGGGAGCACGTTCATCGCCTCCGGATCACCGAAGCGGGCGTTGAACTCCACCACTTTCGGACCCTCGGCAGTCAGCATGAACTGGCCGTAGAGCACGCCCGTGTACTCCGGGAGCGCGTCGACGGTCGCCTCCAGAATCTCGACAGCCCGGTCGTACTCCGTCTCGGTCATGAACGGGAGCGTCAGCCTGGCGTCACTGTAGCTCCCCATCCCACCGGTGTTGGGCCCCTCGTCGCCCTCGTAGGCGCGCTTGTGGTCCTGGACGGCGGGGCTGGGGAGGACATCGCCGTCATGAACGAACGCCTGGACAGTGAACTCCTCGCCGACGAGTCGCTCCTCGACGACCCACTCCTCGTGGCCGCTCTCCCGGATATACTCCACAGCCTCCCCGTGGGTAACCTGGTCGCCGGTGACGCGAACGCCTTTTCCCCCGGTTAGCCCGGTCGGTTTGACGGCCACGTCGTCGCCCGTTTTGTCGACGTAGTCGGCGGCCGCGTCGGCGTCGTCGAACGTCTCGAACCCCGGCGTCCCGGGGATGTGGTGCTGGGCCATGAACTCCCGCTGGAACGCTTTATCGGTCTCGATTCGGGCCGCTTCCGCGGTGGGGCCGAAGGTGAACACGCCCGCGGCGTTCAGCGCGTCGGCGACGCCCGCCTGAAGCGACGCCTCGGGACCGACGACGGCTGTGTCTGCGCCGACGGTTTCGGCGTAGTCGACGATGCCGTCGGTATCGGTTTCGTCGCCGGTTTCCGTCCCGACCGAAAGCGAAGCGATACCGGGGTTCCGGTTGCTCGCGAAGCCGTAGAGGTCGCAGTCGGGCGCCAGCGCGCGGGCGATGGCGTGTTCGCGGCCGCCGCCACCGATGACGAGGACGGATTCGGACATACACGGAGGGTGTGAACACGAGAGTGTAAACCTTACCCTCTATTGATTCGCTTCAAGGCACGAACGTGCATATACTCGAGATTGCGCCGCGACTACCTTCATGTGGCTAGGAGCGTTAGTGGGATGCATGACGGTGCTCGTGCAAATCGACAGCTCGGAGAACAGTATCCGCGCCCTGGAGTTCGCCGTCGAGTTGGCCGAACGGACCGATACCGATCTCCACACGGTCCACGTCACGGATCTGAAGACCAGCACCACCGAGAACCTGCTCGACCTGGTCGAGGAAGAGGGCTACGAGCACGTCGTCATGGGGCACCACGGGAGCGGACTGGTCGGTCGGGCAATTCTCGGCAGCACGACCGAAACAGTGGTGGGCGATATCGACGTGCCGGTGACGGTCATCGCTTAACGTTGCCCTGCGGCACCATGGGCTACTTCACGCTCCGTCCCGTTTCTCCGACAACGGTGAGCCATCCATGACCGACCGTAACCGGCTGGACGAGGAGCCGAGCCCGTATCTCCAGCAACACGCCGACAATCCCGTGAACTGGCAGCCCTGGGACGACGAGGCGCTCGCGGCGGCCCGCGAGCGGGACCTCCCGATCTTTCTGTCGGTGGGCTACTCCGCCTGCCACTGGTGTCACGTGATGGCAGAGGAGTCCTTCGAGGACCCGGACGCGGCCGAGAAGATTAACGAGAACTTCGTCCCCATCAAGGTCGACCGCGAGGAGCGCCCGGATCTCGACCGGGTGTACCAGACGGTCTGCCAACTGGTCACCGGCGGCGGGGGGTGGCCGCTCTCAGCCTGGCTCACGCCGGACGGGAAACCGTTCTACATTGGGACCTACTTCCCGCCCGAGTCCCATGCCCAGCGCAACGTGCCGGGGTTCCAGCAGCTCTGCCAGCAGATCGCTGACTCCTGGAGCGACCCCGAACAGCGCGCGGAGATGGAGAACCGCGCCGAGCAGTGGACCGCCGCTGCACGCGACCGGCTGGAGCCGGCCGATTCGGGCGGAGCTGGCGGCAGTAGCGGGGCTGATCTCGAGGGTGCAACGCAGGATGCGCCCGGTACCGACCTGCTGGACGAGGCGGCGACGGCAGCGGTTCGCGGCGCTGACCGAACGAACGGTGGGTTCGGCGCCGGAAGCCCGAAATTCCCGCATCCCGGACGGGTTGCCCTGTTGCTCCGGGTTGCCGCGTTCGGCGACGACGGCGAGCCGCTGTCGGTCGCGAGAAACGCACTCGATGCGATGGCCAGCGGCGGGCTCTACGACCATCTTGCCGGTGGGTTCCACCGCTACTGTGTCGACGAGGACTGGACGGTCCCACATTTCGAGAAGATGGCCTACGACAACGCGGAGCTGCCAAAGAGCTATCTCGAAGGGTACCGCGCGACGGGCGAGGAGCGCTACGCCGAGGTTGCTCGAGAGAGCCTGGAGTTCGTGGAACGCGAACTCTCCCACCCGGAGGGTGGCTTCTTCAGCACACTCGACGCCCGGAGCGAGACGCCCGCCGCTCGGCTGGACGAGGACGAGGCGCCCGAGCGAGAGGAAGGTGCGTTCTACGTCTGGACCCCCGACGAGGTTCGCGACGTGCTCGAGGAGCCGGCAGCGACGCTGTTCTGCAGACGCTACGGCATCACGTCGGCCGGTAACTTCGAGGGCGATACGACCGTGCTGAACGAAACGGTCCCTGTCGCGGAACTCGCCGGCGCCACGTTCGACGAGGCGACTGCGCCGGACGACAAGGAGGCAGTCCGCGAGCTGCTCGACGCGGCCCGGACGGAGCTGTTCGAGGCTCGTGAGGAACGCCCGCGTCCGCTCCGGGACGAGAAGGTGCTCGCGGGCTGGAACGGCCTGCTGATATCGGCGTTCGCCCGAGCTGGCACGACACTCGATGATGGCGAGCGCTTCGCTGAGCGTGCGGTTGACGCACTCGGGTTCGTTCGAGCGACCCTCTGGGACGAGGACGACCAGCGACTCTCCCGGCGGTTCAAGGACGGCCATGTAGCGGTCTCAGGGTATCTCGAGGACTACGCGTTCCTCGCCCGCGGGGCCTTCGAGACGTACCAGGCGACCGGCGAGGTCGAACCGCTTAGCTTTGCGCTCTCGCTTGCGGAGGTCATCGTCGACGGGTTCTACGACGAGGCGGACGGGACGCTCTACTTCACCGCCACCGATGCTGAAGAACTGGTTGCTCGCCCCCAGGAGCTCACAGACCAGTCGACGCCATCCAGCGTCGGCGCCGCGGTATCGCTGCTGCTGGACCTCGATCACTTCACTACGCGGGAGCTGGGTAGTGTGGCGCGGGAGACGCTCGCCACCCATCGAGAGCGCATCGAGGCCAGTCCGGTCGAACACGGTTCGCTCGCGGTGGCCGCCGACGCCGCCGCGCGCGGGAACCTCGAGCTCACGATTGCAGCCGACGAGCTTTCGGATTCGTGGCGCAAGACGCTCGCCTCGCGGTATCTCCCCGGTGCGGTGATAGCGCGGCGCCCGCCGACCGAGGCGGGGTTACAGGACTGGCTCGACGAACTGGGCCTGGAGGAGGCGCCCCCGGTCTGGGCCGGCCGCGAGGCCCGCGATGGGGAGCCGACAGTGTACGCCTGTCGCTCGTTCACCTGCTCGCCGCCCCAGCACGACCTGACGGCGGCGCTGGACTGGGTCGACGAGAACCTGTAAAAAGGGATCGTAGCTCCCGGCTACGGGTTTCCTTACTCCCTTGACTCGACGGCGTCTACGAGGTACGCAGTGATCGGCTTGTCCTCGCTCTCGACGAACCGGGTGATCTCCTCGCCGTCCTCGTCCACGAGGATGACCGTCGGGATGAACTCCACGCCGTACTCGTCCATCCCCTCACCGACCTTCTCGCCGTTCTCGCGTTCGACAGCGTAGACGTCGATGCGCTCGTCGGGCACGCCCGCAGCGTCGAGGGCTGCGGCGAACGCCGGAAGCTGGTTCCGGCAGTCGGGACACCAGTCGCCGCCCCAGACGCGGAACGTCAGCCCCGCACGAGCGAGCGTTTCGACGGCCTCTTCGTAGGACGCTGGATCCCACGCGGGGTCCGGTTGCATCGTCGAGAGCACGGCTTCGGGCTTGGCTTCGGACATACCCGAACACGGTGGTCGGTCGGCATAAGTCGTATGGCGCCGGTGGCCAGTCAGTCTGCCCCGACTACAGTGCCGATTGCGCCACCGATCGCCCGTTTGTGCTCATCACACGGATCGAGATACTGAGCGTGGAAATTACTGGTGGCTGTGAGGCCCGCTGGGCTGGCGGGGCGCCCAGTGTCGCTAACTGTAAATGTGCGACACCGATACTCACTGCTAATGGATTCTGAGGTCATCGACGCCCTCGGCTCGCCGCTCGTCCAGGTGGCGTCGCCGGAAGGAACAACCGTCGCCGCGAAACTGGAGTCGAAAAATCCCGGCGGCTCCGCGAAGGACCGGCCGGCGCTCTACATGGTACGCGCCGCCGAGGAGGCCGGCGAACTCGGCCCGGGCGACGCCATCGTCGAACCCACCAGTGGCAACACCGGTATCGGACTCTCGCTCATCGGCGCCGCGAAGGGCTACGACGTCAAAATCGTCATCCCCGGCTCGAAGTCGCCCGAACGGCGCCGGGTGATGCGGGCGTACGGCGCCGATATCGAGGTGGTCGACGGCGACATTCAGGACGCTCGCGAGCGCGCGGACGAACTGGAGGCGACAGGGGAGTACGTCCAGATGCGGCAGTTCGAGAATGCTGCGAACCCCCGTGCGCATTTCGAGACGACCGGCGCGGAGATTCTGGAACAGGTTGCAGACCGACGCATCGACGCCTTCGTCGCCGGCGTCGGCACCGGCGGCACCATTACCGGAACGGCCCGGCGGCTCCGCCAGGAGTTCCCGGAGATGGCCGTCATCGCCGTCGAGCCGGCCGAAAACCCGGTTCTCTCGACCGGCGAGAGCGGGTCGGACGACTTCCAGGGGATGGGCCCTGGGTTCGTCTCGGCCAACCTCGACGCGGCGCTCCTCGACGGCGTCGAAACTGTCGCCCTGGACACGGCAACGGCCGAATGTCGCTGTCTCGCCCGTGAGGAGGGGATTCTTGTGGGCCAGTCCAGCGGAGCGGCCAACGTCGCCTCGCGGCGGGTCGCTGCAGGGCTGCTCGAACTGGGCGTCGAGGATCCGCTCGTGGTGACATTGTTCCCTGACGGCGGCGAGCGCTACATGTCGACTGGGCTGTTCGACGCCGAGGAGGTCGACGACGAGTGCCAGTGGCGCTCTGAAGGCTCCGACGAGGAACTCGACACCACCGGGTTAGGCCGCGAGGAACTCCGACTCGGTGACCCGGACGACGAGTAGCTCGTCGGAATCCTCTCGTTCAGGGACGCCCGCATCATCTTCGACATCGGTGACGTCGCCCCGCCGGACGTGAATCGGGTCGATCAGTCGGTTCTCCTCGACGCCGTACAGTCGGAGATACTCGCCAGTCTTCCCGGGCGGAATCTCGTCGTTGCGAATTGCCGTCGCAAGTTCGCGCGAGAGCCACTCGGTCTCCGAGACTGAGTCGGCCTGTACCAGCGCGTCGCGGACGAACCGCACGACGTACCAGTTGAGGTCGTTCAGCAGCGCCACGGCCGCGCCGATCGAGACGGTTTGGAGCGCGAGCGTGTTCTCGTAGGGCTCCCGCAGGTCGTAGGTCGAGAGCGCCTCGCGTGCGGTCTCCCGCGAGAGCAGCTCCCGCCTGAGGCTCCCCTCGTCCTCCCCGAGTAGACAGACCTGCGCCATCGTTCAGGCGCTCGGCGTCCCAGATAATGTCGGTTGCGGTCCGCAGCCGTCTCAGTTCTCGACAGAGTTCCCGGGCGCCGTCTCGCTCGCCGGCGGCTCCGCGACGTAGCGTTCGGCGGCGAGCGCTTCGGCCCGTTCGAGCAGGTCGGCAGGCTCGGCCGCCTCAACCTGTTCGAGCGTCGCATTCGTTTCGGGGTACTCCGGCGCGACACGCTCACAGCCCACGTTCATCGTCGCGTCGACGAACGTGCCGATATCGCGAGCTTGCTCGACGATTTCAGGCTTGTCACGGCTCAGGAGGGGGCGGTAGACCGGCCGCTTCGCGGCGGCGTCGGTGGTGCGGATGTTCGGCCCTGTCTGGGAGGATTTCTGCCCGACGGCCTCTCCGGTAGCGAGAGAGTGGGCGCCGATATCGTCGGCGACGCCCTCGGCGGTCCGGAGCATCGCGCGCCGGAGCGAGAGCATTCGCGTCGACTCCGTCCTGGCGACGAGGTCGTCGACAAGTTCACCGGCAGGAACGACCCGCAACCGCATGTCGATGTGGGGCGCGTATCGCCCGACGACGCGGGCCGTTTCCTCCGCGCGGGCGAGATGGTCTGGACCGCCGTAGTCGCCGAGGTCGAGGTAGACCGGGCGCAGTTCGAGCCCGCGTTTGAGCAGCTCCCAGGCCGCGACAGGGGAGTCGAGGCCGCCGGAGAACAGCAGCACCGTTTTCCCCTGTGTCCCGACAGGGAGCCCCCCTGGACCGTCGTACTCCTGCGCGGAGACGAACGCCTCCTGGTCGCGAATCTCGAGCCGATAGGTCACATCCGGATCGTCGAGGTCAACCGGCGCGCCGGTTGCCTCGCCGACGACGCCGCCGATGTTGCGTTCGAGTTCCTGGCTGGTGAACGGGTGTTCCGCAGCTGCGCCGGCGCGGTGGGCGCGAACTGCAAACGTCGCCCCAGCAGGGTGGTCGGCGGCCAGTGACCGCGCGGCGGTTGCGATTCCCTCCTCTTCGGCCCGCACCGTAATGGCCGGGCGAGTCGAGACGACCCCGAACGCGTCACTGGCCGCGCGGGCGGCGTCAACCGTGGCGAAGTCGGGTTCTTCACCCTCCTGCGGACGGACGAGGATTCGGGACCAGCGACGCTCGACGGCCCCGGCGATACTGCGGTCTTCGAGGATGCGCTCGACGTTTTCGGCAAGCCGGTCGAGCATCTGGCCGCGGACCTTGCCGCTCTTGATGCCGAGTTCTCCGAAACGGACGACCGCGATATCCAGCGCTGACGGCTGCACAGCCGAGCTACCGGGTCTGTGCGGATGGGTGTTTCCATCCGCGGCGTCAATCCCTCGGACGTTTGAGGCTGTTCCCGGGCAGGGGGCTCGCTCTCTCCGGGCTATACGTGGTTTCGAGAAATCGGCCGAACGGAATAGACGGACAACGATGGACTGTCGAGCTATGATTCAATACCCAGGCCGCCGGGAGCCGGGACGTCGCCTGACTCATGAAATGTCGAGCGGGTCCTGAATCCCGCCAGTAGTGGACGCAAACGAGTCCGTCACCGTCACCATGCCGATGACGTCGCCATCCTCGAACACCAGTGCGAGCTCCTGGTTCTCCACCTGGAACTGGTCGACCGCGTCGCTCACGCTCGTCTGCGGCGTGGGCGTCACCGGGCCGGCGGCCAGGTCCTGGAAGTCGATATCGCCCTCCGCCAAGGCGAACGACTGGGAGAATCAATCGGTTGAACGAGTAAAGCGGCGTCGCGCCGGCGTGAGCGCGAACTCGATACCGACGAAGAAGCCGTTGGTGCGGATGAGCAACCGTTCCGCAACCAGTCGAATCGCGATTTCGATCGGCCCCATGAACGTGGCCCTCTCAGGCCACAGCAAATGCGCCACGGCCGCCCCACGGGGGGTGTGTTGCTGTTAGAACGTCGAGATGTTGCCTTCGATGGCCGAGCGGGTCACGTCGGTGACGTTCGCCAGTTTCTCGTCGACGATTGCCTCGATCTCGGCCTCGATATCGGCGACGTCCACGGCCTCAGTGGTGACAACCTGGGCGTCGGCGACGTGGGGCTGGTCGATCGGGCGGCCGATCTGGGAGAGGAGGCGGACCTGCAGGTCGCGGATGCCGTCGACCTCGTCGACGACAGAGCGAGCGATCTCCGTCGAGAGCAGGTTGTAGATCTTCCCGATGTGGTTCACAGGGTTCTTGCCAGAGGTGGCCTCCATGCTCATCGGTCGGTTCGGCGTGATGAGCCCGTTCGCGCGGTTCCCGCGGCCAACGGAGCCGTCATCACCCTGCTCGGCGGAGGTGCCAGTCACAGTGAGGTAGACCGAGCCGTGGTCGTAGTCGTCGGCGGTGTTCACGTCGACGTGGACTGCCCGGTCAGTCCGCTCCGCTGCGAGTGCAGTGACGTACTCCTTGACGTTCGCGACCGCCGCTTTGTACGCCTCCAGCCCCTCGATATAGCTGTCGACCATCGCGACGGCGACGGTGATATCGATCCGGTCGCCCTCGCGCTTCCCCATGACCTTGACGTCGGGACCGATTTCGGGATGTTGCGTCGCGTACTCGTCGTTGATGCCGGTCTCAACATCGCGAACGATCTGCTCGGTCTCGGTCAGTGGCGCGTGGCCCACACCGTAGGAGGTGTCGTTCGCCATCGGCACCTGGACCTCCTCCTCGCTGAAGACGTCCTGGAGGTCGCCCGAGCCGGCGCCGAGTTTGACGTCGACGATGACGTCCGTACCGTACTCCAGTTCCGGGACGGTCTCTTCGAGATACTCGCGAGCGGCCCGCAGCGCCGTCGAGTCGACGGGGAGTTCGATCTCCTCGCCGCCCTGTTCGTACACCTTCGTCGCTCGACCGACGATGAGGATGTAGATCGGTTCGATGACCTCGCCGCCGCCGTAGGCCGGCGCGGCGCGTCCGGCGGCCAACTGCGTCTCGTCAGTGTTGTAGTGGAGTACCGTTCCCACACGGTCGAGATAGAGCTGTGAGAGCGCGCGCGAGACCGACTCCGCGATACCGTCGGAGATCGAGTCTGGGTGTCCAAGCCCCTTCCGCTCGACGATCTCCACCTGCTGGTCCTCGACCGCCCGCCGGTCGAGTTCATCGACCTGGATGTTCCGCGTCATTGCTGGCTCTTGCCCGGGGGACCGTCTATAACCTTCGGAAACGAATCGCCGCCGGTAAATTACTCTCAGACATTTCTCGAGTCCAGCCGCCGCTCAGTCGCCGTCAACAGTGTCCGCCTCCAGCAACAGACCGAGGTACGAGGTCCGAATCTGTTCGGCCGGGTCGAGTCCGAGCTCGCGGAGCAGCGCTGCCGCGTCCTCGCGGGCCGCCTCGATGGCCGCTTCGCCGGAAACCTCCCGCTCGATTTCGACGAACTCTCCGAGGCCGTCGACGTGATCGAGCATCAGGGTGTACTCGCCCAGTTGGAAGGACTCTCGCTCCTTTTCCACGGTTGCGGCAGGCTCGAACCCCAGCCCCGAGAGCACCCCGGCCATCGCCTCGGCGTCCGCGACCGCGGTCTCGTGTTCCTCCCGGCTCTTGGATTCGGCCTCGACGAGCGGCCCCTTGTAGGTCAGTTTCGTCGTCGGCGCCCCGTCGCCGGCCGAGCGGTCGGTCTCCAGGCGGATGCGGAGCGCCTCGTCGGTTTCAGCGAACTCGCGGTGTGGCGCGTCGTAGTAGCTGTCGACCTGTCGGACGTGGCTGACGCGTTCGGCGCCGTGAGCGACGACCGACTCCCGTACCCGGTCGTGGTCGGCGCGGACCTTGAGTTCGACCTCGTACATGGTCACGGCGTCGGCTGGCGGGAATAAAACCCCGCCGCTCCGGAGCGGCCGACCTCTCCCGTGTCGTTCGGGGGGTCGGTTCCGTATCGAGAAACGTTATGCCGACTGAAACAGCACGGCTCTGTATGGCAACAGCGACCACAGCAGACTCGACGAATCGAGGCCTGCGCGGGCTGGCCGACCGAGCCAATCCGGTGTTCGCGGCGGCCGTCGTCGTGGGGAGCCTCGCGTGGCTCTGGAGCACGCTCAGCAAGCTCGTGATGCTGAACCCCTGGATTCTGGCGGCCCTGGGGATCGTGACGCTGCTCTCGGTGCTCGGCTTCGGGCTGCTCCTCCCCGGCGAACTGCGCATCTTCCGAGAGATCGTCTCGGAGAACCCTGACGAGGAGGTTATCGGAGCTATCGGGATGCGTAACGCGAAACTCGCCGGGATTCAGGGGCTGCTCCAGCTCTCGATCGTCTTCGTGATGGTGAACATCCGGCTCTGAACGGCTGTTCTCGGGAACCGGCCTCAACGTTTACCCCCGCTTGCGCCTAACGCTCCGGTATGAACCGGCGCCAGTATCTCCACGGGGTAGCGGCCGGGTCGACACTGCTCGCAGGCTGTGGCGGCAGTGACTCCAGCAACGGCGGCGGCGGGACCGGGACGGACACGAGCCTCGCGCTCGTAGCGACGCCGTTCGACGACGGGGAGGAGATTCCGCCACGCTACACCTGCGAGGGCGACGACGTGAACCCGGAGCTGCAGATCTCGGGCGTCGTCGATAGGGCTGAGACGCTGACGTTGCTCGTCGACGACCCCGACGCCGGCTCCACGCCGTTCGTCCACTGGCTGCTCTGGAACGTGCCGGCGTCCGTCGAGACGATTCCGGAGAGCGTCGCCGCGGAGGAACGCCCGCCGTTCGCGGACGGTGCTCGACAGGGGACCAACGGCGCCGGCGAAATCGGGTATATGGGGCCCTGTCCGCCCACCGGCGACGGAACGCACAGCTACCGGTTCCGGCTCTCGGCGGTTGCGTCGACGCTCGAGCTTGCAGCTGGCGCGGATCGGAACGAGCTGGAGGCCGCACTGGAGGGGGAACTCATCGACAGCGTCACGCTCACCGGGACGTTCGAACGGGCCTGAGAGCGCCGAGGCAGGCGTTTGGGGCGAAGCTGAGCCTGAAACGTTGTCCTTAAGAGTGGAACACGAGACCAGTATGGTATGAGCGATAACGAGGCCGCAGAGGAGGCCGACGCCGAGGCCGAACCCGAGGAGACCGAGTCCGGGATTCAGGACGGGGATTTCGTCCGTATCCACTACACAGTCCGGACCCAGAGCGACGACCGCGTGGTCGACACGACCCGGCAGGACGTCGCCGAGGAGGCCGGCATCGACGACGACGAGTACGAGTTCGAGCCGCGCATCATCGTCGTCGGTGAGGGCCACGTATTCCCCGGCGTCGACGACGCACTCATCGACAGCGAGGCCGGCGACGAGGGCACTGTGGAGATCCCCGCCGAAGACGGGTTCGGCGAGTACAGCCAGGAGGAGGTCCGCACTGTCAGCACAAACAAGATCGACGAGGAGAACCGTCGCCCGGGCGCGCAGGTTCAGATCGACGACGAGCAAGGGTACATCGAGACGGTCATCGGTGGGCGCGCACGTGTCGACTTCAACCACCCGCTGGCCGGTGAGGACCTCGAGTACGATTACGAGGTCATCGAGGTCGTCGACGACGACGAGGAGCAGGCCGCTGGCCTGCTCGGCATGTACCTCCAGATGGAGCCGGAGCTCCGCATCGAGACGGAGACCGTCGAGGAGGAGGTCACCGTCGAGGACGAGGAGGGCGAGGAGACTACTCGTACCGAAGAGGTCGAGCAGCGGACCCTCTACATCGAGGCGAACCAGCAGATGCAGATGAACCAGCAGTGGATGTTCCAGAAACAGCAGGTCGCCCAGGACCTGATGGACCGCCTCGACCTCGACCGCGTGGTCGTCGAGGAGGTCTTCGACGGCAGCTCCGCCGGCATGATGGGCGGCATGGGCGGCATGATGGGCGGCATGGGCGGCGGCGACGGTCTCGAGGAGGAACTCGAGGATATCGAGGGCGACCTCGAGGACGCCGACGTCGACGCCGAGGAGATCGTCGAAGAGCTGGAAGACGCCGACCTCGAAGAGTAACGTCGATTCCGCGGTGTTCTCGATTTTTGCGTTCGTCCGGGAGTGAGCACGCTTGGTGTCGACGACCACCGCCGGAGTCTGGCGGCATCCCCCCAGGTCCCAGAACTCCCCTTTCTGTCGTCTCAACTGCCCAAGTTACACTCATGCGCTCTTTCTCCGGGCGGACGCACGCTCCCGCCACCACGAGGACCGGAACAGTGAGTGGCGTGTGCATCCAGCTACCAAACCAGCAGAACTATTATACTGACACGACCCAACCGGTGAGTGATGATGGAGCTCGTTCAGTTCTAACCCCGCGGCGCTCGCACGACGGCGAGACGGGACCGGCCCGTAGCGAGCGACGACGGGAGACCCGACGGGGCAGTTGCCCCGGGCACAGTAGTTCGAGAGCCTCGGGTCTCCCATCGCTTGGGCGCCAGACGCCGTCACCGTCCGGCACCGTGGGGGACCCACCCCCGATATATCGTTGCAAGACTCACCAACGCGAGACGAGACGGACGCATCGTCAGGAATCAACCGACCCGAATCGACGCAGGGAGCCGACGAAACCGCCATCGTCGTCGCCCGCGCCGCCGACCAGCAGCCGGCGACGGCGGAGATCCGCCGACTGGCCGATGCCGCAGGCTACACTGTCGTCGACGAACTCACCCAGCGCCGGTGCGAAGACAGCAGCTACAACATCGGCCACGGGAAGGCGAAGGCGCTCGCCCGCCGTGTCGTCGCAACAGAGGCGGCGGCCGTGCTGTTCGATACCGAACTCACGCCGGGGCAGTACCGCAATCTCGTCGGGTTGCTGCCGGACGGAACGGTAGTTATCGACCGACACCGGCTCGTGCTCGACATCTTCGAGCAAGGCACCGGTGGGAAGGCGGCACAACTCCAGGTCGAGCTGGCAAAACTCCGCTACGAGCTCCCGCGGGTGCGGGAGACCGAGGAGCGCACCCACATGCAGGAGGCCGCCGAGACCGGCTCTCGGCTTGTCGATATCGAAAAGCGCATCCGGACTGTCGAACGGAAGCTGGAGCGAGTGACCGACCGGGCGGCGGAGCGCCGCGCCGCCCGCCGAGCGGAGGGGTTCGGCCTGGTCGCCATCGCGGGCTACACCAACGCCGGAAAATCCACCCTGCTCCACCGGCTCGCGGACGACCTCGCCATCGAGGATCTCGACGCGCGCCACGCCGACCTCGACGGCGCCGCGGAAGTTGAGGACCGCCTATTCAAAACGCTCGAAACGACGACCCGCCGGGCGACGCTCGGCGATCGACCGGTGCTGCTGACGGACACGGTCGGGCTCGTCGACGGCCTCCCCCACGAGCTCGTGGCGTCGTTCAGCGCGACGCTCGATGCCGTCGCCGACAGCGACGCCGGGCTGCTGGTCGTCGATGCAAGCGACCCGCTCGAGAGGCTACAGGAGAAGCTGCGCATCTCACTCGCGGCGTTGGACGAGCCCCGCGGGGAGCTCGTCGCGGTGCTCAATAAGACGGATCTGATGAGTGAGGACGAACTGGCTGCCCGCCGCGAGATCGTCGCCGAGCGAGACGACGTCGATGCCGTCGTCGCTGTCAGCGCGACTGTGGGAACCGGCACCGAACCACTCCGCTCGGTCGTCTCCGACGCGCTTCCGAGCCGAACTGAGGAGTTCGTGCTTCCCAACGACGGGGAGACCCAGTCGTTCCTCGCCTGGGCCCACGACCGCGGACGTGTAGAGACAGTGTACGACGGCGACGAGGTACAGGTCCGGTTCGAGGCGTCCCCGGCTGTGGTTGCGCGTGCTGTTACGCGGGCCGTAACGGGTCGCGAGGAGCGTTGAGCGGAGCCTAATTTCGCTGACTTTCCTCCAGAGATTGCAGCGAATTCCTCCGCTGACTTTTTCTCACCCTGCCACAATGGGGACTCTGTGTGTGACGTCCTGACACCGGTGTCTGACGGATGTCAGACGCACATGGCCCAACCCATGACAGAAAACAATGGCAACGACCGGCGACGGGATATCAACGGGCGAATCGACACGTTAGGAACCGGGACGAACGGCGTGAGTGGCCGACGGGCCAGCAATCGTATCGGCAACCGACACTCCAAGCAGCGAGACGAGGAGGAGGAACACGACCAGAAGGCAGTGGAAGCCTCCCTCGCCGAGGAAGAGGACGACGAGAAGGAAGCCGACGCTGCCGCATCTGCCGACGAGGACGAGGACGACCGTGATGCTGAGGCCGAGCCGGTCGCGACCGAATCAGACGGGCAAGTGGGTGATGACGCCGAGTTCGACGCTGACGAGGACAAGGAAACAGACGACGAGGCCGACGCCGAACTCGAAATCCGTGCGGAAGATTTCGACAACCGGTCCTCGTTGGAGGTCGAGATCGACCCGTTCGTGCGGGCCTACGCCGCTCGCCGGGCCGCCGAGGGAGGCGACGAGAGCCTCGATGAGTATATCGTCGGCTCCGTGAAGGGGTATCTCGCGGGGCTGCTCGGTGGCGAGGTCTCCTCTCCGGGGACGCTCGAGCGGGAGGTAGCTGTCGAATCCGACCAGCTCATGGGCGGGCTGCTCGAAACCATCGCCGAGGAGGACGAGTCGCCCGCTGATGTAGTCATCACCGCCATCGCCGAGGCCTACGAGGTGCCAGTCGACGAAGAAACGCTGGTGGTCGCCGGCCTGCGTGACCACGAGGCGCTGCTCAACGGCGTCGTCGCCAACAGCTCGAACGATCTCGGCGACACCTCCGAAGTCGTCCAGGCGGCCGTCGAGACCCGGCTCATCGAGGAGCCGGCGTAAGCCAACAGCTGGCGAGACGGCCGAGGCGTACCGGCCCGCGTTGGTCGAGCAGCTACTGAGAGGCAACGGGCGGGAAGCCTTTTCTGCGGTCCCCGACAACAGCGCGATATGCAACCACGGGACCTCTCTGCACACGCCAAGTACGCCCCCGGACGGGGGATCGAGGAGGTCGCCCGCGACCTCGGACTCGACCCTGACGAGCTCGTGAAGCTCTCCTCGAACGAGAACCCACACGGCGCCAGCCCGGCAGCCGTCGCGGCGGTCGAGAACGCCGCCGAGGACATCTCCGTCTATCCGAAAGCTGCCCATACCGACCTCACCGATGCCCTGGCCGAGCAGTGGGACGTCGCCAGCGACCAGGTATGGGTGAGTCCTGGCGCCGACGGCGCGATCGATTATCTCTCACGCGCGATGCTCGAGCCTGCCGACGCGGTGCTGCTCCCGGAGCCCGGCTTCTCTTACTATGGGATGAGCGCGCGCTACCACCACGGCGAGACGGCGACGTACGGTCTCTCGAAGGACGAGGGGTTCGCCATGACCGCCGAGGCCGTTCTCTCGGCCTACGATGGCGAGCGGATGGTGTTCGTCACGTCGCCGCACAACCCCACCGGGTCGACGATGCCGCGCGAGGAGATCGAGGCGCTGCTCACCGGCGTCGACGACCAGACGCTGGTCGTGCTCGATGAGGCCTACGGGGAGTTTGCCGAGGAGTCTTCCAGTGCGGCGCTCCTCGAGGAGTACGAGAATCTCGCCGTGCTCCGGACCTTTTCGAAGGCGTACGGCCTGGCGGGACTACGAATCGGCTACGCGCTCGTCCCCGAGGCGTGGAGCGACGCCTACGCGCGGGTCTCGACCCCCTTCGCCGCGAGCGAAGTGGCGCTCCGGGCCGCGTTGGCTGCGCTCGACGACGACGAGCATGTCGAGAGATCGGTCGAGAGCGCGAGTTGGGCGCGCGAACACGTTCACGAGGAGCTCGAGGCACCAACCTATCCGACCGAGGCGAACTTCGTCCTCTGTGAGGTCGGTGACGGGAGCGCCGTCGCCGAAGCCGCACAGGAGCGGGGCGTCATCGTCCGGGACTGTCGCTCGTTCGGCCTGCCGGAGTGTATTCGAGTTTCCTGTGGCACCGAGGAACAGACGCGCCAGGCTGTCGAGACACTGAACGCCGTCCTCGCCGAGCGCGAGTCGGTAGCTGAAGCATGAGCGACGCCGGATCTCGCGACGAACTCGTCTTCGAGCAGGTTGCGCTCACTGGCACACCCGGGACGGGAAAGACGAGCGTCGCGGACGCGGTCGGCGACCGGCTGGATATCGACGTTATCAATCTCAATGCCCGGATCCGTGAGGAGGGGCTCTACACCGAGCGAGACGAGGAGCGGGACTCCCTCATCGCAGATAACGACGCTATCGAGGAGTATCTGGGCGACTGGTCAGGCCTGCTCGACTCGCATCTCGCCCACCAGTTCGACGCTGACGCCGTCATCGTGCTGCGCTGTGGCCCTGACGAACTGACCGAACGGCTGGAGGCGCGGGGCGAACCCGAAGCGAAAGCCGCGGAGAACGCAGAGAGCGAGGCGCTGGATATCGTGCTGAGCGAAGCGGTCCGGCGCCACGGCGAGGAGAACGTCTACGAAATCGATACGACCGGGCGCGCAATCGAGGACGTCGCCGACGACGTCGTCGACGTGCTGCACGGCAAGCGCGAGCCGGCGGCGGGAACGGTGGACTTCACGGGTGTGTTATGACGCTCGACCGCTTCCGACCGATTGCTGACCGTGCGCTGGGCCCGTTCGTCGACGCCTCCGAGCGACTGGGGTTGACCCCGGACAGGATCAGCGTTATCGCGTTCGGCTTCGCCGTCGCGGCGGGAAGTGCGTTATTCGCCGCGGGTGAGGCTGGGGCACCCGGAATCTGGTTTCTGGCGGCGAGTTTCTTCGTGTTCTGCAACGGCTGGCTCGATCTGGTCGACGGTGCGCTTGCGCGCAGCCTCGGCACCGACTCGAAGGGCGGCGACCTGCTCGACCACGTGCTCGACCGCTACGCTGACGTGATCATCATCACCGGCCTCGCGGCCGGTGCGAGCGCCTACGCCCTCGGCCTGCTCGCGGTGACGGGCGTCCTACTGACCTCCTACCTCGGCACGCAGATCCAGGCAGTCGGACTCGGGCGGGAGTATGGCGGGCTGTTGGGCCGCGCCGACCGACTCGCGCTAGTCGGCGTCGTCGGCGTCGTCGCGTTCCTGCTGCCAGGCCCGCTGGTTGCAGGGCTCTCTGCGGTTGAACTGCTGCTTGTGCTGTTCGCAGTCGTCGGGCACTTCACCGCGCTCCAGCGCTTCTGGGGCGCGTGGTCGGATTTGACGTAATCCCCGTCCTGTCGCCGGTTCCTTTTTACTCCGGCACCTGTTAGCCCGGGTATGCCCCAGTGCGAGATGTGCGGCGCGGAGAAATCCTCGCTCACTACGACGAAAGTCGAGGGTGCCGAACTCGAACTCTGTGACGACTGCAAGGACTTCGGCACGGAGGTGAAAACGGAGCCAAGCTCGACCAGTACGAGCAAGTACTCCACCTCCGCATCCTCGGGCGGCGCATCCTCCTCCACCGAAACAAGCGGTGGCTCCGGCGGTGGCGGCGGCCGTCGCCGTGACATGTTCGATCAGATGGACGAGATCGACAGTGAGTACGACCAGCTCATCCGCTCTGCCCGCGAAGACGAAGGGCTGAGCCAGGAGGAGCTTGCAAACGAGCTCAACGAGAAAGCCTCACTCATCCGGAAGCTGGAGCGTAGCGAGATGCTCCCCAGCGACGACGTGAAGGAGAAACTCGAACGGCGTCTCGGTCTCTCCCTCTCGGAGGGCTCCGACGACGACGAGGCGAGCTGGGAGTCGGACTCCTCGATGACCCAGACCCTCGGCGACGTGGTCGAGCGCAAAGAGTAAGCAGCCGACTCGTCGGCAGTTCGGTCCCACAACGAATCTGATACCTATTTCCCGTGGCGCGCCCGCGTGCCGGTATGTTCGTTCTCATCAACCTCAAGGCGTACGACTGTGACGCCGTCGCCGTCGCCGAGACGGCCGCGGCGGTCGCCGAGGACACCGGCGCACGCATCGCTGTTGCCCCGCAGGCTGCCCAGCTGTCAGCCGTCGCTGCAACGGGCGTCGAAACGTGGGCCCAGCATATCGATCCAGTCGACCACGGCAGTCACACCGGGAGCACCCACGCCGCGCCGGTCGTGGATGCGGGTGGGACTGGGACGCTGCTCAACCACTCCGAGCAGCGGCTGACGCTCGCGAACATCGACGCCGGCGTCGAGGCAGCCGAGCAAGTGGGCCTGAAGACGGTCGTCTGTGCGAACAACCCGGACCAGATCGGCGCAGTCACCGCACTCGGTCCGGATGCGGTCGCCGTCGAGCCGCCAGCACTCATCGGCGGCGACGTATCCGTCGCCAGCGCGGACCCCGATATCGTTACCGGCGCCGTCGACGCCGCTGACGCAGTGAACGAGAACGTCGACGTGTTCTGTGGTGCCGGCATCGCGAGCGGTGAGGACGTCGCCGCCGCTGCGGACCTCGGCGCCGACGGTGTCCTACTCGCGTCGGGCGTCGCGCTCGCCGAGGACCCCGAAGCGGTGCTGCGCGATCTCGTTTCGCCGCTTTGAGTGGCGCCCCTAGCGCGCTGCCCCGGCCCCTCGCTCCTCGATGACGTAGTGGTCCTCTCCCTGCTCGACGAGCGTGCCGCCCGCCTCCAGCGTGACGACGTAGCCCGTCTGGGTGCGCTCGAGTTCGTGGGGTGGGCGCACCCGGACGAGATTCCCGATGAACTGCGCGATGGGCGGTTTCTGGGCGACGCCGCAGTCGTAGATAGTGATGAGTTCGTCGCCCGCGTCGGCTTCGTACACGATGATGCGGGCGTGACTGGCCAGCCGCCAGCGCTCGTCACCCGCTTTCGGGAGTTTCGCCTTCATCGCGTGGCGAGATCCGTCGCAGCCTCGATCGCCGCGACGGTGTCATCCAGCGTTCCCTCGTCTGTTCGCGCGTCGAACGCCTCCGCAACGAGTTCGGGAAGTCGGTAGCGGTAGCGCCCGCCGCCGACGTGTTCGATGAGTCCCGCTTTACGGAGCGTCCGATTGCGCGCGTAGGCGTACACGCGCTCTCCCGAGCCGTCGGCGGCGACGTGGGCTCCAACTGGTGAGCTATCGCCCGACTGCCGGTACTGTGCCAGCATTCCGTGGGTTATGTCATCCAGCGATTCGATACCGTGGACGAACGCGCGCACGACCCCTTCTTCCTCACGGAATTCAGGTTGCACGAGGAGGTCGGTCAGTCGTGCGACCCTGTCGGCCGTGGGGTCGAGCGCGCCCTCCTCGGACCCGTCATCCGGCGCCGCCTGCTGCTGTTCGTCCGTCTCTTCTATCGTTTTTTCGGTAGCATCGGAACTGGTGTCGGCTTCATCGCACATTGGGGTCGTCTGTTCGGTTGCTGTGGTAGATTTATCGGTAGTTGAGTCGGCTGTGTCTGGTGATTCGCCGGCTTCCTGTGACTCGTCGGGCTCCCATTTCGAGGTCCCGACCTCGGTGCCGGGCACGGACCTCGCTGTCGTCTGGGAGTTCAACTCCGGGGAGCTCCACAGCGATCCACCTGTCAGGTCCGAGTCCGTCTCCAACACGACACCGAACTCCTCGCTAAGCTGCTGTTCCAGTTCCTCGGGTGTCTCGGCCCCGCCCTCCGGCGCCGGCTTCAGGTCGGGGTCCGGCTCCGCAGCGCGCTCGGTGTCTCCCGCCTGGGGCCAGCCCCCTACCGCCTGGATTGTTGTGCGGTTTGGCTTCGCTTCTGGCTCCTCGGTCGCCGATGGTTCGTCGTCGGTACTCGCAGCTGCATCCTCGTCGGTCGAGTCGACGTCGTCCGCATCGTCAGTCGGCTCCACTCCGGGTGCATCGTCGGTTGATTCAGTTTCAACGACGGCCGTCCCCGTCTCTGCATCATCGGGTTCGACGTCTCCCCGGGCCTCGTCGCCTGCCGGTTGCGCGGAACCATCAGCGTTCTTGGATACTGAACCGCTCGAAATCGTTTTGACAGGTTGGAGCCCGCTCTGTTCCGTTTTCGGTTCGGGCTCCGGTTCGGGTTCCGTTTGGTCCGCACTGGCTGTCTCAGACTCAGCCGTCTCGGACGCGTTCCCGGAATCCGTGGGTTTCGAGTCAGCGTCACGGGAAGCAGTCGTCGCGACGTCCGCCTCTCCCGAACTTGTAGTGTCCGATTTTGCAGCATCCGTCGAACCAGCATCAGCCGACGCGGGTGGATCACGCTCCTCCACAGCAGCCGGCTCTCCAGTCTCCCGCTCGTAGTCGTGCAGTTCGCGCTGGTCCTCGCTGAGAGGCTCCGTCGCCGGTGACTCGTCCTCGGCCGCGGTCTGGGGGGCTCCAGCCGTTCCAGGCTCAGACGGCGGCCTCTCCACCTCCTGAACCGGCTTTTCGCCCGGATACCCACCGCGGGCTGGGTCGGCGACGAACTCCTCGGCCTCCGCGACCTCCGGCTCAGCGGGGGCGTTCTCCGGCGGCGACGATTCGGCGTTCTCGACCAGCGCGGTCGCGAACCGGTCGGCCATCTCGCTCATGTCCCGGGCCTCTACGAGTTCCGCCTCCAGCTCCTCGATGCGCTGCTCCTTCGCTTCTAACTGCGCTTCCAGCGCAGAGAGTTCGGACTCGTGGCGCTGGCGCTCCTCCGAGACCTGCTGCAGGTCGGCGACGAGGTCCTCCGAGACAGACTGGAGCTCCGGGCGCTCGAACTCCTCCAGTCCGGGGGTCGCACCGGCGTCGAATGTTCGCTTGCGGTTGAACTGTACCCGGCGTACGTCGTTGCTCCAGTCCGTGACGAGAAACGCCCCCCCGTCCCCCAGGTCCTCGACGCGGTCAGCGTAGCTGTTCCCGAGAATCCGCCCAACGACGCGGGTATCGTTATCCCAGGTGAGCCGGTGCCAGACCATCCAGTCACACTGGGTGATGAAGTCCTTCTTCACGTCGGCGGGTCGCTGTGACATGCCGACGATGCCGAGGCCGTGTTTCCGGCCCCGTTTGCCGATCTTGATGAGCATCTTCCCGGTCTCGGTCATCCCCCCGCCCTCCGGGATGTACTCGTGGCACTCCTCGACGAGCACGAGAAACGGCTTCTTCTGCTTTTTTGCCTTGGCGAACAGCTGGCGCGCGACCGCCAGCAGCATCTCGTCTGCAGCCTCCGTATCGAGGTAGGAGGAGACGTCAAGGATGATGGGAACGTTCTCCTCCAGTGCGAGCGTCGCCAGCTTCTCCGCGTGCTCCGGGCTGACCTGGATATCACACTCCTCGTCGGCGCCCGCGTGTAGCAGCTCGTACTCCTCCTTCAACCCGTAGTACTCGCCGTCGACGTCGACGATGAGCAGCCCGTAGCCCGCTTCGAGCAGCTGTTCGGCGACCACGCTCGCGGTGTTACTTTTCCCGCTCCCGCTTTTCCCAGTGATGAACCCGCGACCGGCGAGCACGTCGATGACGGGCATCGACACCGATTCGCCGTTCTCGGCCTCCTCGCCAACCGTGATCCGCTCTGTATCGTCAGTCATGGTTAGTTGGTCACCCCTCGGCGCCGGCCCGCACGTCGACGCCCGAGAGGCTGGTCGAGCGACCGCACGGTCGCTCGTGGTTGATGTACTCCACCGACCGGGGCCACATATGACTTTCCGCCCGGCTGGGGCTCAGCCGTCGAACTCGCCCAGCGAGAACTGACCCGAGCGGTCGTCGGGCTCTGCGGGAGCCGGCTCCGTCGTATCGGTCCCGTCGGCGGGTAGCTCGTCAACACCGCTCTCCTCACGAGCGGAGTCCACGTCCGCAGCCGCCTCGAAGCCGTCGAGATTCGACTGCTCCCCATCTGTGAAGCTGAGATTCGAAACCCGGACCCCCAACTTCCGCACC
Organism: Halolamina sp.; assembly: GCF_036626355.1. Classification (GTDB taxonomy): domain Archaea; phylum Halobacteriota; class Halobacteria; order Halobacteriales; family Haloferacaceae; genus Halolamina. The sequence goes on along the minus strand of NZ_JAZKRY010000042.1, from coordinate 2,618 downwards.
GGCTCGCCCTCGAACTCCGCGGCGAGTGAGAGCGCAACCTCCTCGACCAGCTCCGGTTCGTCGACCGGGCCCGAAAGCGATTCAGCGCGCGTGTTGACATCGTACGGCGGTGTCACCGCCTTGATGCCGATGGTTCGATAGAGCACGCCTTTGGTACGTGCGCGCTCTGCGACCGCCGCCGCAAGGTGACGGAGCTTCTCCCGCTTGGCTGCGTCATCGTCGGTCGCAGACGAGAAGGAGGACTCTCGCGAGAGGCTCTTCGGTCGCCCGCGCGGGGTCACCTCTCGGCCGTCAGTGCCGTTGGCGCGCTCGTGAAGCTCCCGCCCCCGGTCGCCGAAGCGATCACGGAGCATCGCGCGATCGGCTGCTGCGAGGGCCCCCGCTGTCTCGATACCGAGGTCACGTAGTTCGCTCGCCCGCACCGGGCCGATGCCGTGAATCTCCTCCACTGGGAGGGGAGCGAGAAATCCAGCGACCCGGTTCGGCGGGACGACAGTCAACCCGTCGGGCTTGTCGTGGTCGCTCGCGACTTTCGCGGCGGCCATGTTGGACGCGACGCCGACGCTCGCAGGCACACCAACCTTGCGGGCGATGCGCTCCCGGACGTGTCGGGCCAGCCCCTCGGCGAGCGTCCGGCGCTCGGCGGCGCCTGAGGCCGTCGTTGGCTCGTCAACCCGCTCCCACGAGGTCCGGTCGGTCACGTCGAGGTAGGCTTCGTCGACGCTCACTTCTCGAACGGTGTCGGCACAGTCGTGGAGAATCTCCTTGACTGCCGCGGCGACGGACTCGTAGAACTCCATATCGACCGGCCGGTAGTGGCCGCGGTCGGAATCCTCGTCGCCTATATCGGGTCGCTCGACCGGCGGAAGCCGCTCGACGGCCTGTGAGATTGGCTGGGCCGAGTCGACGCCGTACTCACGGGCCTCGTAGGAGGCGGTAGCGACGGCGCCGATAGTTTCCCCCTGCTCGTAGCCCATGCCGACGACGACCGGTTCGCCCCGGAGCCCCGGCTCGCGCAGGCGTTCGCAGGACGCGTAGAAACAGTCCATATCGACGTGCAGAATCACCCTATCCTCGGCGTCGTCGTCGCCGGTTCCCGGCAGGGTGCTGCCGCTCATGGCGGGGACACGGCTGGGAGAGTCAAGAGCCTTCCCACGGCGGGGTGGAACTGAAATCCCGCCCCACGGGCGGAGTTACCGGTTCGGAGACCGACGCTCACGTATTCGCTCACGCACCCGCTTGCGGAGTGGGTCCGCAGCAGCCTCCTTTCACGGCGCCGTCACTGGCGACAGCTGAAACCAGCTCTCGCAGTTCACCATCGCGTGCATATCCGGGAGCAGCCGGTAACAGTCGCCGTTCTCCCGATCTGTCTGACAACGTCACCATCCCCGGTGTCGCGGTAGTCGGCTAACAGCGCCGCCTCGATTCGGTCTCTCCGGTCCGGGAATCTCGGGAACCTGCGTTCGGAGCCCGCCACTGAAGCTGTCTGCCCACAGGCGAGGCGTTCGGCGGTCCCCGCCCGCTACTTCAGCCGCTCCTGCAGGAAGGTGGGATGAGCCGCCGTCACGCCGTCGACCGCGAGTATTTCGTCGTTGATTATCTTCCCGAGTGCGTCGCCGTCGCTCGCACGCACCTCGGCGAGCAGCATGTGGTCGCCGGACGAGCTATATAGCGTCTCGACGTCCTCGAGCTCTTTCAGTTCGCGGGTGGCGTCGACGTACTGATCGCTCGCGACGTCCATCCCGACCAGCGCGATGGACTGGCCCGAGAGCTTCTTGGGATCGACCTCGGCGGAGTAGCCGACGATGACTCCGTCCTCTTCCAGCTGGCGGATATACTTCCGCACCGTCGGTTTGGAGACGTCGGCGCGCTCGGCTATCTCGGATACCGACGCCTGCGCGTCGGCCTCGAGTATCTCTAGGATTCGGTCTGCCGTAGCCGACGTCGTCATACAACGTAGTTCGCGTTGCGGGGAAAAATGCCTTGCGAAGCGGAAAGCGCTCTTCGCCGAACTGAAGTCGGCGAGTTGGTAGCCCAGGGTGGTTATTTGTGGTCGTCGAGGAACAGATCTGCCGAGCGCTCCCACTCGTACTCCTCGTCGAAGTAGCGCTCAGCGAGCGGCTCCTCGGGCATCTCGCCGATCTGCTGTTTCTCCTGCTGGTAGGAGGGACGGTCCTCGTCGACGTAGTACTTCCCGGTGAGCACCGTTCCTTCGTGGAGTACCTCCTCTGTCTCGCGCATCATCGCCGCCGCCTCGTCCCGGTTCGTCGGATCGAACTCGTAGTCGTCGGACTCGTTGACGTCGATGTACGGAACGTACTGTTTGGCGTCCTTGTTCCAGGTCGGGCACTGGGTGAGGAAGTCGATGTGGGCGAACCCGTCGTGCTCGACTGCCTCCTTGATCAGCTCCTTGGCCTGGTTGGGGTTGACCGCTGCTGTCCGGGCCACGAAGGAGGCTCCCGCATTGAGCGAGAGCGAGAGTGGGCGAACCGGTTCCTTCGCCGAGCCGTGGGGCTGGGTTTTGGATTTGTGACCCTTCGGGGAGGTAGGCGAGGTCTGACCTTTCGTCAGGCCGAAGATCTCGTTGTTGAACACGATGTAGGTCATGTCGTGGTTCT
>NZ_JAZKRY010000041.1:0-26572 GCF_036626355.1 Halolamina sp. | reverse complement strand
CTGAGGCTGTCCGGCACCGCGCTCAGCGCGTCCTCGCTGATCGACGAGACCATCGGGATGATCATGATCCCAACGACGACGCTCGCCGACAATGCGTTGAACGTACGAAGTGACGGCATGACGAGCGTGAACTCCGGGAGAACGGGAATGCCCGGCGGAATGAGCTGTGCGGAGAACGGGAGAACGCTGTCAATCATCGGTGTGACGTAGACGAGCGCCATGTAGCCGTAAATGACGGTCGGCACGCCGGCGAGAATCTCCAATGCCGGTTTCAGTATCGACCGAACCTTGTCGCTCGCGTACTCGCTGAGATATATCGCCGCCGCCAGCCCGACCGGCAGTGCGATGACCGCCGATAAGACGGTGACGATGAGCGTCCCGCTTATCAGCGGAAGCACGCCGTACGACTGCCTGATAACCGGACTCCAGTTCGTTCCGGTAAAAAACGCGATCGGTGATATCTCCGACCAGAACGAGAGCGCTCGTCCCGATAGTGCGAGGATGATCCCGACGGTTATGAGTATCGTTAGGACGGCGCTCGCTGCGATCAGGCGGCCGTAGAGTCGTTCTTTGCGAACGACGAACCCGCTCCGTTGGAGCGATCCGACCCCGCTCTCCGATTCTTTGCTCATGTAACTTAGCAAAACGTGAGGTGTGTAATCAGCGTTCCCGTTCGGGCTCTACGCGCTGTACTCGTACTCGCCGGCGATCGCCGCTTCGAGGTTGGCGAGGTTGTCCTCGACCATCTGGTCGCTGGCCGGGACGTAGCCGATGTCGCTGGCGATATAGTCCTCGTCGGACTCGTTGATGTAGTACTCGATGAACTCCTGGAGGTGATTCTTCTCTTGGATCTTGCCCATGTGGCCGTAGGTGAACAGCGGCCGAGCGAGCGGGTAGTTCCCGCTCTGTGCGCCTTCGAGGCTCGGCTCGACCGGGTCGCTGTCGCCCTCGATGAGACTCAGTGCCTTGACCGAGTCCGGGTTGTTCGTGTAGTAGGCGAAGGGAAGGTAGCCCATCGCGTACTCGTTGCCGTCGACGCCCTGTGCGATCAGGTCGTCCTCCTCGGTTCCCTCGAAGTCCGAGCGGATCGGCTGATCGGCGTCGGTCTCGCCGATGACGGTCTCGGTGAAGTAGTCGTACGTGCCCGACGTGCTTGCCGGACCGTACAGGTCGAACGGCTCGTCGGGCCAGTCCGAGTTGACGTCCGACCACGTCTCGGGCGCGCTGTCCGGCGACCAGATGGTCGCGAGGTCGTCCAGCGAAATCTCGTCGATGAAGTCGGCGTCGTTGTTGACGACGACGGTGAGCGCGTCCTGCGCGAGGAAGAACTCGACCGGCTCGATGCCGTTGTCGCGGCAGCGCTGGAGTTCTTCGTCTTTGATGGGTCGGCTCGCGTTGTTCATGTCGCTGTCGCCGGGGATGAAGACGTTCTCGAACCCGCCGCCGCTGCCGTCCCGAGTGAGGTTGAAGCTCACGTCCGAGTTCTGTTCGCTGAACTGACGAGTGACCTCCTGCGCGACCGGGTAGACGGTACTGCTCCCGGAAATCCGGATGTCGCCCGACAGCGTCCCCGATTCGTCATCACCGTTACTGTCACTGGCACCGCTACTGCTACAGCCGGCGACTGCTGCGAGACTGGTCGCACCAGCCGTTGCGATGAATTTCCGGCGAGATACCTGGTCTAACAGCCTGCCTGAGTCCTTTGCCATCACCGAGGACAAGCGGGACAGGTAATAAGTAAGCTTCTAAGAGTACTATGTTCTTTGGCGTACCTCTATATAGCTATACCATGGCTACCTCTGTCAAACACTACTGGGCTTGCGAGAGAGACGGTTGATACGGCCGTAAGGGGCATTCTGCCGGTTGTCTGATCGCCTGCTGACGGACGACTCTTCTGGCGCTATTCCGCACGCAGTCAGTGGTCTGAACTGTCTCTTGCAGCCGAACGAGGCGTGAGTACCAACTACTATATACTTTACAGAACATCGTCATTTACCTGGATAAACCAAGTTTGGCGCGAACGCTTCGTCGTACTGGGAGTGAGTGTATATATTCTTGATTCTGGAAGCCGCTGGCAGTGTATACAGCTAACCGGTGTCCGGGCATCGAGGTTCGACTGGTGATAAATCCACGATTGTCCATCCCAGCTAACTGTTGTTTTGCGAATCCTCGACTGAATGGGTACACCGATATCTGGACAACTCGAAGGGGATGGCTCGTGACCGGTACTCCCAAATTCAAGAACGCGGCCCCGCTCGGTTCGAACGCGTCGGGGTCCCGATACCCAACTCGCCACGTGATAGGACCTCGTGTCTGGTGTATTTAACCACAGCCACCCTATGTAGCTGTATACCACTATGGAGGAACTCGACCGTGTGTTAGGCAGGTATGCGACGAGCCAGGAGCTCATGGACCAGATCAGGTATACTGCTGAGTCGTTGAGCATGGAGTTCGACCAGTGGGGCGAACAGCACGTGAGTGGCCCGAGCCTGTATCTGTTGATTGTTTCCGAGATCAATTTCGACGCGTACACCGACCCGATGGGAGATAACAGGTGGCCAGTCGATCGGTGCCGGGTCGTCACTGAGTCGCCCGACGCGTTCACGCAGGTCGCCAAAGACGTGGCGTTCAGCCGGGATGGGGCTATCGTGGTGACGGGGGATGGGACAGTGCAAAAGCAGATGGTCCGGGTTCGCAGCCCGAGCCGAGAGTCCATCGAGGCGTTCGACAAACTCGAATACGCCGAGTGGATGGGAGCCAAGCACATGAGCGCGCTGGAAACCTCGATCCGGGAGGAAGTGCTGTGGGTGATCACGCTCAGTGAAGAAAATGGACGCGTCACGACATTTCTCGACGGCACGTATCAAGACTACCCGCGCGAGGATATCGGCGGCCGGTGGCGGCCCGAAAAATAGCAGGCCGACCTGTTCCCACGAGGGCTGATGCGGCGATGGTATCGGCTTCGAGACACCCGGCCGCCATACCCGGGTGAAATCACCTGTGGGCCTCCGGACCGCTCAGCAAGTCGGTTCTCTCTGGAATTGATGTTTTCACCTGCGTTGGCGTAGTAAGATTCACCCTGTCTACGACCGGGTGGTGTTGTAATTCGGCCGGCAGCGAAGCTAAGTGCTTCCCTGACATCTCCTCATCGGTGACCAACAGGGAGTAGTGACCGGGAGACCGGCGCTTTCTTGTCTGCCTGCTGTCACCAACGGATCGTGATGCTTCCGCCCGCCACCCACTCGCGACGGACTCTCCTCGCCGGCGTTGGCGCCGGTCTCGCTACCGCGCTCGCGGGCTGTAGCGGGTCCGAGACCCACCAGTTGTCGCCGTCGGCGGCACGCTCGTCACCGACCACACGGTGGCGATGACGCGCTCTGACGAACAGCCGTCGATCATCGCTCCGCAGGAGACCACCACCGGCGCCGGGAGCGTCGACGAGAGCTCGCCTCCGCCCGAACCCGTTCCCTCTACGTCGTCGAGAGCGAGAGCGATACTGAGGCACTTGCGTACGCCGAGGATGCGACGAACGTCCAGTTCTGCCGGGCGATCCGCGACGCCGAGATTGACTGCGAGCGAAACGCCCGCAACCACGTCGCCGCAGCCGCTCGGCTCCCCTTCCCAGGCGACGAGTACGGCGGCTTCTCCGTCGGTAGCGGCGGGAGCTCTGACCCGATTCCCGAACGCTACCTGGACGAGAGTGAGTCGGCATGAGTCGGCAGACGCGCCGCTCGATGCTCGCCACTGTCGGCACTGCACTCACGAGCGCGCTTGCGGGCTGTAGTAATCTGACTCCCTTCTCCGAAGCGACGAGTGTCGAGTACGACGAATCGGCAATCGCCGCGCTCCCCGGGGATATCCCGCCGGTGCCCCCTGCGACCCCGGTCCAACCGACGGACGCTCACCTCACGAGTGCACGCGACCGCATTCGCTCGCTCCTCGACGACACAGGCGTCTCGCAGGTCCCGAACGCCGTCGTCCGCGACCGACTGGCAGCGGCGAATGTCGGAGGCTGGCTGCAAGCATATTCGTCGAGTCGCAAGCGCGGTCGTGTTCCGAGAGCTGACGGACGGCTCCCAGCGACCTCGGATTAGCTCTCCATCCCCAGTTCATCAGTAGGTGCTGGTTGAGTCCAAACAATCCAAGGCTCCTTCGCGACTATCCTCGACCCATCCCTCGGCATCGGAACACGTTCCCTCGGACCGAGCGTCGGGCAGCAGGAGCGGTCCCAGTCGACGTCGTTCCCGTCGCGGACAGCCTGGCGACGAACGTCACAGAACCGCGAGAGCGGAACCATCTCGATGATGGGGCGTTTCGACGCACGCACCAGAACCGACACCTTTGCTCGACCCGTAGCCGCCCTGTGACCCATCGAACCGGCGTCAAGCCGGGCGGTCGCCGTTGCGAGCTGTCAGAACGGCGTATAAACCGGCAGTTCGATATGGGGGATGGAAATCCCGAACAGTTCGAGCGAGTGGGCAATCGGCATCCAGCCCATGGCGAGGAAGGCGACGCCGAGAGCGCGGTGGAGTCGGTCACGGTGGCGGTTCCCGACCGATCCGATGACGGTCCCGTAGAGCAACAGCGTCGGGAACGTTCCCAGTCCGAGCAGCGCGAGCGAGACGGCCCCGACCCCCGGCGATCCCTGTGCGAACGCGTAGAGGAACGCGGGGTAGAGAATCGGGCAGGGCAACAGCCCGTGGACGAGGCCGAGTCCGAAGATTCCGGGCCCATTGGCCCACGTGTCGACACGGCCGGCGAGTCGGCTGTAGACGGTCCCGAACCATCCGCCGCCGCCAAACAGCCCGTGGCCGCCGAACTCGCCAAGCACGTACCGGGCACCGACGGTGAGGATCAGGACGCCGACGATCAGCCCGGACACCGCACGGACGGAGTCGCCGATCGCAGTCACCGTCGACGCTGCACCGAAGAACACGGCGCCCAACGCGCCGAACAGCGCACCGATGACCGCGTAGCTCACCGTCCGGCCGGCGTTGAACAGTGCGTGCTGTCTCACTTCGTACAGCGAGAGTACGCCTTCGCGGCCGCTCTCCATCCGGTCGGCGTACATCGTCACCAACGGCCCACACATGCCCAGACAGTGCGCGCCGCCGAGGATGCCGACGACGAGGAAGACAACGATCTCGACCTCGCCGGTCGGGAGCGGGCCGGCATGGGCCGGCACCACGGCGGGACTCATCGCTCACCTCGCGCAAACATGGCTCGCCGCGCTGCCGCCGGTCGATCAGGGGTCACTGGGCAACGCTACGGGCGGCACGGGGTTTTGCATTCTGGTGTGACTCTCGAAGACCCCCATGACAGGGACGCCGATAGCGAGGTGAGCACCGAGTGAGCACGACCGCCGACGAGGACGAGTGCGCACTCTGTGGGCTCTCGCTCGCCCGTGGCCGCGTCGAGGGTGAGAACGCGGTGTTCTGCTGTACGGGGTGTCGGGACGTCCAGAACGCGCTCGGCGACGCCGATATCGACGCCGATGACGTCCGCGAAGCGAAACCCGACGACGCTGCGCTGGACGAGGAGCGGCCGGAAGGCCACGAGCGGTCGTACTTCCACGTCAGCGGGATGCACTGTACAACCTGCGAAGCGTTCCTGGAGTCCGTCGCCGACGCCGAGGACGGGATCAGCGGCGCGCAAGCGAGCTACGTCACCGAGACGGTCCGTGTCGACCACGACCCCGAGCAGCTCGACGAGGAGACAGTACAGGACCGACTCACGACCGCCGGCTACGTCGCTGACGACCGCGAGGGGCGGACCCCTGGCGCCGAGGCCCAGGACACGCTGCTCTGGCGCATCGCCGCAGGCGTCATGCTCGGGATGGCAGTGATGGTACCGTACTCGGTCTACATCTACCCGGTTCACTTCGGACTCTTTCCGCCGCGGCTCGCCGAGATGGCCGAATCGCAGCTGCAGTCTGCGAGGTACTTCTACGTCGTGCTGTTCCTGCTCACGTCGCTTGTGCTGTTCGGGGTGGGAAAGCCGATCTTGCGGGGCGCGACCGTGAGCCTGCGCGCCCGGTCGCCCAACATGGACTTACTGGTGGCGCTGGCTGCGGTCAGCGCGTTCGCCTACAGCACGATCACGGCTGCACTCGGCCGGATCGACATCTACTACGACGTGACCGTCGCCATCGTCGTCGTCGTCACGGCGGGTAACTACTACGAGTCGTCGATCAAGAAGCGCGCGATGGGATTGCTCTCGGAGCTTGGCGGTGAGCAGGTCTCCGAGGCTACCCTGATCGACGACGCCGGCGCGACCGAGACTGTCGACGTGAGCGACCTCCACGCGGGCGATCGCCTGCTGGTCCGAACCGGCGACCGGATTCCCGTTGACGGCACCGTCGTCGACGGCGAGGGAACCGTCGACGAGGCGGTCGTCACCGGCGAGTCCCTGCCAGTCTCGAAGGAGGCAGGTGAGCAGGTCGTCGGCGGGTCGGTGCTCTCGAACGGCTCGATCACCGTCGAAGTCGGTGAGGGTGCCACCAGCAGTATCGACCGCGTGACGAACCTGCTGTGGAACCTCCAGAGCGCCAACGGCGGCGTCCAGAAGCTGGCGGACAAGCTGGCGGTGATCTTCGTCCCGACGGTGGTGCTGCTGGCGGCGATCGCCGGCGTCGGATACCTCGCGCTCGGCGCTGGCCCGACCCGCGCGGTACTGGTCGCGTTGACCGTGTTGCTCGTCTCCTGTCCGTGCGCGCTGGGGCTGGCGACGCCGCTCGCGGTCGCCGCGGGCATTCGTGATGCCATCGAGCGCAGCATCGTCGTGTTCGACGAGACGGTGTTCGAGCGCTTCCGTGGCGTCGAGACGGTCGTCTTCGACAAGACGGGGACGCTCACAACGGGCGACCTCGAGGTCAGGGACTCCGACGCCCCGGCGGACGCACTCGCGGCCGCGGCCGCCGTCGAGCGCCGGTCCTCACACCCGATCGCGACGGCTATCACCGACGCGTTCGAGACCGATTGGGACGACGACCCCGTCTCGGCTTTCGAGAGTCACACGAACGGCGTCGTGGGCACCGTGGCCGGCCACGAGGTCGTTGTCGGTCACCCCGACCTGCTCGAGGAGCACGACTGGACAGTCCCGGACGGACTCCGCGAGCGGGCTTCGAACGTCCGCGAGGAGGGCGATCTGCCGATTCTCGTCGGCCGCGACGGCGTCGCTGAGGGGCTGCTCGTCCTTGGCGATCGGCCCCGGCCGGGCTGGGAAGAGACCGTCACTGCGCTCGCCGAGCGCGGCGTCGAGGTGGTGTTGCTCACCGGCGACGAGACCGAGGCGACGGCGACCTACCGTGAGCATCCGGCGGTCGATCAGGTGTTCGCCGGCGTCCCTCCGGAGGGAAAAGCTGAAACCGTGCGTCGGCTCGGCGCGGGCCGGACCCTCGCGATGGTCGGCGATGGGACTAACGACGGGCCAGCGCTGGCCAGCGCCGATCTCGGGATCGCGCTGGGTAGCGGCACCGCCATCGCTGTCGACGCCGCCGACGTGGCCATCATCGACGACGACCTCGAATCGCTTGAGAGGGTGTTCGACCTCTCGAAGGCAACCGGCCGGCGTGTAAAACAGAATATCGGCTGGGCGTTCTGCTACAACGCTATCGCGATCCCACTGGCCCTTTCCGGGCTGTTGAATCCCCTGTTCGCCGCCGTCGCGATGGCCGCGAGCAGCCTCCTGGTGGTGACGAACTCCTCCCGCCCGCTACTCGAGGAGTAGCCCGGCGGGAACACCTACGTATTGCTCTCCGAGTCGGCGCTCTCGCTACTCCTGAGTGACGGCGCGCTCGGCAACTTCGAGACCCGCTTTATTCACCCCCCAAGTGGGTGTTCGGAGTCCGAACGACGATGCCACCGTTTCCAGATAAATTGACAATCATGTCCGTCGACGACGAGGCGGCCGTCGAAGCGTTCGACGTAGTGAACGCAGCCTTCCGGTGGGGTGTATCCGCCGACGGCGACGACGAGCTCACCCACGCGCTACAGGCGTATATGAAGGAACAGATGGCTTCGTCAAAGTACCCACGCCCTGTGGAGTACGTCGACGAACTCCCAACGATAGCGTCAGGTAAAACCCGCTGCATCGACCTCCGCGAGCGCAACTGGTTCGGTGAGTAGCAGGGAGTCGACGACCGGTCCCGTCAGCGACGTGGGCCGACGGTCGCTACGCCACCGACGTGTCCGACTCAGAGCCTCGGGTTTACCCGAGTCTCAGCAATTTCGCGTCGAATCCCCGTCCGCTTCCATCCAGGCGGTGACAGCACACTCTCGACAGCTTTGAGAAGTTGTGTCTCGGAGGCCAAGGGGTCGAGACGTGTTCCTGCGGTAACCGCCGAGGTTCGTGGCTGTGAAAATAATCGCTCGATTCCTGCTAACCCTGCTCGCTGCTTCAGCGGCGAAGAAGCGTTTCAGGGCAAACAACTATATTCAAATCGCTCTGTACGGATGTATGTTCAACACGGTCCAGCGCGCCTACAACGTTCTCGAGTACGCCGATGCGGACGGAGATTCGGTAGTAGAGGACCTCGAACGCACCGGAGTGGACGCCGAGATAACTACACTGTCCTCCGAAGCTGGATCGACGGATTTCGTCGAAATACTCGTTCCGGGATGCGATTCCGAGGCTCCAACGCTCGGGGTGGTGGGGCGATTAGGTGGAGTCGGTGCGCGACCGGACGAGATCGGGATGGTTTCGGACGCCGACGGGGCCATCGTTGCGCTGGGTTCGGCGTTCAAGCTTGCCGAGATGTTCGAACGGGGGGATCGGCTTCCCGGCGACGTTCGCATCGCGACACACGTCTGTCCTGATGCGCCGACAATCCCACACGACCCGGTCCCGTTCATGTCCAACCCGATCGACATGGCGACCATGGTCCAGCACGAAGTCCACGAGGAAATGGACGCTATCCTTAGCGTCGATACGACCAAGGGAAACCGGGTACATTGTGAACGGGGGTTCGCGATTTCACCGACGGTGAAAGCGGGCTGGATACTGAAGCCAAGCGAGACGCTGCTCGACGTTCAGGAGCGAGTTACTGGCGAACCACCAAGTACGCTCACTGTCACGCCCCAGGACATCACCCCCTATGGAAACGAGATTCACCACATCAACAGCATCTTCCAACCGACGACAGTCACGGACGTCCCCGTCGTGGGAGTCGCGACAACGAGCGTAACCCCTGTTTCTGGCTCAGGAACTGGCGCTAATTACGTTCCTGACCTCGTTGAAGCTGCCTCCTTTGTCGTCGAAACTGCGAAGGATTTCACACGTGGCCGGGCCTCATTCTACGACGAGGCAGAGTTCGACCGACTCCAAACCCTGTATGGATCCATGGAGCATCTCCAGACGTCCGGCTCACCAGCCGCTAACCATCACACGAGGTGACGGCCGATCCACGGCGAGCGATGGTTGCATCGTTCTGTCCGGCAGTATCAGTCAGGATCTTCTGTTGAGAAGTATTCAATCAGGCTTGTGGGTACGTGGACCCGTGAGATACCCCAGATAAAGCGTACTCGAGTGTTCTCAGTCGTTGATGACGAACTCCCGAGCCTCCTCAGTGAGGTTCGACGTCACTCCGTTATCGTGGAATTCTTGCATGACGAACTTTGAAGACGTCTCATTCACCCCCTCAATTGCGACGATGCGCTCGATGAGGCTGTTCAGTTGGTCGCGTGATTGGACGCGACTGATCACGACGAAATCGACATCACCCATTGTGTAGTACACTTGCTCAACGCCCCGAAGCTCTCGGAGCTCCTCCCCGATATTTTCGGAGTATCCTGACTCATGAGTAACCGATACGTTCGTTATCGCGGCCATCTCGAGCCCTAACGCGAGCGGGTCGATATCGGCAGTTACACTTTCGATGACACCGCTCTCTTTGAGTTTCTTCACCCGATAATGAACTGCGGATTTCGAGATATCCAACTCGTCCGCAAGAGTTTGGAGGTTGACATCGAAATCTTCCTCAACTTGTCGGAGAATCTCGAGATCGGTCTCGTCGAGATTCGGCGCCTTTCGGAGCGACTCGTTCATGCAGACCCCTCCCTACAATGGAATGATAGGCAGTTTGTCCCCGCCGCTGAACGACTGGCGGACACGGAACAGGCGCAATCCGGTTCTTCCGGTCGCATTATATGATCACTTTTGAGCTACCCACTCCTAAACGAGTGGGTTTTGCTTGTGGTGACGGCATCCATAGTTTCGGACCTGTAACTCCCGCCGCTCGGGATTCCTCCGCCTGAAGGGAGAGGAGAACTGCTATGAAACACTGCCCCCACTGGTAAAATCGACGACAACTCTACACAGGCTATCAGAAGATTGATAATTCTCTCCGCGAAGCGTGAGCCGGTTCTGGAGTTGCGGTCGCGGACCACGACCTCATCGACGGTGGCGCGTACAAGCCCGCCGTGGTGGCGACAGACGTCGAAGCGGAGACGTTAGCGGCGACAGAGCGTGAGGCTGCGCTCCGGGAGTGACTACCCGAACCGCGTGCACCGTCTGGGACGGGGGGATCCGGCTCCCGAGCGTTTTGTAATCGCCAGTTATTGACCGGGTCTTACTGCCGGAGAGCAGTCAATACAGAGTTGCTCACCAGCCGCTAACCATCACACGAGGTGACGGCCGATCCACGTCTCGCTCTGTCTGCGCGTGCTGTTGGTGACCGAGCCCTGGACGCCGCCCTCGACGTAGACGTTCGCCCAGTCGGCCCCGCCGCCGTTTCGGATGATGGCGTTATCGAACCCGTTGTTCGAGCTCGTTCGCAGTCGGCCGGCGTCGGATCTGTCACCTCGGGACCAGTATCGACCGTCGGGGTCGATTCGAGTTCTCCGCCGTCGCCGCCGAAAGGTACCCCTCCACATCCCGCAAGAAGGCCATCCCAATCGTCGTCCCTGCTTGAATGAGTCTCCTACGTCTCGTACGATACTATTTGATCCTGGGGGTTCATATAAACCAGGCAATATTACTATTGGGTGAGAAATTTGCGGGGAATTACCTGTTCGGCCAGTGGTTCTTCTAGTGAAGGACAATGTCAACGGACACCAACCAGGCCGATGTCGCTGGAGCTTCGAGTCAAGAGACTGAAACAGGTCTTGACCAAAACATTGCCGCTACCCTCGCCTACGTGCTCGGTCCTCTGAGTGGCATCGTCATGTTTCTGGTCGAATCGGAGAACGACCACATTCGATTTCACGGTGCCCAGAGTATCGTCGTATTCGGTGGGCTCTTCGTGGCATCGATAGCATTGAGTTTCATCCAGATCATCGCCGGGTTCAGCGATATCCTCCAGTTACTACTGGGGGCGATCCTCAGTCTCCTCGGCCTCGTCCTCTGGCTCGGGGGGGTCATCCTCTGGGTCTACCTGATCGTCCGAACATACCAAGGCAAGGACCCTCAGATTCCCGTTGCAGCCGGTATCGCAGAGGACCTCGTCTAAGAGACGGGGTGTGATTAGTATGGCAATAGCAAACAGTGAAGACGACTCTGGCCGAGGGTTCTTCCAATAAACCTCGGCCTTCTTCATGAGTCGCTGGACGTGTCGGCGGGAGTAGGCAACATCGAACTCCGCGATGAGATACTGTTGAGCGAGCGCAGTTGTCCAAGCTGGTTCATCGTCTCTCGTCTCTTCGGGTGGTTGCTGGAGTGCCTCGGTAAATTCCAGGAACTGTTCCTCAGAGAGTTCCGATGGTCTTCCTGGCCGTTCATCATCGTAGCCCGCGTCTTGCCTCGTTGAATCGGAAGACTGCATTGGGGGAGGGTTAATTGATCACAGTTTTACAGAATACAAGGAGAATGCCTCGGAGCTTGACCCCGAGGCGATTCACGGCGTCAAAGACGGGTTTTCGAACTCAGAGTGATTACTGCGAGTCTGTCCCGCCGTGACCATCCGTGTCGGTGATGGGAGCCCCTGACCCGGCGGCGTTCGACACCGTCGATGAACCGATTCGCCGTAATCACTATCAGAAGATGCAGTAGCCGTCTCTTCCGGCGTTGCTGAAGAGTCAGAACTATGGTACCTAGCGTCCTTACCTCGAGGACAACGGCGATGCCTCTCTCGGATACGTCCGGAGAAGAGGTGCAGGCGGCGAACCCTTAGACGGGTCGTCAGAAGGTTTGATACTTCACTCTGTTATGTCCCTGCTCAGCGGGAGCGTCCGGCAGTTGTTTTCGCGGTGAATTATGAATTGTTCTACCAATCCTTATAAGTAACCGGCTCCAGAATCCAGCGATAACTGTTCCACGACCGACCTGCGGTTACAGGTTTCAGAGAGATAAATGACCCAGATCCAGGATATACGTGCTCGAGAGATCCTCGATAACCGCCTCGAGCCGACGCTGAGGGTGACTGTCGAAACTGCCGCGGGGTGTGCCACGGCCGACGTTCCGGCCGGTCGCTCCCGCGGTGAGCACGAAGCTGTCGAGGTTCGCGATCGTGACGACCGGTACTCCGGGCTCGGGGTCCGACGCGCCGTCGCGACCGTCGAGGAACAGATCGCACCCCAACTTCGGGGTCGATCAGTGTTCGAACAACGGCTGCTCGACGAGTTACTCGTCGAAATGGACGGGACCGAGACCAAATCCACCCTCGGGGGGAACACGATCACGGGCGTGTCCCTCGCGTGCCTGAAAGCTGGTGCGACTGCGGCGTCACAACCGTTGTACCGGTACATCGGTGGCGCGACCACGTCCACTCTCCCGATCCCCTTCTTCGACATGATCGAAGGCGGAGAACTGTCCGGTAGTGCGTTGCCGTTCCAGGAGCATCAGGTGGTGCCAATCGGGGCCGAATCCGTCTCAGAGGCGGTCCGACTGGCCGCCGAGGTCTACTACGAACTCGGCGATCTCGTGGCGGCCGAATACGGAGAAGCCTCCCTCAACGTCGGCGACGAAGGGGGATACAATCCGATCGGACTGACCGACCCCCGCGACGCGTTCGACCTCGAACTGCGGGCAATCGAACAACTCGGATATCAAAACGCCTTCGCTCTCGCCGCAGACGTCGCCGCGTCGCAGTTCTACGATCCGGATACGGACCGGTACGCGATGATGGGGACAACGATGACACGGGACGATCTGCTCGAGTTTTACGAGGACCTCGTCGACTCATATCCGATCATCTCACTTGAGGACCCCCTCCACGAGAACGATTTCGAGGGGTTCGCCGAACTGACTGACCGTCTCGATACTCAGATCATCGGCGACGACTTGTTCGTCACAAATCCAGACCGGATTCACAATGGAATCGCACGTGGTGCTGGGAATGCGCTGCTGTTGAAAGTGAACCAGATTGGCACCGTCACCGAGGCGTGCGATGCAGCCCAGTTGGCCGCGCGAAACGGCTACTCGATACAGGTTTCTGAGCGGTCAGGGCAGACAGCCGACACGTGGCTTGCTGATCTGGCAGTCGGGCTCGACGCTGGACAGATCAAGACCGGCGTCACACGCAGCGAACGAACGGAGCAGTACAATCGGCTGTTCGAGATCGAAGCCAACCTCGGGCAGGCAGGAACCTACGGTGCTGGCTCGTCCAAAAATCAGCCCTTCGGTTCTGCGGGTGAAACACTGTGAGTTGGACGCCGCGAGTTGACGATCACCAGGAGGCCGACCGTGATAGAAAACGGTGAGACACTCACGGATCACGGAAACCGTCATGTTCGTAGCGATCTCCTCGACATCGCAACGCAGGCGATAGCGCAGGTCCAGCCGCGCACGACCGTTCCCGAGGTGGTTTCGGTAGACGGGTCGACGCTTCGCCTAGATAGTCGAACGGTCGATCTCGAGGACGTCAACGACGTCTATCTCGTCGGAGCAGGCAAGGGTTCAGTCGATGTCGCGGACGCCCTCCTCGAACTCCTCGGCGAGCACATCGTCGACGGTATCGTTGCAGAGAAGAACGGGCAGGAGCGACAGCTCGAGGGAGTGGAGGTTCTTGGCACAGGCCACCCGCTTCCCGACGAGGCGAGCTTGGAAGCCGGCACGAGGATTCTCGAACTCGCGAAAGACGCCGGTCCAGCGGACCTCGTCCTCGTCTGCATCACCGGCGGCGCGTCCGCACAGTCGGTCGTGCCAGCGGAGGGGGTTTCCATGGCCGACCTGCGGACGACGACCGACGTCCTCTTGCGCTCGGGCCTCCCGATCGAAGAGATCAACGCCGTCAGGAAACACCTGTCTGAGATCAAGGGCGGACAGCTCGCCCAGCACATCGCTCCCGCGACTGCCGTAACCTTCGTCGTCATCGACGAGGTCGCAGGCGAACCGTGGGGACCGACTGTCGGCGACGAGACGACGTTCGATGATGCACTGACCGTCCTGTCCCGCCATGGCATCGAACAGCGCGTGCCAGCGTCCGTTCGTGACCATCTCGTGAGCGGGCGTGAGTCGGACGTGCCCGAGACACCGGGCCGAGCAGCCCTCGACGATATCGACACGTTCGAGGTCATCTTGGCTGAGCCAGTCGATGCATGCGAAGCCGCCGCCCGACACGCGGAGCCGCTCGGCTATGAACCGATGATCCTCTCGACGTCGATCGAGGGCGAAAGCAGCGAGGTCGCAACGGTCTTGGCAGGAATCACGGATGAAATCCGGACGCATGGCCGTCCGATAGAACCGCCCTGTGTGGTGGTCTCCGGCGGTGAAACCATCGTGACCGTTCGAGGGGATGCTGGCGATGGCGGACCGAACCAAGAGTTCGCGTTAGCCTACGCGCTCGAATCTTCCGACTGGGCCGACGTGACACTGCTGGCCCTCGGAACTGATGGGACGGACGGGCCGACGGAGTTCGCTGGCGGCCTCGTCGACGCAACGACAATTCCCAGAATAATCGAAGAGGGCGAGGATCCGTGGATGCACCTTCGACGACACAATTCGTCGGAAGCACTCGACCTCGCCGGCGACGCGGTCCGGACAGGACCGACCGGTACGAACGTGATGGACCTTCGGTTGCTCGTGGTCGAAGAAGCGGAACGCCGGTAGCCGGTGGTCGCCGAGCAGGCGTCCGGCCAGCGTTCGATGTAGATCGCCATACCGGTGTAAAACTGGATCATGTCCTCACCCTGTGCGTGGAGGTCACCAAAGAACGAGGCCTTCGGGCCACCGAAGTGCCAACGTTCACGCCAAGGTTCCCGACCTCCGCGTGATGGCGGAACTTCCGAGCGTCCACACCGCTGCCAGTAAAGAGACCTGCCGCGTTCCCGTACTTGCTCTGGTTAAGGACCGTAATCGCTCCATCGACGTCCTCAGCGTTGCTGAACGGAACGTCGGCGAGCCATTTTCCCGTGACTGAGTTGATAACTTCCCCACCATCGTCACCCGCTGGTCTTTTCGACTCACCGTCAATGTAGTTCTGTACCTCTCCTTCCGAACCCGTCGTTGATTTTTGCCATGTTGGTTGGTGTCGTGATGAAGAAAATACACTTTCAGAACAGGCTCACTCTTAGTGTGTCTAAACCGCAATTATGGCTATACTCGTCTCTTTTCTCGCAAATTTGTAAAACAATATTAAATATAGACACAGCTCTGGCAAAGATTAATGCAGTTCGGAACTATGCGCTTACGCATGTCAGACTATGAGATGGCTGAGAAAGAAGTGGCAGACATCGACGAAGCGGTGGCGGTTCTGGATGCGGCCCTCGAAGTTTCGGACGGCGCGATGGAGGAGACATAATGACGAGCCTGGCCGAAATCGCCGGCGATGGCTTCACCAACGACTACCTCTGGGACTTGCACGAGGCACTGACTGATATCGGGAACCGGCTGACAGGCTCCGACGGCGAACATCAGAGTGCAGCGCTGCTCCGACGACGCTTCGAGGATGCTGGCCTTCGAGACGCGCAAATCCAGGAGTACGAGGCTCCGACGTGGGAGCGGGGGTCGGCGTCGCTCCGGGTCGACGGGACTGTCTCGCGAGCGTTCGATGAGAGTCACGAGATACTCGGGTTACCCGGGTCACCGCCGGAAACCGTCGAGGCAGCGGTCGTCGACGTCGGGCCGGGGCTTCCGGAATCCTTCGCCGACCACGACGTCGCGGGGAAGATTGCACTCGTCTCCAGCCAGAACCCGCCGGACTACGGACGCGCGATGAACCGTATCGAAAAGTACTGTTTGGCCGAGGAGCACGATGCGGTCGGCTTCCTCTACTACAACGACGTCCCCGGATGCATCACACCGACTGGGGCGATTGGATTCGCCCGCGACGGGACCGGGACGATTCCGGCAGCAGGGATCACGCGCGAAGTGAGCCGTCGAATCCTCCGTTGGCTCGAGCGCGACTCGATGACAGCAACCCTTTCGGTCGATGCGACCGTCGACCGGGGGACCTCGAAGAACGTCGAAGCGGTCGTTGGACCGGACACCGACCGCGAGATCATCGTGAGTGGGCACCACGATGCTCACGACATCGCTGATGGGGCACGCGACAACGCAGCCGGAACCGTACTCGCTGCGGAAGTCGGAAGACTGCTCTCGAACGTCGACGATCTCGAAACCAGCGTTCGGATTATCGCCTTCGGTGGAGAGGAAACCGGTCTGTACGGGTCTCACCACTGGATGCAGACCCATGACCCATCTTCAGTGGAAGCGCTCGTCAATCTCGACGGGATTGGCTTCAGCCGATCGCTCCGCCTCGGCGGCGACGAGACCATTGCCGAGGCCTTCCATTCCGTCGGCGACGAGCTCGACGTTCCAGTCGAGTCCGAGCCCGGTCTCTCCCCATTTACGGACGCGTGGCCCTTTGGGCGTGAGGGCGTTCCGGTCGTCGTTGGCCGATCTGCGAGCGAGGGGTCCGGACAGGTGGTTCGGTATGGCCATCAGGAGTGGGGCCACACACACGCCGACACCATCGACAAAATCGACCAGCGGGACATGCGCGACCTCGCGATTCAGCTCGCTGCCGGCGTTCGCGAGCTCTCCAGCGACGCGTACCAGCCGGAACACCGCACAACTGAAACTGTGCATGCCGAGCTGCCGGACGCGCTGAACGAGTATCTCGAGCGGTCGGGCCGTTTCGACCGGTACCTCTGACATCCTCCCACGACTGAAGTCGTGACGTGTCACGGTCACAGGACGTGGCCACGACAGAGAGATTCCCATCTGGTCCTCCCGCACGGATGGGTTCTGCAGGAAGTCGAACGGCAACAGTTTGTCTCAACTGCAAACCGGCCTAGAATCGCCGCTGTCCAAACCGTTTATTCCCCGGAGCGGGCACCAACGCGTCATGAGTCGCGTCGACGCCGACGAACTCGAGTCGTTCGCCACGGAGGTACTCCGAACGTCGGGGACGTCGGAGGAGACGGCACAAGCTGTTGCCCGATCACTTGTCGAGAGCGATCTCAGAGGCCACACGTCACACGGTGTGCTGAGACTGCCATACTATCTGGAACTTGTCGAGGAAGGGGCTATCGATCCGACCACTACTCCCGAGATTAGCAGAGACGACGGCACGACGGCGATTATCGACGGACGGGATGCGTTCGGACAACTCGTCGGCCGAGAGCTATCCGCACAGCTCGTCGCTCGCGCCGCGGAGCACGGAGTCGCCGCTGTGGGCGTCCGCGACGCGACGCATCTCGGACGGGTGGGTGAGTGGGCCGAACGAGTCTGCGGCGAAGGCCATGCAGTCGTCGGGTTCGTCAACAGCCAGGGTGGGGGTCAGCGGGTCGCTCCAGCGGGAAGTTCGGATCGACTCCTCTCGACAAATCCACTGGTGGTCGGGCTTCCGAGTTTTGGCGCTCTGTCACATGATGTGGTGCTCGATATGGCCACGAGTCAGGTCGCTCACGGCAAACTCCGAGAGCGACGGCACACCGGCAAATCGATCCCGGAGGGGTGGGCCGTCGACGAGGACGGCAGCCACATTCGCGATATCGAGTCGTTCTACGCGAAGGAGGGAGCGATCCGACCACTCGGTGGCGCGGTCTCCGGATACAAAGGATTCGGGTTGGCCGTGCTTGCAGAGCTCATTGCAGGGTGTTTCGGCGTCGGCGACGTCGCCGGCATGGCCACGCCCGCGTATTCGAACAACGCAGCCGGCTTTATGGCGGTCGATATCGAGCGATTCCTGACACAAACGGACGTCGCCCGGCGTGTCTCGGCAATCGCAGATCACATCGACGCCGCCGGAGCGGACGCGGTTTCCACTGGCGCCGGGTCAACGGGGGACCAGCCCCGAATTCCTGGCGCGATAGAACACGAACAGCTGACGGAGAACCGGGAGGCTGGCGTCCCTATCGATGACCGTCTCGCGACGGCGCTCTGGAAGTTGGGTGACCGTCTCGATATCACCCCGCCAGTGACGCAAGCCGAGTAGCCATCGTTCCGTCGGTGGCGTCGAGTTTGAAGCCTGCTTGGTTGTCCGTGAAACTGCGGAACTCTCGTGGTTTTCCAGTTCAACGAGCCAACGCCATCAAAGAGAAATATATTCATTCCTATCTCGAATTCAATAGAACAAAAAACAGTAATAAGACTAAATCAAAATATTGTACAAAACATTCTTAATGTTACCTAACGATGTTATGCTATGGCAAGTCAACAGTCTGATCGCAACGAAATCGAACGGCTCGACCGAGAGTATACACTGGGGACCTGGACGCGACAGCGTGACTTCGACCCGACTGAGATCGTCGACACGGAGGGCCCCCGTATTGTGACCGCCAACGGAGACTCGATTCTGGACTTCAGCAGCCAGTACGTCTGCACGAGCCTCGGGTACGACGCTGAGCGCGTTGTCGACGCGATCGCCGAGCAGGCCAGTAACGTCCCATACGTCGCCCCTGGCTGGTCGACGGAGCCGCGTGCCCGTCTCTCGAAGAAACTCGCGGAGATCACCCCTGGTTCATTAAAAAAGACGTTCTACTCTACCAGTGGCACTGAAGCTAACGAGGCGGCGTTCAAAATTGCGCGTGCATACACTGGCAAATATAAGATCCTCTCCCGGTACCGCTCATACCACGGTGCGACAGCTGCCTCGCTGTCCGCCTCCGGCGATCCCCGGCGGGTCGCGCAGGGGCCCGAAATCCAGCCGGAGGTGCCCGGCATGGTGAAGGGGCCGGATCCGTACGCGTATGGGTCGAGCCTCGACCCGGATCAGAGCCTTGAGTATATCGAAGAGATGTTGCAACTTGAGGGCGATACCGTTGCGGCCGTGTTGGTTGAGCCGCTTGTAGGCTCGAACGGCGTGTTGACGCCACCGGACGACTATCTCGTTCGACTCCAGGAGATCGCCCACGATCACGGCGCACTGCTCATCTGCGATGAGGTCATGACAGGATTCGGTCGCACCGGTGAGTGGTTCGCTTCGGAATTATACGATGCGGAGCCGGACATTATCACGATGGCGAAGGGGCTAACGGGCTCGTACCAGCCGCTGGCAGCGACGACTGTCTCCGAGGAAATTGCGGAGTTCTTCGAAGACAACCTGCTCAATCAGGGACACACGTTCGCAGGACACCCGACCGCATGTGCCGCCGGTGTCGCGGCAATCGAAACCTATGAGCAAGAGGGGCTCGTCGAGAATGCGCGCGAGATAGGCGAGTACCTGACAAGCGAGCTCGACGCACTGGCCGAGCGCCACCCGAGCGTCGGCGAGCGCCGCGGTGTCGGACTCCACCAGGGGCTTGAACTCACCCGGAGCGAAATGGAGCGCGTTCCCTTTGAGGAGCGCAGCGACAAGGTCTCCGGACGAACGACCGTTCTCGACGAGGTCAGCGCGCACGCGCTTGACAACGACGTGTATTTTTACACATCGGTCAACACGATCGTTGTCACGCCGCCGCTAACGATCTCCGAGACAGAGGTCGACGAGGCGGTCGCCGCGCTTGAGGAAGCGCTTGAGGTCTCTGACGCCGCGATGGACGCGTAGCTACTCTTCGGGAAGCTCGGATTTCCTGTTCTGCTGGAGCTCATTTGAACACTACCAGTCTATGCCGTCCAGCGTTTCAGCTCGGAGTAGAACGTCTCCTCCTCACGCTCGAGTTCGCACTGCATCGTCGCGAAGGACCGAGTCACGGTGGTGTGGACGCGTGACTGAATCGCTTCGGTCGGGAAGCGCAGCGTCGTCGTCGTCTCGCGCTCGATCGTCTCGGAGCTGAGTGTCTCCCGCTCGACCGCCGCCTCGATAGCCATCTCGTAGTCGAACCCGGCGTCCGCGAGTGAGTTGCTGTAGGACTGCTCCAGCGATACCGTGACCGTATCGTCGGAGTGTGAGACGGTCGTCTCCCAACTCGGGGCGGCCGGTTCCCCATAGACGTCCTGGGGCGGGTCGAACGCCCACGTGTCCGCGAACGTGGGACTCCCGTCGTGGAACCGGCCGGGCAGCGAGAGCGTCGACGGCACCGCCGAGGAGGACTCGAGGACGAACCCAGCGCTCCCATCGGGCGGTGAGACGTACGGGAAGAACGCCCCGCTGACCGCGACTCGGATCCGGTGGCCCGGCTCGAAGACGTGAGAGGTCGGTCGCAGGGAGACCGAGGCGGAGCGGGCCTCACCGGGCGTCAGCGGTTTGGACGTGACACCCACTTTGCCCGGCGGGTCGATCTCGCCGTTCTGGAGTTCTGCTCGCGTGACGCCGTGCGTGACGAGCGTCCCCGTTCCATCGGGGGCGACGTCGACGACGCGAACGGCGACGAGCTGGGCCGTCCCGTCTGGAACGACCGTGAGTGAGGCGCTTCCGGTGCCGGTCAGTTCGAAGGCATCCTCGAGTCCGCCTGTCTCGTAGGTGAGCGACCGGTCGTCGTCGGGTGTGGTGTCGAGGTCCGTCCCACCAGAGATCTCGAAGCCGACCGACGCGGTGCCGACGCTGTAGTCGACGTCCCACCGGTCGGAGACCGGATTAACGTCGTCATCGGCTGTTCGAAGTCCGCCCGCTCCGAGGGAGAGAGTAACCGCCTCCACGTCGGTATCGACGGTCGGCCAGGTCTCACGCTCGCGCCACTCCCCCGCGAGCGAGTCGTCCTGTGTGGGACGTTCGGTCCAGTAGCGGACCGACGGTGCGGGCTCACGGTTTGGGGCATCGTCGTGGAGGTGCTCGTCGAACCAGGCCTCGACTTCACCGAGGAAGTCGATTCGGGCGGTTTCGCCCTGCTCGGGCATGGCGTGGCGCCACGGCCCGAGAATCACCTCCGTCCGCGCGTCGATGCGCTCTGCGTAGCTAACGGTGCCACCGCCGAACGCGTCGCGATACCCCCCGACTGCGAGGGTAGGAACGGAGATCTGTCCGACTGGGACGTCCTTCTCGGCCCAGTAGTCGTCCTTCTCCTGGTGGTCGAGATACTGGAACAGGAACGGATTTCGGTCCCGGAGGCCTTCGAGCCGGTCATCCCAGCGCCCGGCCCAGTCATCGATAGTTCGGTCGGTAGGCGGCTGTAAGGGGAGATATTCGAAGTTGGGTGCCCACTGCCCGCAGGTGCGCAGGAACGCCAGCGCGCCGCCGTCGAAATACGCGTCGTAGATGCGGGTGGGGGCGTGAATCGGGACGATGGCTTCCAGCCCGTCGGGGTTCTGTGCCGCGATCTCCAGTGATGTCGTCCCCGGGTAGGACTTCCCGATGAGGCCAACAGCGCCGTTGGACCAGCTCCGGTCGGCCAGCCACTCGACGACTGTGGCCCCGTGCTGGCCCTCTTTTGCCGTGAATGGCTCCTCGACCAACCCGTCGGAGGCGCCCGTGCCGACGGCGTCGGCGACGACGAACTCGTAGCCGGCGTCGACGAAATATTCCACCATCGGGTCCGAGCGCGTGTCCGAGAGGTCGTCCTTGTGGTACGGGGTGTAGACCAGAATGACGGGCCTTGGCCGCGTTTTGGCGGGTTCGTGGCGCGTCGCGCGGACCGTCTCCCCGTCGACGGGGATTGTCAGGCTGTGGACCTCACCGGTCTCCTTACTCATCAGCGGCCTCCGAATCTGCGGCGCCGAGTGATTCGACGAACTCGGCGGCATCGGCGACGAGCTCCGCCCACAGCTCCTCACCTTTCTCCGGGGCGGCCAGCGTCGGGTCACCGACGTGTCCGAGATCGCCGTCTTCGGGCGAGTGGGCCGTACTCGGTGTCAACACCCGGTCGTCGTTCCCGATGAGGTTGACCGTCTGATAGGGGGCCGTCTCGTGGCTCTCCTTGACAAACGCCTCCTCGTCGACCAGCTCGGGATAGCGAGCAAGCATGTACGAGGTTTCGAACTCCCCGCCGTGCATCCCGTCTTCGGGGTCGCCGTCGCGGAGTCGTTCGTGGACGGAGATGCCCAGCCGGAGCGGGTCGATCGCTGCGAAGGAGACCTCCGGGTGCCGTTCCGTGCTCTGCTGCATCGCCGTCTCGATCGCCGGGAGGTTGGCGATCCGGTGTCCGTTGACGGTGATGATGTTCTCGAACCCGTGCCCGGCGAGGCTCGCATAGACGTCCTCGAGCACCGCCACCACGGTTTCCGTCGATAGCGATACTGTTCCAGGGAACTCGAGATGGTGGTTCGCGTCGCCGTAGGGGATGAGCGGCGCCGTAAGCACGTCCGTGGCGACCGCGATCTCCTCGGCGAGGTCACGTGCCTGGAACGCGTCGACGGCTAACGGCAAGTGAGGGCCGTGTTGCTCTGTCGATCCGATCGGAACGATCACCGTCGGCGATGCCCGCGTTTCGAGATACTGTTCGACATCCGGCCAGCGGAGTTCTTCCAGTCGGTGTGTGGAATCGGTCATACTGCCAGTTGTTTTCCCGTGTAGCATACCTCTGTCGACTATCTCACCCTGCATTTGCTCATCATGGGTTTATGACAGTACCCCGAGTTCGAACACTGCGAGATAAATCTGCCCACCGCCTGCCAGTATCATCAGCACGGCTGCACCCTGCTGGACTCGTCTCGAGTAGTTGCCTATGGTGCGCCAGGAGTCGATTCCGGCCCCTGCGAGCAGTGTCACTCCGACAAGTGGGAGCGTCACCCCAAGTGCGTACACTGCCAGTACGAGAACACTCGAGTGGACCGGCAACCCGAGCGCCTGGGTCACCACACCGAAGAACAGTGGCACCACACACCCCGCTGCGGCGACCGCGTACACGGCACCGAACACGCCGAATCCGGTTACCGACGCCGGTCGCGCTGGAAGTGGGATGCGGAGCTCCGGTCCCCGCTCCAGAATCGTCATGAGGCCGAATCCGATCAGCCCGAGTCCGACGACCGGCTCAAACAGTGGGAGTGCGGTCTTTATCGGCCGTCCAACCGCGAGGACGAGCAGCGCGACGACGGTGAGGGCACCGAGGGCGCCTCCCGCAGCGGCTGCGGCAGGTCCGAGCATCCCCGCGTCCCTGTCGTTCTCGCTCAGGTAGTAACCAATGTAGCCCGGAAGAAGCGGGAACGCACAGGGGGCGAAAAACGTCGCAAGGCCGGCGCTCGCGGCGAAGGCGACGGCTCCGCCCACTGCAGTTTCGACCATCTTATTCCAGTGAGTCGAGTTGGTCGCGAAGCGTCTCCTTCCCGACGAGTCCGCTGTGACCGAACTCGATGGTCCCGTTCTCGTTAGTGATGGCGATGTAGGGAAGCCCTCCAGCCCCGAACGCCGACAACAGTTCGCTTCCGGGGTCCAAACCGACGGTCCAGGCACCATCGTTGCGACTCCACCACTCGGCGATATCGGCTCTCGTCAGCGTCTCGCTCGGGCGTTCGTTCGTTACGGAGATGAACGACACATCGTCGTACTCGGGCCGGATCGCGTTCAGTACTTCGAGCTGGTCGTCGCAGGGGGCACACCACGTGGCGAAAAGATCGACCACGGTGACGGTATCCCGTGTCGGCACGAGCGCCTCGCCCGCCGTCGATCCGCGTGCATCCAGGGTTTCGAGGCGTATCGGGAGCTGCTCCTCCCCACGAGACTGCATCCCGGGCAGACCGGTTTCTGCGACCCACAGAGTTCCCCCTGTCAGTCCGAGCCCTGCGATCCCTGCGACGGCCTGCCGGCGGTTCACGCGTTTCTCACCGCTTTCAGGTCGGAGATGATCTTCTCCTGGTCGGGGGACTTCGACCGGTAGGCACGCTCGACGAAGCCGTCACCGTTGACGAGCAGCGTCAGTGCCAAGTGCATGAACATGTACATGTCCATCTCCTCCGGTTCAGTCCGCTGGAAGCCGACGCCGAACTGGTCTTGTACGACGGCTTTGGCCCGCTCTTTCGAGGCTGGCCGGAAGAACTGCCAGTTCTCGTTATCGGCGTCGACGTTCATTAACTCGGCGTACGTTTGGAGGCGCTCGGCAGTATCGCGGGCGGGGTCGAACGTCATCGGGAAAAACGAGACGGCGTCACCGTACCCGTTGTTCTGTGCATGGGCCTGGATATTTCGCTGCGTCGAGATGAGGACTGGACAGACCGTCTGGCAGTGGCTGTAAAAGAACGTGAGCAGCGACGGTTGCTCTCCGTCACGGAGGCGAATCTCCCGGGACTCCATCGGCGCGGGGACGGTTACGTCCGGAATCTGCTCACCCCAGGCTGGATACGAAACGTCGCTACTCTCGAATTCTCGGTCGGGTTCCCCGAGGACGACGTCGGGATTCGAATCGCCGAGTCCGACGCTCCCGAGACAACCGGCGAGTCCGCCGATCGCTCCTGCCGTTCCAGCCGATCTGAGAAACGTCCGTCGATGCATACCCGGAAAGTGGGGCTTCGAATACTTGGCCCGTCTGGTCCGTCTCTCGAAAACGCTCTACTGGGCACTCTCTCAGAAACCGGACCGATGAACGCAACTCCTGTTTTGCAAGAATATCCGCCCGACTAGCTACGAATGGTCCTCGATCATCACGCTCCAGACGGCTTCCTGTTCCTGCCTGCCACGGACGCCGGCGCAGGTGTCGACATTTCTCAGAGCGGTTCGTAGGACGGCCGCCCGGGAGGCCGATCCCATAGATCACGCTATTGGCGCTCCGTGAACCACGGGACTGCGAAGCTCTCGGGCTGTCCTCAGTGGGTGAGAATAATGGGCAGCTATTTTCTCCACTGGCCCGTATTTTTAGAAAATGTTAGATAAAGAGTCAAATTCGCGTCGGCGGTTCCTCCAGTTATGCGGTACCACGATGCTCACCACCAGCCTCGCCGGCTGTGGCGGGAACGGCGGAAACGGCGGCACGCCGACCGCGGACAGCGACGAGGTCCCTCCGTCCGAACGCACTGCCACCTCCCAGGGTGGCCAGGAGCGTGACCCCGATAGCGTCGTTGCGCCGTCGGACCTCAACTACCAGGATGAGCCGAACGGTGACGAGCAGTGCTCGAACTGCCAGTTCTACATTACCGACCAGAACGATGACGGAATGGGCGCCTGCACCCTCTTGTCCGGAGAGGTCAGTCCGAATGGCTGGTGTAGCAGCTACGCCCGCTACGAAGGATAACCGGTCGTCTCGTCTCGACTCCTATCTTTCCGTCATCGGGACACAGCAAACCGGAAGGTCCGAATGGCGGACGACCGCCTCCGTCACGCTGCCGATGAGATACCGTTCGATCCCCGAACGACCGTGCGTTCCCATCACGATGAGGTCGATATCGTGTTCCTGACTGTAGGAACGAATCATTCGTGCTGCCGGACCAGTACCGAGGGACGCGTTGGCACTGACGCCTGCGTCCTGGGCCCGCTCACGGACGGTCTCGAGTGCGGCCTGGCCGGCTCGTTCGAGCGCATCGTGGATGTCGGCCATCTCTGTGCCCCCGACGAACCGGCCCGTATCGACCGAGTAGACGGTATGTACTGCTGCATCGTACTCTCGCGCCAGATAGAGACCCCAGTCGATCGCGAA
Source organism: Halolamina sp. (assembly GCF_036626355.1). Classification (GTDB taxonomy): domain Archaea; phylum Halobacteriota; class Halobacteria; order Halobacteriales; family Haloferacaceae; genus Halolamina. Next base: position 818 of record NZ_JAZKRY010000041.1, on the reverse strand, counting down.
CTCCGCCCCCTCACTGCCGTCTGTCGGGAGTAGGAGGTTCTCGTACTCGATATCGCCCACCTCGACGACGTCCTCACTCGGCGGAACCAATACGACTGGGACGCTGGCTGTTCTGAGTGTTTTCTCCGCGACGCTCCCGAGCAACACCCGTTCGAGCCCCGTTCGGCCGTGGGTCCCCATGACGATCATGTCGATGTCGTTGGTTTCCACGTAGTCGGTGATCGATCGGAACGGGATGCCCCGCTCGACAGCAGTCGTGATTCGTCCCGAAAGGTGGTTTCGGGCCAGCTGGGCGACATCGTCGACCGCGGTTTCCGCTTTCTCTTCGAGCAGTTGCTTCTGTTTGGTCTTCGGGTCGGCGTCCAGCTGCGACAGCGAGGGCGAGAGCTCACGGGTATCGACGACGGACACCACGTGGAGGTCGGCTCCCACGGTGGCTGCGAGGTCGACCCCTCGACGTTCGCCTGGTTCAGATCCGTCACTCCCATCAGTTGGAACGAGAATCGACCCGATCGATTGATCCATATGGAAAATTCGTGGGTCCGGGTGTTAACACTCGGTTCAGTTCTCAGTGTGTGGGCAACTCCGGATGAGTGAACTACCCCACCCTACCGCTCGCCTGACGGCTCGCGCTTGAGGCTGCCGACGCGGTAGCCGTTCTCTTTGCGCCCACGGAGCGTCGAGAGGTTGTCGTACAACCGCTGAACGACTTTCTGCAGAACCTTCGAATGAACGCTCGTGAGGTCGTCCCACCACTTCTTGAGGCTCGGCAGGAGCTTCTGTTCGCTGTATGCCGAGGTGTCGTCGGTGCGGTTGAG
>NZ_JAZKRY010000040.1:0-27547 GCF_036626355.1 Halolamina sp. | reverse complement strand
TTCGTACCACTCAGTCGAGCGCCGGGGCGAACTCGTGAGGAACTCGGTAAACCGTTGTTTTGCGTACCAGTACCCGCGTGATTCGCCGTTGTCGTAGTTTTACACCCGATTACGCCCCCACACACTGAAGACGTAGTTCTCCGGAACTCGCACCCACGGTCCGCCGCGTACTCGTACATCCAGGAAGCCGCGTTGTACATCTGTTGCTCGATGGTCACCTCCATGGCGCGGAGCCGTTGGAGCCGGGACGCCGTGGCAGCGGCGCGCGACCGGATCTACTTCCGGCTCCGGTGGAGCGTCCGGCTCACGGCTGTTCGGTCGAGATGCTGCATAGCCCGCTCAGGAACCGACGGGTTTTCGTTGCTCGTTCCGGTGGTGTGGGCAGAGGGTCGTTGAACGAGGGTCGACTCTGCATCGCCAACCGCCCGCTGTTCTCGGTAGACGCCATGGGGCCGACTCCCACGGTAGCAGCAACGACGCCGCTCTTGCAGTCATAACTGCGCCTGCAGTTCGGGTGTCACCTCCACTTCGAAGATCCGTGAGTCACACTCCGAACAGGTCACAGCCACGACGTCCCTCGACCGGCAGCAGGATTGAACAGTGTCCTGGCCCATCGTCACGGGGCTGTCGCAGCTGGGACACCGCTGAATGAACATCCGGAGTGAGTTCAGGAGCTCCCCCCGCGCCGGGATGCTGAACGCCGACCAACGGTCTGACCACTCTCGGAGCAGATCGTCGGCGGCCAGATCGGCGACGAAGGCGGCGTCGGACTCCCACTGGGCGACCTTCGTCCCGTCGACCATCACGATGGCGGCAGTGTTGCCGTACTCCTCGACGGTGTGATCGTCGTCGAGTTCGAGCAGTTCAGAAACCGCTGTCTCTCGGCTCTCTCTGTCCATCTCACGGAACTGCTCCATCCGGTCCCGCCATCGACGCTCGAACGACGGCGTGAGACAGAGGTCGTCCTGCCGTTCGCACTCCTGGAGGACACCTAATGACGTGAGGAGCTGTTCGACGTCGATATCCTCGAGTGACTCGACGGCTGTCTCCTGCTCGTGGTGCTCGAACCACCGGAGGATCCGGTCAGGAAGATATCGTTTCGTGAGCGTCGGGGTGTACGGGACGAGATACCCCCGCAGAGAGATGGTTCCGAGTGCAGCAAGCAGGAACAGGACACCGGTGCCGGCCGCGATAGCACTGTTTCGACTCACGAGCAGAACCACGTAGCCGATGCTGGCGCCGAGGAGGAGGGCGATGGCAGTATTGACGACGGTACACGGAGTACATCGGTTCTCCCCGGTGTACTCCGGCTGCCGGAGTCGAGCTATGAGGGGGGCCAGGAACGGGATACTGTCTGTCCGTTCACCGTCCGTCGCCGTCGACGCATCCGGTTCGTCGGCAGAGGTTGTTCGTTCAGTGTCGGGATTTGCAGTGGTCATTCGTCTCTGAGTGCGCTGAGGCAGAACGCCCCGAAGACAGTCTGGATGCCGAGGACGATCGTCGTGAACGCGACCATATCCGCCAGCACGATGGGGAGGGTGGTGAAGCCGCTCTGGATCCACTGGGTGAGCAGGTAGGCGGCGTAGCTGGCACCCACGAGGAACGTGAGGATGCCGACGGCCACGCCACGTTCGAGACTCATGTACTCGAGAATTCGCGACGGGAACGGTTCGCTGACTTTTCTGATCGGGTCCCCGGCGATCGTGGTGAGCGTGCTGAAGGTGAGTATCTGATAGCCGAGGATGACGAGCAGGCTTCCGACGATCATCAAGTGAACGCCCGGGTTGATTCCCTCGTAGCTCAGTTCGAAGTAGGCGGCGAACATGAAGAATGCGCCGACCACGGAGAACGCCGCCCCTGGCACCGAGAACAGATAGCTCGGTGCGTTGACGAGCATGAACTTCACGTGTCGCCAGCCGTCCCGGAAGCTGTGGAGCGTCGCATCACCCTTGCGTTCGTGGTTGGTGATGGGGACCTCTTCGATAGACGGCTCCGCCGAGCCGTCGCTCCCACGGATACCTGTCGAGGAGGGCTCGAGGCGGTCTTTCGAGGCCATCAGCGACCTCCGTCTCCTGAGACCCGCCCCGCCTCAGTGGGTCTGTTCTGCCCCTCCCTCGCTCGGAAGGGTGTTACAGACTGACCCAGCCCACCAACTCGTGACTGTTTGTGGCTGTCCGAAACTCCAGAGATATCCATGTCTTCAATACTGTTTGCATCGTTGCGCTTTGGTACTCACCTCATATCGCTCGGTTACTGGGGATAGCAACAACCTAAACGGCTCCCGAGCCAGCGCTGCTTGATTCGGATAGCCGGTTCATCTATCCGTTTTCGTGGCTGTCCCCCAGGGGCCACGCTACTGGCTTCGTCGTCGGCAGACCCGGGGAGTCGTCGTTGGCGGTGAGAGTTCGACGTGCAGTTCAGACGGTGAGCCGAGAGCAAGATAGAGAACCAGCGAGCCCCAAGGACTGGGGAACGGCACCCTGTTCGGACGACCATGGAGGCACTCGTTCCTCCAGACGACGTACGCGAACCTGTTCCGGTTTCACCAGCTCATCGATTCGCTCGAAACTGGGCGAGAGAATTTAGAGGCTGGAATCGCTCTCGGAGTGCTCCTCGTCCTCACCCTGGTCTACTACCGCGACAACGACTGGTCTGTCGGGTGAGTCGGGAGGGCGTGAGCCGTCTCCCCATCGACGACCGCTGTGTGGAACCCGCGAACGTTCGGCTCTCAGTTCTCAATCGGGCCGCGAAATACCGAAACTCGAGCCCTAAGGAATTATCTTGGAGATAGTGGATTCTGGCGGGACACTCCGCCGTCAGTGTGAGCGTCGAAAAAATGGTGAGAGGGCGGTCAGCGGCGACGAACAGCGATGAGCGCAATCACCAGTAACGCCACGATGGTGGTGAGGGATGTGAATCCCGGTGCTCGAACGCCGATATCGAGGTTACTCGACTCGCTCGTCGTTGGCATTTCGGAGGTCGAGGATCCCGGGGTGCTCGTCGGCGTCGCAGTGTTCGTCGGGCTGTCCGTCGGCGTCGTCGTGTCGGTTGCAGTCTCGGTTGGCGTCGTCTGCTGCCCCTGGACACCGATGGCGAAGGCTGAGAACCCATCGAACGTCGCCTTGTACGTCGTTCCCGAGACGTGCGTGGTCGATACCGCTTGCCACGATCCGTCGGCATAGCGGTAGAGGGTCACGTCGTCTGCCTCGGCACCGTCGGGCAATGACGACTGCGCAACCGTGAACTCAACGGTGGCGTTGTCGAGAACGCCGTCCTCGAGCTGGATGGCATCAGCTCGGAAGTAGGCAACTGCTTCGCCGTTGCTGAGTTCGGGAGCGCCCTGGGGCGCATCCGTCGGGTCGGTCATCTCGATACGGAACTGCGACTCGTCGAATTTCGTCGAGAGGTTCAGCGTCTTCATCGAGACGCCCGCTCCCTCGACAGTCCCCGAGAGGTCACTCGAGAACGACGCCCCGGTGGGGACGTCGCGTACCGAGACAGTGGCGCCTTCGTTAGTGTTAGTGGTCGAGAGCGAGAGCTGCGAACCGCCGCTCTGGCCACCGCCACCGCCTCCGCCACCGCTACTCCCCGACGAACTGGCTTCGGGAGTATCGGTCGGGGTAGGCGTATCGGTCGGGGTCGGACTCTCAGTCGGGGTTGGACTCTCAGTCGGAGTGGCATTCTCGGTTGGGGTCGGCGTTGGCGTCGCAACATCGGGGAACGCCAGGTTCACCTGCTTGGCGATACCGGACTGCCACACGACTGTCTGGTTGGCCCAGGCATCCGTTCCTTCGATCCGGAAGCGAACGGTGGTCTGACCGTCAGTACAGTCACAGTCCACTTTGAGTTTCTTTCCGAAGGCGCCGGACTCGCCGTACTCACCCGACTCTTCGGTAGTAATCGAACCGACGACGTCGCCGTCTACGACTGCTTGGATGGTCGTGCCCTCTGGTGCTTCGTCCCCACCTATCGTCACAGAGCCGTAGAGCGCCATCGGTGGTTGCGGTGGCGATCCGACTCCGACCCCGACGGCAAACGGTGCTCCGAGCAGGAGCAAGCAGACCACGAGGGCAGCTGTGCGATTACGGTTGTTCATGGTGGGCAGGTCTGACTCTGATTCAGGAGTGTGGTTTCGTCACAGGCCGAGACACCGCCGGGCATCACGGCGCTAAGCTCTCCATCGCTGTCGGACCAGACCCAGTAGCCGGTGTACGGACTCACGTCGCTCGAGGCGCTGGTCGCGAAGTTGTCCTGGAACGGGTTCGCGTCACCGGCAGATCCGTAGGGCTGACTCTCGGGCTGCTCGTAAACGTGAACGAGGCGCCCGAGGTTCGACGTCGACTGGTAGACGGTCTGAGCTTGGCCGTCCTGTGGTGCGCCGACGAAGTTCCAGCCGGGGTCGAGGTCCTCCTGGCCAGGCCCGTTTGGCGGCGAGGTCGAGTCGAGGTGGTCCATGGTGACCTCAGCGTCGTCGTCGAGGCCAGTGACGATGAACGCATCGAGGGACTCGACCGACCGGTTGGCCAGCTGGTTACCGGTCAGCCATGGGCCCTGCGGGTCGTCCTGATCGTAGGCCCAGACCATGACGCCTTGTCGGTTCCCGAGATCTCCGAGCGTCGTCCCGACATCATCTTCGCCGGCGCCGGGGAAGGCGATGGTCTGCCAGCCCTCATCCCCTTCGAGTTCGAAGTCGTGGCCGAACTGCTCGACCTGGTCCCAGCTATGCGGAACGTTGTCCTTTGGCGCGGTCAGGAACGGGTCGTACATGACGCCATCGCTGACGGTGTCACCGTGGCCGAGCGTCGACATGGCACTGAGCTGGCCTGCGCCGCCCGGTCCAGCCTCGCTGCCGTACCAGTTCATCTCGGCCATGACGTCGTTGGCACCGTGGTTCTGGATGCCAGCGTTGTTGTCGACGATATCGTTCCAGTGGGCGTCGACGTTGGACGCCATCTGGGAGGTGTCGTCCACCTCCAGCCCGACGTTGTTGTTCTCGATACTGTTGTCGATCACTGTGGCGTTCGAGCCACTGACGGAGACACCGACGGTGTTGCTGGTGATTCCGTTGTTGTTCTCGATTGTCGCGTCCTCGCTATTGAGGACGTGGATACCGATTCCGTTCGACTGAATGTCACTCGTCGTGACGCCGGATCCGGTCGTGTCGGCCAGGGTTATGCCGGTGGCCTTATTCGAGACCATCGCACCCATCACGGAGCTCTGGTCCGCCGTCATGTAGATCCCCTGAGGTGTGTCTGTCGTCGAGGTCACGCCACTGAGCGTGTGGTCGGTGCCGTGGACCTCGACGTTGGTGTCGACCTGACTCGACATCGCGGCGAAGTCATCGGTCCGCACGTTGGTCGTATCCGAACCGACGTACAGGTCGTATCCTGCGCCCAGACCTCCGTCGAAGTACTTGTGTTCCTTCGAGCTCACGTCGGTAAGCATGATGTCGGAGGCCTCATCGACGAAGACCCCGACCTCACTATCCTGGACATCCAGTGTCGACAGGTCGTGACCGATTCCACTGATCCAGACAGCGTAGTCCAGCCGGTCAGACTCGTGCTGGTGCTCGTCGAGGTGACCATGCACGGTGAGGTCGGTGACCGTGTGGTCGCTCCCCGTTAGTATGAGCCCCGCAATCGCGTTAGACGGGAAGCCGATATGGTTATTCTGTAGGCTGTTCCCGGTGCCCAATACTGTGATGACTGCGCCGCGCATGCCACCCTGGCTTCCGTCACCAGCGTCAACGTTGAACTCGTTGTTGGCGACAGTGGATGATTGCGCGTCCAGATAGAGCGCGATGTAGGCCTGGCCGCTGAACTCGTTGTTCTGGATGGTGACCTGATGAGAGTCCTCCACGTACGCGAGGAAATCCGCCTGTCCGTTCGCACTCACGAAGTGGTTCCCTTCAGCGACGAAGTTGGTGTCGCTGACGTCACCGAGGTCCTCGACCAACAGTCCGAATGCGCCTCCCTGAGCGACGATCGTGAACCCGGACAAGCTCGCGTCGTCCTGGGTGACGTTGACGGCGTAGTTACTGTTTCCGACGATAGTCGTGTCCGCTCTATCGCCGACCGCCACCAGGTCGACCTCTTTGTCGATGTCGACGGGGTTGTAGGACCCCTCTTTTACTTCGATGGTGGCGCCTGGTTGTGCGTCATCTACCGCTGCTTGTAACGTCCGATACTCCGTGTCCGGATCGGTGTCCTCTCCGGTCGGGAAGTCATCGTCCACGGTCAGCGTCTGGCTGGCAGCGCCAACTGTCCCGGAGACAGACGCGATCGCGAACAGCGAGAGTACCATCACCACGGTGAAGAACACCGCGTTTGCGCGTTTCCTTGTGCTGCTCATAGTTTCGAATCGTGCTTGGATTTCCTGTGTTGTCGATTGATGTCGAATCTTCCCCCCGATACAGCGACCGTCTCAACTGGTGTATTCCCCGCTTGGCACCCGGGATTTCCCGAATGCGTAGCAGGATAGCGGAGTTATTATAGGTAGTTAACAGTTCACGCGACTCGTGAGCTATTAGAAATCTGACTTTCCCCTTCGATTTTCTCCCGCACTGAAGACCGAACAGCTTGAAAACTCGATCGGGTAACTAATGGCCTAACTGCTGTTTGTGCGTTAATATCTCAATATGGGATAAAGGTAGAAATCAGAAATCGCGGTCAGACAGTCGGACGTCGCTGTTCGAAATTCGAAACAGATCCAACACCGACGATGAATTCGCACTCCGAGAGCGACGAGAGTTGGACAGCAATCAAGCTATATGCAGTTTGTACTGGCGTCGATAGCGAAGTCAGCACTCTGGAGGCTGGGTTAGACCATCCTAAACTGCGATTAACCCGACGTAGAATCGCCTCCGAAAAACCGGTTTGCGTCGGTTACTGCTCGTCCAAACACATTCCGACACAGGCCGCGATGCCTCGTCGTAGCCGTTGGGAGAACGCGCTATCGCTGACCCCGACACTGTGAGCCAGCTCTTCTATCGTGCACTGACGTGGGATTTCGAAGTACCCCTGACGGAGTGCCAACCTGACAGCTTCTCGTTGCTTGTCCGATATCGAGCTCAGATGTTCAGGGTCCGAATTGTAGAGTCGCTGTAGCGTGACTGGAATGCCCTTCCCGGTGAGATGTTGATTGAACTCGATGAGTTCGTCGTGGGTCGCAAAGCGCGCCCGGAACTCCGATGAATCGGAGCGCCCGATGATGTTCAGGATGTGAACGTCTGTCTCCGTGAGAACCTCCAGAACCGGACTACTGTCGGTCGTGAGACGCACGACATAGAGCCGCTCGTCAGAAATGTCTGTTAGATTTTGAATGACATCGAGACAATCGCTCTGCTGGAGTGTCGATTGAACGTCACTGTCGTTGAACCCATCCACACGGAGGAGTGTGGGGCATTGCTTTTCGAGTGGGACTACGCGTTCAAATTCGACTTGGGCATCGGGAAACTCGTCGAAGACGGGCCCAAGTCCGAATGCGTCTGTCGGAATCAACACTTCGGCAAGTACAGTCATACATCGGCCGAACAATGGCCAGCATCAGCCTTAGTTATTTATTGGGTTTTTGATGATTGCTGCAGGTCTTTGGCCAGAATTATCAACGATATATACGATTTGATGAAATTTATATTTAATATATTATATACACTCTCGTTTCATCTCGTACTTATCAAATAATTCTCCCTTACTGCCCGCCATTTTTCGATCTGGACGAAATTACTATCAAAAGCAGATATGTCGTTTCCGTATAACGTTTGGGAGGGTGGAAACAGCTATGTGAATGAAAATCGAAAAATCGTGCCCGCGAGTTCTGGTCGATACGCATCAGCCTGGCTCGTTCCGTCGACGGTACCTGCTTACTGATGATTCGATTGATAAGTCGAAGACGGCTTTCGAGGATCTCGAACGCGACCTGTACAACTGCTCCAGTACATGCTCGCTGAGCATGCTGCGGCTACCGCGAACACCGTTTCCGGGCGATTGAACTGCGGAGCCGCCCGGCTGTCCTCTGTGGTGGCCCCGAAAATCGGTGGTCCGCTGACACAGCGGGATGGGGGAGCAATGTAGGGTTGCCAGCGAACCACCCATACGTACGTTCCAGTCGTAATTAGTTAGGGTCCGAGTTATCTGTTTTCGCCTCCGAGAACCTTGATTTGAATGCTGGGAGGCTCGCTGGTTCAGCATGAGTCCGCTGTCGCCTCTCGAACCTCCTGTTTGGCAGGTCCCACTAAGCACGGACACCCACCATCACCACGGCGGGCTCCGTTCTCTTTGTGCAGGATTAGTTCCGTCAGGAGTGATATCCGTGAGATTCACACTTGATGTGTTGCTGATAGTGATTACTGCGAATAGTGTCATCGACGGTGTCGAAAGACGCCGGTTCAGGGGCTCCCATCACCGACACGGATGGTTACGCCGGGACAGACTCGCAGTAATCACTATGAGGCATAGTTTTACCATAGTACAGCCTGTCTACCATTCCTTATGGTGAGGAAGCGCGAGGGGAATGCTCAATTGGGCGAATCAGCGGGAGAGGGAGCTGATACTGACTCATCCCCGGAACTGGCGATCGACGGCCCAGCTGAAGAGACCGGCCGGCTCTCCAAAGACATCATATTCGAACTCCTTACCTCACCGCGGCGGCGGGGAGTCATCTGCTATCTGAAGTCCGTTGGCGGTGAGGCGACGCGGGGTGAGTTGGCCGAACAGCTCGCGGCAGCGGAACACGACATCGACCAGTCAGAGGTCTCCGCCCAGCAGCGTAAACGGCTCTATATCTCCCTGTATCAGGTTCACCTCCCGCGCTTGGCCGATGCGGAGGTCATCGAGTACGACGAGGACCGCGGGACGGTCGAGTTAACCGACCGAGCCAACCTACTGATTCCGTATATCCTCCTCGACCCCACCGTAGACGAGAACGCGGAACCGAAGGGGTCGCTGACGAAGCGGTTGCAGAACTATCGGAACCGGCTCACTCGGATGCTCTCCAGTGATCGATCGGGGTAATACCGCCACTCACGGCTCTTTCGGTGAGCGACGTCCTGGTACACGGTTTCTGCCTGCGCTGCAATCCGGTCCCAGTCATACCGTTTCCTCTGCTCGGTCGGCTTGATAGCTGCGCGTTCGCCCGAGAACCCCCGGGGAAGTGCATCGGCAAACGCGGACGGGTCGCTCGACGAGGAAGCCGAGGAAGTTGACTCTGGCAGACAGATCGAGATCCGTCACCTGCTGTTCGTTTCGATCTACGGAAACTGCGAACCGTTTCCGTCGCCCGGAAATCTCCGATTTTCGCAGGCCACCAGGAAGCCGGCTGGTTCGCCGAACGCAACCCGTTCACTGACTCTGTATCTGAACACCGCCAACTGACAGCTCGTAACGTTATGCCTTCGTGTGTCGTCTCCTCAGGCCCCTGCCAGTACTGCCGGCTGTAGATGATCACTTCGTGTCCGTTGGCCGCGAGTCGCCTATCCGAGTTCGTGGATTCGCTTCTGGGCACACCCTTTGGCAAACGGATGGACGACGTTCGAACCGACGGTGATGTTCATTCGGGAGTTCCGTTGGAGGGCACCACTATTAGGGTGGGGAGATCGAGGACCGTCTCACTGCGCTCGGATACCGTGAGTGACAGTCAGGGGCGGTGAAGAGAAGGTCGTAACTGAGAGCCACAACGGGGGAGGCGTGACTGGGATCCGGTCGGACGTCGGTCGACAGTGAGACCGTCACCGAACATCGTCGAGGCCGACTGCATAGTCCGTCTCGATAGAGATCCACTGCGTAACGTTCTCGGTCCGCTGTTCGGCGAACACGGTGATGTAGGTCGGGTCGTTCACGTCGTCGACGTCCCAACACAGATCGAACACTGGGAGGGCATCGACCTGCTCGGTTTTGTCACAGTCTGGGTCACGTTTCGACATGTCGTCACCGTTGGGTAAACGCTGTTCATGTATCAGTATACACTCAGTAACCGTCTGGAGAGATTGGGAAGGATTAAGGGCCCGTCCGGCGATTTTCGATTAATTAGGGACCAAAGAACCCCTCATGGACTACGCTTTGCTGGCAATCACTCACGGCGTGAAAGCAGTGACTGACGAGCACTGTCGAACCCAGAAGTGGAGTTTATAGGGCTGACCGGCGACACCGAATCACCCCCGACGACATCGCCGGGCGCCGCTGGAAATGAGGTCCACTGCCGTCCACGCGGGCATCTATTGGGTAGCTAGGCAGTCACGAACCGGCGGTTCGTACAGGGAAAGCGCCGAACGAACCCTGTCGGGAGTTCGATGCTCCAAGCAGGGGTTGCTCCAGTCACCCGCAGCACTGTCCGACACCCATCGATTCTGCGAATCACTTGGCCAGGAGCGGATTCCGTTCGATGACGATTCGGAATCCGTCCGGTTCCGGCTGAGCCTGCAGAAGGAACTTCCCAGCTGTCACTCCGCCACAATCGTCGCCAGCCACACAGTTACGACTGTGCCCGCGAGCGCGACGCCGGCGATAGCACCGAACGCCACACTCGGGCCCGACGTCTCCACCATGTAGCCGAACATCGGTGGGGCGATGGCGCCACCGAGCATCACACCGACGCTCACCACCGCGAAGTTCGTTCCGACCGTGTCGGCAGCCGAGAGTTCGTCCGTCAGTCCATCCCGGGCGGGGCCGGCGAGACTTCGAGCCGCACCAACACCGAGCAGGGCGGCAATGGCGATTATCGCTGGAACAAGTCCCGAGGCGAGCAGCGCAACGAAGCCCGTCACCGCGGCGAACGCCGCAACCATCACCGGGCCAGGAGCGATCCTATCAGTGAGGTCGCCACCGAGGATGATGGCTACCGCACCCACGACGAACATCCCCGTCAGCGCGAGGTTCGCTGTATCTGGGGTGACGCCGTAGGCCCGGTCGAGGAAGACAACGGCGTAGGTGTTCACCCCCCAGGACGCCGTCGAGGTGAGTAAGGCCAACAGCGTGAGTCCCATGATACCGGGCGAGTTCGCCAACGCCCGGAGCGCCGCGACGGCCCGGTCACGGAGCGGTTCACCCTCCACGTTCTCGGCTGCTTCGGCGTCGCCGACGTTCGGCGCAGTAACCTCCTTGCCGATGGCGAGGCGGAGCGCACCGGTCGCGGCCAATGCGTAACAGAGGCCGACCCCGCCAACAGTGCCGACCGCATGACGCCAGGTCAGCCCAGCCCCGATGAATAGCGTGAACAACACCGGCGGCGTGGCAAAACCGAGCGCGCCCCCGACGCCGTATACGGAAAACGCTCGGCCTCGAAGTCCATCAGGCGTCGCGTCAGAGAGCAGCGGGTAGTGAGCCGGGTGGTGACCACCGACGCCGACCCCGATGAGTGCCTGTCCGAGCACGAGGGTGAAGAAATCCGGAGCGACAGCGACGACGAGCACCCCCAGCGCGCCCGAGACTGACGAGAGTGCGAACGCGATTGTCCGGTCACGGGCGTCGGCGAGCCAGCCAAACGGCAGTTGGAAGAGCGTGTTGGTGGCTCCTTGCACACCGATCGCGAGTCCGAGGAGCGAGAGCGACACCCCGAACTCCGTCGAGAGCGTCGCGAGTATCGGCGGGAACAGCACCAGATACGCGTGGTTGACGTACTGTGAGCCGCTGATGAGCCCCACGACTGCTGCCGCTTCCTTCGGTGCCTCTCGGACGCTCGTAGCCATCTACCGGCTCAAGAATCCCCCCGTTCCCAACCCTACGGCTGGCGGCAAACCGCGGGGGATTCCGCCACCGGAACCAGGCACGAAGCAACGAACAGTACTTACCGTAACAACCTATTGTAAATTGTATGTTCGATTCGTCGGGAGCCCCCGAACGTCCGCCAGGTCCTGACGGCTACCCCGTCATCGGCTCGTTTCTCGCGTTCGCGCGCGACGCGTTCGCGTTCAAGACCCGGCTTTCCCGTGAGTACGGCCCGCTGACATACTACAGCTCACTTGGACGCGAGTTCTACCAGCTGAACGATCCGGAGCTGGTGGAGACGGTGCTGGTCCACCGTAACGAGCAGTTCGGCAAGGGGGAGCTGTTCCACGACATCCTCGATCCGGTCACCGGTGACGGCTTGCTGACCGCCGAGGGCGACCAGTGGCGCCGCCAGCGCCACATGGTCAACCCCGCGTTCCATCCGGATCGCATCGCGGAGTACAGCGAAATAATGGTCGAGGAGACGACGGCGATGGCCGACAGCTGGGCGGACGGCGAGACAGTGAACGTCCACAGCGAACTGATGTCGGTCACCCTCGACATCGTCTCCCGAACGCTGTTCGGGATGGAGGTTGAGGACGGCGGCACCATCAGCGAGGCGCTGGACGTGGTGATGGACAGGGTCGGCAGTCCGGCCTCCTCGCTGGTCCCCATATCGGCGCCCACGCCAGGAAATCGCGCATTCTTCGAGGCTATCGACGATATCGACGACGTCGTCGACGACATCATCGAACGACATCGGGCCGAATCCATCGATGAAGACAGCGTGCTCTCGACACTGTTGACGGCACGTGACGACGCGGGCGAGACGATGGACGACGAACTCGTGCGCGACGAGGTGCGAACGCTCCTGCTCGCCGGCCACGAGACCACTGCGCTCGCGCTGACGTTCTCGCTGTTCTGTCTGGGCCAGAACCCGGCCGCCGAGGACCTGCTGGTCGCGGAGTTGGAGGACGTGCTCGGCGGCGACCGGCCGACGATGGCCGATGCACCCAACCTGGAGTACACCGAGCAGGTCGTCGAGGAATCGATGCGGCTCTACCCACCGGTGCACGGCATCCTCCGGGAAGCCAAAACAGATGTGGCGCTTGGCGGCTACACGATACCCGAGGGCGCGACGGTGAACCTGAACCAGTGGACGCTCCATCGTGACCCGCGCTTCTTCGACGACCCGATGGCGTTCGACCCCGGGCGGTGGAGCGACGACCTGCGTGAGTCGCTGCCCCGCTTTGCCTACTTCCCCTTTGGTGGCGGCCCACGGCGCTGTGTGGGCGACCGGTTCGCGAAACTGGAGGCGAAACTCGTGCTCGCGACGCTCTATCAAAACCGGCATTTCGAGCTTGTGTCGGAGCCGAAGCTGTCGCTCTTGCCGTCGATTACGACGCGTCCGACGGAGCCGGTGCTCATGCGGGTCCACGAGCGATAATGCGTCGACTCGGCTGCCGGTTCGCCCCCTTTTAAGCCGCTCCCGCGGCGCAGTCCATCCATGCGCGAGACACCGCCGGACACTGCGCGCCGGCCCGTCACCGAGGAACGCCACGGCGAGGAAATCGTCGACCCGTATCGCTGGCTCGAGGAGGACACCGAAGCGGTCCGCGAATGGATCGAGGCCCAGAACGAGTACGCCGACTACGTGCTCGACAGCGACACCCGCGACGCACTCCGCCCCGAGTTCGAATCGGTCGCGCGCGTCACCGAGTACGGCGCCGTCACCGCTGCCGGCGGGCGCTACTTCCAGACCATCGAGGCACCCGACGAGGACCACGCAGTGCTGTACGTCCGGGACTCCTTCGAGGAGGAAGCCATCGCGCTGGTCGACCCCAACACGTTCGAGGGGGAGGCGGCGTCGATGAACTGGTTCACGGTCGGGCCCGACGGCGACCGACTGGCCTATGGCTACGATGAAGGCGGCCAGGAGCAGTACGACGTGCGCGTCGTCGACACCACCACCGGGCGCTGGCTGGACGTCGTCCCAGACGCCGGTCGCGTCGACCCTGGCGGCTTCGCCTGGACCGATGACGGCTTCTACTCGGTCCGAACCGGTGGTCCCGACGATGGGGAGGGGGACGGGAACCAACTGGATAAGGCACTCTACGCGCATACCCACGGTGATAGCCCCGAGGACGACGAACTGCTCACGGACGAGTTCAGTGAGCACGCCTGGCCCGAACTCGAAATCGACGAGGAGACTGGAACCCTGTTCGCCGCCGTCCACGAAGGAACCACGCACACCGATCTCTACCGTGTCGACGCCGACGCCGAGGAGCCACTGGTCCCGCTGCTGACGGAGTACGATGCCACGTTCGGTCCGCACGTCGGCGACGGGGAGGGCCACTTCCTCACGAACTACGAGGCCGACTACTCCCGCGTGCTCACCGCCGATATCGAGTCGCTCGCGGAGGGCGAGAACCTCGACCCGGAGGAGTTCACCGAGACGATTCCCGAGACGGACGCAGTGTTACAGGACATCACTGTAGCAGGGGACGCGCTCATTGCCAATCACCTCCGGGACGCCTCCTCGGCGCTCTCCGTCTGGGAGGACGGCGAGAACGTCGAGGAGCTACCGAGCCCTGAGTTCTGCACCATCGACGGCGTCGAGGCCGACGACGAGGGTGAGGAACTGTTCTACGTGGTCCACGGCTTCGAAGAACCGGACCGGGTCACGCGCTACTGGCTTGCAGAGGATGGTCCCGAAACCGAAGTCATCGGCCAGGACGAGGTCTCACTCGACGTGGATATCGCCGTGAGCCAGGAGTTCTTCGAGTCCGCGGACGGGACGGAGGTGCCGGCGTTCGTCGTCCACCGCGAGGGGCTCGAGCCGAACGACGAGGCGCCGACAGTGCTCTACGGCTACGGCGGCTTCCGCATCCCACAGACACCGAGCTTCTGGCGGTTTGCGGGGCCGTTCCTCGAGGCCGGCGGCGTCTTCGCTGTCGCGAACCTCCGCGGCGGTACGGAGTACGGCGAGCCCTGGCACGAGGCGGGGATGCGCGAAAACAAGCAGAACGTCTTCGATGACTTCCACGCCGTCGGCGAGGGGCTCATCGATGCGGGCTACACCGACAGCGAGCATCTCGGCGCCTACGGCGGTTCGAACGGTGGCCTGCTCACCGGCGCCGCGCTCACCCAACGGCCCGACCTCTGGGGCGCCGTGCTCTGTACGGTCCCGCTGCTGGATATGCTGCGGTTCCACCGCTTCCTCCTGGGCGAGTCCTGGACTGTAGAGTACGGCTCCCCCGATGAGGAAAACGCGTTCGAGTATATTCGGGAGTACTCCCCCTACCACAACGTGGAGGACGGGGAGTACCCGCCGACGCTGTTCAAGACCGCTGCAGGGGACACGCGGGTCCACCCGAGCCACGCCCGGAAGATGACCGCACTCATCCAGCACCATCAGACCGGCGACGACCCCATCGCGTTGCGCACGGAGACTGATACGGGCCACGGCATCGGGAAGTCGACGGAGATGATCGTCGAAGAGCAGGTCGATCAGTGGACGTGGCTCTGTGACCAGTTAGGCGCAGATGTCGATGCGGCCAGAGGGGCAGGCGAAAGCGAAGAGTAACCTCAGTTATGGACTCGGCGTCTGTACCGTCGAGAGGTAGCCCGTCAGGTCCGTCGTCGTGATGATGCCGATGACCTCGTCGTCGTCGACGACGGGCACGTGGTGAATACCGGCTTCGACCATCCGGTCGGCGACAGTGCGAATCGTCTCTCCGGCCTCTGCAGTCAGCACGTCGGGGGTCATATATGCCGAGACAGGGGTCTGATCCTTGGGCTTCTGGCCGGCGACGATGTCGACGAAATCCGTCCGTGTGAGAATACCCTCGATTTCGTGCGCATCGTTGACAACGACGACCGAGCCGATCGTCTCGTCGAGCATCAGGTCCGCGGCATCCTCGACGAGCGTCCCCGGCACGACCGTTTTGAGGTCGGTTGTCATCAGTTGGGCGACAAAGATATCGTCGATGTCGTTGATATCCTCCATGACAGTTAGTAGCAGGAGTTTGGGCATAACCCTTCCCCCTTCGGGGTCCCGGTACGTCGGCTCGTTATCGCTGGTTACAGGCGGTCGAGGAGAATGCCCCGGGAGTTGACTCTGTGGCTACTGGCTGGTCAGTTGTGCGTGGCTACCACCTGTTCGGTGGCGCTTGGCTCGAAGACCGGTCTCAGTCGGAAGGCGAGCGTCGCGTCGTACCGCCCGCCGTCTCTCGTCGACGTCGAACACCGAGAGCGCGTGGTCGGGGCTGCAGCGCCTCGATCCACAACGGCGGCAGACCAATCCCTGGTCTCCTCACATGTACGGACCACCACATCGCAGCCGCCGTGTTCGACGGCAGTCAGTTCCACCGCTTCCGGGACACCGAGGGTGATCAGACGCAGTAGCGTCGGTGAAGGAACCCTTTTTGCCATCCACCCCAGTTGAACGAGTAGATGCACCGGGATACAGTACTGCGTGTCGACCTCACGACGAGTGAGGTCAGTCGGGAGCCAGTCCCCGAGCAGTGGCGCCGCCAGTATCTTGGCGGAAAGGGACTCGGAGCGCGCTATCTGTACGACGAACTCGAGGCGGGGACTGGGCCGCTTACCCCCGAGAACCGACTCTGTTTCACCCTCGGTCCGCTCTCGGGCTATCTCCCGGGCGAGACGCGCTACGCCGCGGTCACGAAATCACCACTGACCGGCACGTTTCTCGACTCCTACGCTGGCGGGAGCTTCCCCCCAGCGCTCGCTGGGGCGCTACCGGACTGTCTGGGCGTCATCGTCCGGGGTGCCGCGGCTGAGCCGGTGTCGCTCGTCATCGAGGACGGCGAGGGACGGATCGAACCCGCCAACTGCTGGGGGCAAGACACCGTCGAAACCGCCAACGCCTACCCCGACGCGTCAGTGGCCTGTATCGGTCCGGCCGGGGAGGCGGAAGTGGTGTATGCGACGGTCGCCTCAGACGCCGGCGACCATCACGCCGGCCGCGGCGGCGTCGGCGCAGTGATGGGCTCGAAACGCCTGAAATCCGTCGTCGTCCACGGCGACCCACCCGAGATTCCCTCCGCGATCGAACGACTCCGCGAAGAGACCGATGCTGCCTACGCTGACCACGCGACAGGGCGTTGGCAAGCTGCAAGTGGGACACTCGAATCCGTGGATTTCGCCGACGAGGTCGGCGCGCTCGCCACCGAGGGCTGGCAGTCTGGCCGGTTCGACGGGAGCGACGGCGTCGGCATCGCCGCCGTACAGGACGCCGCCGTTGGTCGCGAACGCGAAGACGACCGCGTGCCAGGCGATTTCCGGGTCGAGACAGAGAACGGCGAGAGCGTTCCGCGGGGCGCGACGTCGATCAGCCTCGGCGCCGGCCTGGGTATCGACGATTTCGATGCCGTCACCGCGCTGGGTGCGACCTGCGACCGCCTCGGCGTCGACGTTATCGAGGCCGGGAGCGTCGTCGCGTGGACAGCGCTGGCCGCCGAGGCCGGGCTCGTCGACGAATCGATTGCGTTCGGTGACGACGAGGCCGCCCGGAACGTTATCGAGCGGGTCGCTGCCCGCGAAGACGAACTGGCTGACGCGCTGGCGGAGGGCGTCGCCGCCGCAGCCGCCCGGTTCGCCGCTCAGGAATCGGGTGACGAGGATGACGACGCACTTTCCGGCGAGGAACTGATGCCGACGGTGAAGGCGATGGCCCTGCCCGGCTACGACCCGCGTGGGGCAACCGGGATGGCACTCGCCTACGCGACCAGCGACCGCGGCGGCTGCCACAGGCGCGCCCGACCTGTGGAGGAAGCGGTGTTCGTCGACCGCTCACGTGCGGAAACGGTCCAGCACGTCGCCGACGCCCAGACCGCCCGGTCGGTGCTCTGGAGCCTCGTCGCCGACGATTTCCTCGGCGACGTGCTCCGAGAAGACCTCGGCGCCGAGTGGCTCCGTGCGGTCGGCATCGACCACGACGCCGACTCGCTGGCTCGTGCCGGCGAGCGCATCTGGACGCTCGTGCGGCTGTTCAACGCCCGCGAGGGATTCGACCGGGCGGAGGACGAACTCCCAGCGCGGCTTCGAGAGACCCGCGAGGACGGCGCCGCCATCAACCCGGAGACGTTCGACCGAACGCTCGACGCCTACTACGACTACCGCGGCTGGGGCCGCGACGGACTCCCCAGTCCGGAACTCGTTGAGGCGCTCGGGTTGACCGCAATTCTCGACGACGAGACGCCGCTCTCCAGCGAGTACCGTGCCGTGGAATCAGTGGCGGAAGAGGAAGCTCGTTCAGAATGACCGACAGAATCAATCTCGACGACATCGAACAGCCAGACGACGATGACAAGCCCGGACCGAACCGGGGTGACTGGCTCTGGCGGGGCGACGGGAGTCCCGACGAGGAGCCCGACGAACCCGACTACAACGTGGATATCGGCGCCGACGACTTCGCCGGAGATGCTGCCGCAACCCCACGCATCCCGCGGGAGAACGACGACAAACCCGTCGGCGTCCCCGTCGAGAGCGGTGGTGCAGGTGGCTCTGCGGCGAGTTCTGGCGACGTGCCCACCGGTGGAGTGCCGCCGAGCGCAGCGGAGCGTGAGGCCGGAGAGAGCGAGGATAGCGGGACCGACGACGAGAGTCCATCGGCGGCCTGGAGCGAGGCTGCCGAGGAACGCGGCGCTGCGACGGAGGCCGGTGAAGGCCCATCACCCGGGTCGCCGTCCCAGACAGACGCCGACCCGGCTGCTGCCAGCAACGCGTCGGGGAGCGGTCACTCCCGGGGCGAGGAGTGGGCGAACGCCGAACCCGTAAAGCAGTCTGAATCGACGCCGGGCGCGGCCTCCCACGGCTCCGGGTCGAGCAAAAAAGCCGAGATGACGATGGCGATCTCCTACCGCGCCATCCGTCGCCTCGACAACGTCCACGCTGCGCTGGCGGACGCCGAAGGGTGGACCGACTACATCGGCCTCGTCGGCGACGTTGACGCAACGGTGATCAACAAGTACCAGCGCGACAACGTGCTGGACCTGGATTTCTTCAACGGCTCGGGCACCGGCCCGGCCGAACGGCTCCAAGCGGTCGGCTTCAACTCGATGTTCTACGCCGACCGGATGGTGCTGGTCGGCGTCGACGAGCGCGAACAGGCGTGGGCCCAGGAGGCCGACTGGGAGTTCGTTCCCCTGGCAACGGCGGCCGAGAACGCCGGCTGGGAGATCAACGACGGCTAACTCGGCAAGAAAGTGGGTCTCGGCCGGTCGTTAGGGGTCGAGTATCCACCATCCATGGCTTTTTGTCTTCGGACTCTCACGAATGAAACATGAGTCTGAGAGAGGCACTGGAGCAGTCACGGCTGCTGACACTCGCGGTGCTTGCCGGCATGGCGTGGATCGCGTTCACTGTCGTTCAACTACTCGGCAAGATCAACTACTGGAGCCCCGCAGACGTGGGGCAGACAGCCGGAGCCGGCGTCGTCGGGCTGCTCGTCCTCGCCGCCGTCATCCTGCTCTCGCTTGTCCTGTTTAGCGGGCTGGGCCACGACGAGCCGACGGCAGACACGTGGCCGCCGGAGGACGCCGACGACGTAGCCTGATGGGGGAGTTCGTCTGCAGTCAGTGTGATACGTTCGCCCGTTTTACCGACAAACACGACGCGTTCCACACGGAGTGTCCAGTTTGTGAGGAGGTCAGCCTGTGGGAACTCGCGTTCGAAGCCGACGCCGCCGGGGTGGAGTTCTGATGGCGCTGTCCGTTCGCATCGGCGACCGGCTCGTCGACGCGGCCGCCGAGTGGGCCGAAACTCGCATGCAGGAGACAGAGGAGGCGCTCGAACAGAAGCTCGAACAGGCGCTGCTGGAGGTCGAGCATCTCGCCTCCGGTACCACCGAGATCGAGTTCGAATTGGACGAGGAGACACTCCAGTACGAGCCGAGCGAGGAGCTCTCGGAGCTCCTGACAGCGCAGGCCGAGCGGGTCGATTCCGACCCTGCGACGGTGCTCGAGCTGCATCTGGAGCTGTTCGCCCGGACGTTCCTGCCGGACGACTCGATTCAGGGCGGTGCGGGGCCGGGCGCGCCGGTCGATCCCGAGGACTGGTGAGGGACAACGACTAAACCCCACCCACTCGTTTTGACCCTATGGTTAATCGAGATAGCGGCTGGCGACCAAAGGGTGCGATGGACGCCTTCAGCGACTACGAGGTCTGGGAGTACAACGTCGGTCCCCACGAACTCAACGAAGGCGAGGTCGACGGCGAGATCGATTACAGCCCGTATCTCGACGACGACGAATCGTTCCCCACCTCGGTCGACGAAATCGACGACGAGTAGCTCCTCGGTATTTTTATAGTCGGTATCGACTGCATCGCTGATACCGATAGCCACCGGCTCCGAGAAGGTGCGACCCGACTCTCCCCCTCGGTAAAGAATTGGGGCCGACTCTCGGAAACCCTGAACGCGCGGAGTTGCCCGGTTGGCAACTGATTAAAGGGAAGAGAACGGCCGTACCGACGGACCGTTCGGTATCGGTAGGCGATGTTCGATGGGTGAACGCGACCGACGGGGGAGTCACAGTTAGAGCAGCTGTGCGATGATCTCGTCCTCGAACGCGACCGTGCCCGCAGCGATGTAGGCGGCCGCCCGGAACAGCGAGCTATCGGTCTTCTCCCCGAGATGGTCGGTGAACTCCTCGACCCAGGGCAGCAGATGCTCGTCGAGGAACACCCGCTCGAAGCCGAGCGTCTCCTCGGCGCCAGCGCGCTGGCGCTCGATGAGGTAGCGCAGGAATGCGAACTCCACGGCGATATGGTCGTTCTCCTCGCCGTACTCCTCGGGCGGGTTCCAGCCCGCCGCACCGTAGCTTGCCTCCACGTCGGCGAGCCCTTCGCCGATGAACTCCGTGTCGTCGCGGTAGAACGTCTCGTGGGGGAGGACGTCGGGCCGCGGGCCGACCATGATGGCGGTGTACTCCTTCGCGAGTTCGGTTTCGACCGCCCCGGGGTCGCGCCCCTGGTTCTCCTCGATGAACGTGCGGAGCTCCTCGAACCCGTTGTCGAGATGGTCGTTGACGGCCTCGCCGGGGGTCTCCGTCGCACCGGTCAGCAGGCGCTCGATGAACGCGTCGTCGGGTGTGTCGTGGAACACCTCGATAACGAAGTCGATTAGCTCCAGTCGGGCCTCGTAGACGGCGCTATCGTCCATCGTCCACCCCCTGGAACACGACAGCAGCACGACACTCGTCACAGTACTCGAAGATGCTGTGCTCGCTGTCGCCAGCGACGCCCTCGACGAGGTCGCCCACCTCGTCGCGGACGGTCTCCATCGACCCGACGCTGGTGAACGGGGTGCCACACCGGACGCAGTTCAGCATCTCGCCCTCGAACACGGGCTCCCACTCCTCGCCGTCGCGGTTCTCCGGCAACCGTGAGCGGTTCAGGCCGGGCTCCATCGTGATGGCGCCCTCCGGACAGCCGCTCTCACAGAGCTCGCAGTTCACACAGTCGGCGTGGTTGAACTGGAGCTCCCCTTCGTCCGTGCGCTGGATCGCATTCGTTGGACAGAGCGTCGTACACGTCGGCGTGAGGTTGCAGTCGTCCGAAACCTGCATCCGGCCGAACGTGTCGAGGCCCCGAATCACGTCGCGCTCCGGATCGGTTTCCTCGAGAATCACGCGGAGCGACTCCAGCGCCCAGTCGTGGGTCGAGAAGGGTTCGCGCGGGGAGTCGGGGCGCCCCGTTCCTGTTGCCTCGTGCTCGCCGGTTGGCAACGGCGTCGGGTCCAGCCCGGAGACGAACGAATCGAGTTCTTCGGCGAAGCCGTCGTGACCGTCGCTCTCTGGTGCGATGAACGTGGTTCGGGTTCCGAGTCCAAGGTCGCCCGTCGCGACGTTCATCCGATCGACCAGTTCCTCCTTCGGGTCGGGGCCGGAGTGGAGACAGGCGTCACCGCAGCCGACGATGGCGACGGCGTCCGCGCCAGCGGCGAGTCCGTGGAGCACCTGCGCTTCGCCGACTGTGTCCGTACAGTTGACGCGGACAGGGAGGATCGGGTCGTACGACGCCGCCTCGCCGCGGCCAGCCTGTCGGCCGTAGGCGTTCAGCGCGTCCTCGGCTTTTTCTGAGCAGACGAACGCCAGCACCGGCGACTCGATAGCTTGGCCGTCACCCAGGAAGGAGGAAAGTCGCCCGCCTCTGTCCACGTCGAGCACCGACTCGACCTCCCGAGCGAGGCGCTTGTTGTTCGGCTCGCGAAGTTGGACCGCCCCAGTCGGGCAGGCTGACGTGCAGGCGCCACAGTCCATGCAGGCGGTCTCGTCGAACGCCACCGTGTCCACCGAGGGACGAGAGACGGCCTCGTGGGGACAGGCGTCCGTACAGCGGGTACAGCCCTCGACGCCGGAGTCACCAGCGGCACAGAGCTCCATATCGATATCCAGATGCTGCAGTTTGGAGATGCCCCCGAGCTGGCTCTCGACGGCCACAGCGACGCCGCCGTCAAAATGCGAAAAGTAGCCGAGTTGGCCGCCTTGCCCCTTCCGGGGGCCGCCGGGGTAGACGACCTGGTCGGCTTCGATGGGACGTTCGACGCCCTCCGGCTCGATGGCGTCGACGGGACAGCAGTCCAGATACTCGCCCTCGGGCGGGTCGGGGACGATGTCCACGGGGTAGCTCGTCACTGCCTCGTCAGGGCCCAAGCGAACACAGTCCAGACAGCCGATACACTCCTCGGTCACCCGAGCCTGAAGCGTGAGTTCGAACTCTCCGAAGCGACCTTCGACAGACTGGACGCGGCCGCGCTCGATAGTGATGTCGTCGAAATCGTCGTCGCCATCGCCGTACTCCTCGCCGTTGGCGATGAGCGTCACGTCAGCCCGCCCGGCCAGGGACTCGGCAGCTGCGGCGTCGCCGACGACGACGACGTGCTCGCCTGCATCGCGAGAGACCGTTCGGGCGGGCGACTCCTCGCGAAGCCCGGCAACGGTCGAGTCGATGAGCCGGCTAGTTTTCTCGGTGGCTGCGGCCGGTTCGTGGACCCAGCCCGCTCCCTCCCGGTGGTTGACGAACGCTGTCGCGTCAGGATGGAGTTCCTGTTCCTCCGTCATCGACCGGATACGCTGCTGACAGCCCGCGTCGGGAGCCGTCGCGACGACGTGGTCGAGGTCGTACTCGTCGACGACCGCCGCGGCCTTCGGGAGCCCCTCCCCACAGAGATGGCTCGCGCTGGCGACAACCTCGACGTCCTCGTCGGCGACGCCCTCGCGAACGCCCTCCGTGTCCAGAGCGTCAGGGGCACCGCAGTCGCAAACAAATGCGCCTACCTTCATCATAGGAGCGGTGGCTTACCACGGGGAAAGGGCTTCCGACCCTGGACCATGCCGACGGAGCCGGACCTGTTTGAGAGGACAGAGTACCGGGCCGTCGTCTCGTAAATGCCAATTACGAGACAGCAAAAACTCGTGTCGTGGACGGTGCAATTAAGTAAGCGGCGTTTTTGACGTTCCATATTGCGCGCCGGCAGTTGAAGGCGCGACAGGAATATAACACATGAGTTCAGAACCAGTCTCTCTCGACCTGGACCGCAGGTCGTTCCTGAAAGCCAGCGCGCTCGCCGGCGCGGTGGCTCTCGGGGGCGGCGGCGCCGGACAGGCGCTCGCTGCAGGCGACGGAGAGGTCGACGGAACGGATGAAGAGGGCGAACTTAGCAAAACCGTTTGTAACTTCTGTGCCGTCGGTTGTGGGTTCAAGGGCGAACGCAAAGGGAACGCGTTCGTCGGCCAGGAGCCCTGGCACGAGAACCCGATCAACAACGGTTCGCTCTGTTCGAAAGGAGCCGCGATCTACGGGAGCGAACATTCCGAACGGCGGCTGAAGCATCCGCTCCTGAAGGACGGCGACTCCTGGCGGAAAGCCGGCTGGAACGAGGCCCTCGAGAAAGTCGGAGGCGAACTCGACCAGATCCGAGAGGAGCACGGTCCCGACTCCGTGATGTGGATGGGGTCGGCCCACTTCTCCAACGAGGAGTCCTACGCATTCCGGAAACTCGCGAGCTTCTTCGGAACCAACAACGTCGACCACCAGGCCCGTATCTGTCACTCGACGACCGTCGCCGGCCTCGCGAACACGTGGGGCTACGGGGCGATGACCAACACGATCAACGACTACCGCAACTTCGATCTTAACCTCATCATCGGCCAGAACCCGGCCGAGGCCCACCCCATCGCGATGCAGCACATCCTCGAAGGGCAGAAACGGGGCGGTGAGATCGCTGTCGTCGACCCGCGATTCACCAAGACCGCGGCGAAAGGCGACCACTACTACCGGATGCGCCCCGGGACCGACGTGGCCCTGATGATGGGCCTGATGAAGTATCTCCGGGACGAGAGCGAACTCGACCAGCAGATGCTCCAGGAGCGGGTGATGGGCTGGCCCGACGTCGAGACCGAACTCGACCAGTACGACCTCGAAACGGTCGAGGACATCACCTGGATCAGCCAGGAGCAGATTCAGCATCTCGGTGACCTCATCGTCGATAACGCACCCAACTTCCAGATCGAATGGGCAATGGGTGGAACCCAGCACAACAACGGGACCCAGAACATCCGGTCGTACGCGCTCACCTCGCTGGCCTCCGGGAGCGCGGCCCACTCGGGTGGCGGCCTCCAGGTCATGCGTGGCCACGCGAACGTACAGGGTGCGACCGACCTCGCCGTCGCGAGCCACATCCTGCCGGGCTACTACTCGGTCGGGTCCCCCGGTTCGTGGGAGTACTGGTCGGACGTCTGGTCGAAGAGCCCCTACACGAGCGGCGAGATCGGGTTCGAGGAGCTCTACGACCGCTACGATCTGATGCCCGAAGAGAAGTACACGCGGCAGTCTGGCGGGGAGTCAGCCGACGACTCGTTCCCCTCCAACCGCTCGATGATGTTCCAGAAGGGACTGACGGTCGCGCGGTGGTTCGACGGCGGACTCCCGCAGGAGGAACGGCTCAACGAGACGCCGCTCTACCAGCCCGACGAGTTGAAAGCCGTCATCATCTGGGGCCACTCGGTCAACTCCATCTCGGAGATGCAGAAGATGAAAGACGCGATGGACCGGATGGACCTGGTCGTCGTCGTCGACGTGTTCCCGTCCGTGGCTTCGGTGCTCTCGGATATGGACAACGTCGTCATCCTCTCGGCCGCGTCACAGTACGAACACCATCGTTCGCTGACGAACTCCCACCGCTCGGTCCAGTGGTCCGATCCCGTGCGACCGCCGTCCCACAACACGAAGCCGGACCTCGAGATTATGCAGGAACTCGCCAAGCGCTTTGGCTTCGGCGAGCATTTCGACTGGGGCTCGGGCCCCGGGATGCACAACGGGAAGAGCAGCTACGAGGAGGTGCTCCGCGAGGTCAACCTCGGCGTCCGAACGATCGGCTACCAGCAGGACCCCAGCCGACTCCAGGAGCAGCGTGAGTACGACTGGGCGTTCTCGACCGAGAACCTCAAAGCCGAGGAGGAAGGGCTCCCCGTCTCCGGGGAGTTCTGGCAGCTTCCCTGGCCGTGCTGGGGGGAGGGGCATCCGGGCACGCCGATCATCTGGAACGACGAGCTCGACCCGCGGAACGGCGGACAGGACTTCCGCTCCCGCTGGGGTGTCCAGGCGCCGACGCCGGACGACTGGGACGAGATGAACACGGAGAAGGACTACCCGATGCAGGAGACCTACGACCAGGGCGGCGAGGACGCCCTGAACATGCTCCGTGACTCCTACACCCCCGACTGGGACTCCTCGTTCGACAGCGAGGTCCAGGGCGTTCCGCAGTACCCCGGCTTCGCGACGACGCTCCCGCCGGACCCGACCAATCCCGACGCGCTCTCCCTGCCGTACGCGTACGCGCTCGACCCGACGAAGTCCGTGTACGACACGGCGGTCGCGATGAACGACCGCTACGGCACGGAGTTCGACGAGGAGTTCTACGAACAGTACGACTTCACGCAGCCAGACGCACCAACTGGTCGCGGGCGGGCACGCGGGGTCGTCTGGAACTTCCTCGACACGGTGCCGGTCCACCGCGAGCCCGTCGAGAGCCCGCGTCCGGACCTCGTCGAGGAGTGGCCATCGAACGGCCAGCAGATCAACTTCTACCGACTCGACCAGAACAACGCGACGGTCCAGTCGGAGGCGACGGCCGCCGCGAACTCGGGCGGCTACTCCACGATTATGACCACTGGCCGGCAGGTCGAACACCAGGGCGGGGGCGCAGAGTCGCGCTCCAACGAGTACCTGGCGGACCTCCAGCCCCACATGTACGTGGAAATCCATCCGGATATGGCCGAGGAGCTGGGTGTCGACGGCGGCGACCTCGTCGTCGTCTCGACGACGGACCGAGGGTCCGTCCTCGTGAAGGCGCGGGTCACCCCGCGGCCCGGCACCGGGCCACAGCAGGAGGAGATATTCCTGCCCTACCACTGGGGCGGCATCGCGAAAGGCGAGAGCCTGCTCGAGAAATACCCCGACGGCAACGAGCCCTTCGCCATCGGCGATTCGGTGAACTTCATCACCTCGCGTGGCTACGACGTGGAGACCCAGATGCAGGAAACCAAGGCCGCGATGGCGAAGGTCCGGCCGGCGACCCAGGAGCTCGTCGACGAGCTGAACATGGACGTCGATCTCTCGACGTTCACGTTCCCGCAGGACGAGGACGGCTTCGGGCAGCAGAAGAGCTTCGACACCCGCGACAACACGACGGTCCAGTAAGATGTCCACAAACGAATCAGACACCGAAATGATGAGCCAGGGGGTGATGAGCACCGGCGACGATACGCGCATCTTCCCCGACGTAGCTGCGTGTATCGACTGTGGCGGCTGCGTTGTCGCCTGTAACCGAACCTGGGACATGCCTCGAGACGAACAGCGTATCAGCATCTCCACGATGCTCGAGGGCGAGGAGGGCGCTGACGGCCTGAACGCGGACCCCTCGCAGGCGATGGCACAGGGCGAGTCACCCGGTGAGACCAGCGTGCCGATGCAGTGTTATCACTGTGACAACGCGCCCTGTGTCTCGGTCTGTCCGGTCGACGCACTCGTCACGAAGGAGAACGGCTTCGTCGACGTGCGCGAGGACGTCTGCATCGGCTGCCAGTACTGCCTCTCGGCTTGCCCGTTCGGCGCTCCCCAGTTTCCGGACTCCGACGACGGCGCAGCGAAGCTGTTCGGCACCGGCGGCACGATGGACAAATGTACCATGTGCGAAGAACGGCAGGACGTCGGCAAAGGCCCGGCCTGCGCGGAGGAGTGTGCGACCGACGCCATCCTCGTCGGCAGCAGCGAGCAGATCGCCGACGAGCTGGACAAGCGTGAGTCCGGTTCGTTCTTCAACGACCAGGCGATGACCGTCGTCTTCGGCGACGACGCGGGGGCGTTCGGCGTATGAGCAGCGCTACCGCTGACAACGGCGCGAGTAGCTATTCACGAGCCGTCATTGCGATCAACGCCGCGGTCTCGGTGGTCATCGCACTCGGCCTCGTCTGGGTCGTGAACGGCTTCAACATCTTCTACGAGGAGCTGTTCCGGGTCCAGCCAACCGTCGAGGGCGGCGGCATCGGCGCCAACTGGGTAACCGGCAACGAGATCGGCTGGATGAAAATAATGGTCGACGCTGTCCACCTCGTCGACATCATCATGGGACTGTTCATTCTCCTGATGATGTTCATCCACTGGGGGGCGTTCCGGCGCCTCGCCAACCGGATGCAGCAGCCTGGCGAAGGGGAGCTTGCAGCGGATGGCGGCTCGTCGGCACGAGCAAACGACGAGGACAGCGGCTCGCCGGCAGACGACGGCGCCGACGCCTCCGGAGGTGACCAGGAATGACAAACTTA
>NZ_JAZKRY010000039.1:0-27625 GCF_036626355.1 Halolamina sp. | reverse complement strand
CATCGACGGTGTCGAACGCCGCCGGTTCAGGGGCTCCCACCACCGACACGGCTGGTCACGGCGGGACAGACTCGCAGTACTCACTATCAGGGGCCGAGACGATACCAGCCCCGTCGGCCTCACTCCCGAACGTGCTCGGGTGGGAGTTCGACTTCGCCGGAGAGCTCCCGCTGCGGGAACGGGATGGTGATTCCGGCGTCGTCGAACCGGCTTTTTACCTCCGTGACGTACTCCGAGCGGGTCTTGACGAAATCAGCCCGGGAGGGGTTCTCGATCCAGATGCGCGAACGCAGCCCGACGTAGGAGTCCGCCAGCTCGGTGAGCCGGACGCTGGGGGCGGGGTCGGTGAGGATGTTCGGATGGCGTTCGGCCTCGTCGATGATGATGTCGGTCGCCTCCTCTACGTCGTCGTCGTAGCTGATACCGAAGGTGAACTGGAGTCGCAGGGTCTCGTTGGCGACTGGGTTCTTGATGACGCCGTCGGTGAGATGTGAGTTCGGCACCGTCAGCAGTTCGTTGTCGAACGTCCGCACGCGGCTGACGCGGAAGGAGATGTCCTCGACGATGCCGGAGTTGCCGTCCCACTCGATCCAGTGTCCGATACGGAACGGTTGGTCGGCGTAGATGAAGATGCCGGCGACGAAGTTGGCGATGACGTTCTGCATCGCGAACCCGATCGCCAGCGTGGCGGCTGCCGCGACGGTCGCCAGTGACTGGAGGAAGTTCCCGTAGCCCGCAAAGCCGAAGGCAACGGCGATGGCTCCGAAGCCGAAGGTGGCTCCGACGATCTTCCGGAGCGGCCGGCGGGCGTGCTCATCGAGCCCTTTCGAGTCCAGGAGCCGATTGGTGAGCGGGATCAGGAGCGCTTTCCCGGCGATGTAGGCGACGCCGAGGACGACGAGAAAGACGATTGCGGCGCCGATCGTGACCGCGAGCGACTCCGGGACACCGAGCTCTTGCAGGAAGGAAGCGACGAAGCGATCGGTGCGGGTCGCGTTGTTCAGCCCCGCCTGCAGGGGCGCCGGACCCATCAGTGCAACACCGCCGTGTGACCGCGGGTCTCGATCAGCTCGGCGTTGACCCTGTCTGCGAGTTCCCCTGCAAGCGTCTCGGTGTCGTCGGTGCCGCGGGCCGACCGCAGGAACTTCACCTTCACCAGCGTCTCGTTCCGGAGCTGGTCCTGGAGCTCGTCGACGACAGCTTCGATCCCGTTTTTCCCGACCCAGACAGTAACCTCGACGTCGTGTGCTTCTTCGCGTAGCTCGTCGCTCATTCTTATGACCAGATTCAGTGGGCGGAGCTTTACAACTTCGGTATCCGGGTCGGCTCAGTCCCGGTAGGGGTAGCGAGCCGTCCCACCACAGTCACAGCGGCGGACAACCTGCCCGTGCTGAACACGTACCCGGACGTTCCGCCCAGGGCGTTGGTACACATCACAGCGGTCACAGGCCGCGCGGGCGAACCGCTTCGGGAGCGAGAGGCGGTGGCGCTCGGCGAGCCGTCTGGCGAGTCGAACGTACTCCCGCGAGCGGTCCGGCTCACCGGCGGCGACGGCCCCCTCGGCCAGGTCGGCCAGTCGCTCGATGCGCTCGGCGGCGATATCGGTACTCATCCGTTCAGCCGAACGGAGGCCGGCGCTGCGGTTATCCCTTGCGGGAGACACCGTCGAGGAACGGCCGTTCGGAAGCTTCATGAATCCGTTCAGCAAACGACGACGAAAACAGTGCGGGTCCTCAACTATCTCGAACTGGAAGACCGCATCCGGGGTGGCATCGTCACCGCGACGCGCCAGCAGCGGTCGGCGCTCGACTCCGCGGGCGTCGACGTTGTGACGACACCGTGGGTCGGTGACGGCCCGCTCGCCGCCGCCCGTTCGCGCCTGACCGGCGGACGGGCGTTCCGGGAGTACGACATCGCCCACTGCAACGTTATCGGGCCAGGTAGTGTCGCTGTCGCCCGCCACGCCAGGCGGGACGATATTCCGCTGGTGCTGCACTCTCACGTCACGGCTGAGGATTTCGGCGAGTCGTTCCGCTTTGCTAGTCACGTCGCGCCGGCGCTGAAGCCGTATCTCCGGTGGTTCTACTCGCAGGCCGATCTGGTGCTCTGTCCAAGCGAGTACACCAAGAGCGTCGTGGCCTCGTACCCGGTAACTGCGCCCATCGAACCGATGACCAACGGTGTCGATATCGACTCGCTCGACGGCCACGAGCAGTTCCGTGCGGACGTTCGCGACCGGTACGACCTCGACGGGATGGTCGTGTTCTGTGTCGGCGAGGTGTTCGAACGAAAGGGGCTGACGACGTTCTGCCGCGTTGCCCAGCAGACCGACTACGAGTTCGCGTGGTTCGGCCACTACGAGGATGGTCTCGCGGCGAGTGAACCGGTCAGGCGCTGGACCAGCAGTCCGCCCGAGAACGTGACGTTCACCGGCTGGATGGGCGACAAGCGCATGGCGTTCGGCGCCGGCGACGTCTACCTGTTTGCAACGAAAGACGAGAATCAGGGCATCGCCGCCCTCGAGGCGATGGCCACTGGGAACGCTGTCGTGCTCCGTGACATTCCGGTGTTCGAGGAGTTCTTCACCCACGGCGAGGACTGTTTGAAATGCGAAACCGAGGCGGAGTTCGTCGACGCGCTCGACCGCCTCGCCGAGCATCCCGAACTCCGCGAGCGCCTGGGAGAGAACGCAAGGGAAACGGCCGCTGCGCACTCGCTCGACCGCGTTGGCGACCGGTTAGTCGAGACGTACGAGAAGCTGTTGGTCGAAGCGCGTTCCGCAACCCCTTAACGCTCCCTCGGCGAACGGCCGTACCACATGAGGTCGGTCGCCGCGTTCACTGACACCTACCTGCCGACTGTCAACGGTGTTACCTACACCGTCCAGTCGTGGCGGGAGTGTTGGGAGGCTCGCGGCGGCCGGATGGACGTCGTGTATCCCGACGCGGACGACTACGAGCCCGATTCCGGTGAACACCCTGTGCGGTCGCTTCCGCTGCCGTTCTACGCCGGCTTCCGGATTGGCTCACCGCGCATCCCGGACGCGCTCGTCGACCCGGATATCGTCCACGCCCACACGCCGTTCTTTCTCGGCCTTGCGGCGCTCCGACTCGCCCGACGGGAGGGGATCCCGCTGGTGGCGACCTACCACACACCGGCGGCCGAGTACACCAGCTACTTCACCGACTGCGATCGCGCCCGTGAGTGGCTCTCGGTGTCGAGCCAGCGGTACGAACGCTGGTTTTTCGACAAAGCCGACGCGGTTATCGTCCCCTCCCAGCGGACCGGCAGCTATCTGACGGACGACCTCGGTATCGACGTGACGCCGACGGTCGTCTCCAACGGCGTCGATGTGGAACGGTTCCAGCCTACCGAGACCGCGGCGTTCCGGGAGCGCCACGATCTCCCGGAGAACCGGACGCTCGTGGGCTACACAGGGAGACACGGCCACGAGAAGTCGCTCCAGGACATTCTCGCTGCCTGCGCGCGGCTCGACCGCGAGCTGACGGTGGTGTTCGGCGGTGACGGCCCGGCACGCGAGAAGTTGGAGGTCGACGCCCAGTCGCTGGAGCTCGACGTCCGCTTTCTCGGCTTTCTCGACCGCGATGAGCTCCCAGCGTTCTACGCGTCTCTCGACGCCTTCCTCTTCCCGAGCCCCGTCGAGACCCAGGGGCTGGTCGCACTGGAGTCGTTCGCCTGCGGGACGCCGGTCGCCGCCGTCGACAGTGGCGCGCTCTCGGACACCGTCGCGGACGGCGTGACGGGCTATCATTACGACGCCGGTGATATCGCTGGCTTCGCCGAGGCCATCGACCGCACGCTGGAGGAGCGCGAACAGCTCCGCGAGGGCTGTCTCGCGAAGCGCGAAGAGGTCAGCGTGGGGGGTTCGGTCGACGACCTGGCCGCGCTCTACGACGAACTCGAAGAGTAGCTGCGCGAAGCGAACCGCTCCGCCGACCCCGCAGATGCCGAATCAGGGTGTTTAACTTCTCGCCGGCGGAACAGCACCCATGAGCTACGAGAAAGGCGACACCGCCATCCTCCACGACGAGCACAGCGAGTTCGACGGGAAGGTCGGCGAGATCACGCAGGTGATGGAGACGATGTTTGGCGATCCAAACTACACCATCGTGTTCGATGGGGGCCAGGAAGCCGGCATCCCCGAGGACCAGCTCGAGGCAGCGCCCGATGCCGAGGTGGAGTCCGAGGAGGACGCTGAAGACGACGAAGACGACGAAGAGTAGCCACTCGACAGCGGCTCACGACCTGCCGCGAACGCCGTTTCGCGGCCACGGGGACTTCGGCGCGGTCGTGTCCCCCGACAGCGGCTCACGACCTGCCGCGAACGCCGTTTCGCGGCCACGGGGACTTCGGCGCGGTCGTGTAATCCCCGAAGCGTAGTCTTTTCCTCCCGAACCGAGTAGAGAGCCCATGGCGAGCGTCCCGTTTCATTACATCGACCTGCGGACCTTCTGCTACGCAACGGAGGACGAGAAGCGCGTCGAGCAGGCGCTCCGCCGGTTCCTGCCCGAGGATTTCCACATCGAGCGCGCGACAAACGAAGGTCATCACGGCGACCGCATCGTCGTCCTCTCGGCGCGCGTCGAGAAGGCCGACAACGTGCGGTACGTACTCCAGCAGCTGAGCGACCTGCCTGATATCGAGCGCATCATCGGCGAACTCGACGAACGCGTCGACGAGAACTGCTCGTTTTTCCTCCGATTGGACAAACAGCGTGCGTTCAAAGGCGACGTCGAGCAGGGCCAGGGCATCACCCTCCGCGCGAAGGTGGAAGCCTACCCGGCGAAACAGCCCGCCGCGGTCGAGAACGCCCGCGAGGCCCTGGAGCAGGCCCGCGAACACGCGGAAGCCTGAATCCGCGTTGCCCGATTCGTTCCTCAGTTCCACTTGATGCTGCAGCCACGCGAGGGTCGGTCCTCGATATCGACCTCCTCGCCGGCGAGTACGGCGTCGATGGCGTCGCGGATGTAGAACTCCGTCGGCTCCTCGTCGGGATTGAGGGCGTCGTCGAGACGGCCGTGATACGCGAGCTCCCAGCGTGCTCCGGCGGTTTCACCGCTTCCGTCACGAAGCGTCTCCGAGGCATCGGTGCTCGCCCGGCGGAAGAGGAACGGGTCGGGCGTACAGACGGCGCCGTAGGCTTCGGCAACCGCCTGGCTCTCGTCGCGGAGGTAGGCATCGTAGTCGACTGTCCCGGATTCGACGTACTGCTGCATCGTCTCGAAATCGTCCTCCGGATACTCCGCAGCGTCGTTGGGGTTGATACCCACGACGGCGGCGTCGTCGTACTCCCCCGCAAGCTCGTTCAGAAGGTCGAACTTCGCCTTCGCGTAGGGACAGTGGTTGCAGGTAACCACCACCAGCAGCGCCTCATTGTCGGAGAAGCTGTCGAGGCTGTACGTTTCGCCATCGGTCCCGGGCAGCGAGAACGAGGGTGCCTCGTCGCCACGATCGAGTTCGGAGTCAGATTCGGCTGCAACCATACGTCCCGTTCCGCGGGGGTGAACAAGTGGGTTTCGGGAATTCTGCGTGCCACCCCACTCTCACTGCGGCGACGCTGGAAAAACACCGGACACCGGGTCGCGCGTTCCACAACCACTAAGCCATCTGTTTGCGACGTATTCCCATGGACTTCTCACTCAGTGAGGAACAGCAACAACTCCGGGAGGAGGTCCGGCGCTTCGCCGAGAACGAGATCGAGCCGGTCGCGACCGAGCACGATACCGAGGAGACGTACCCCCACGAGGTGATGGATAAGGCCGCCGAAATGGGGCTGCTCGGGGCCCACTTCCCGATGGAGTACGGCGGCGTCGACTACTCCCCGCTGGAGAACGCCCTGATGATCGAGGAGCTGTTCGCGGTCGACCCCGGAATCGCGCTCTGCATCACGAGCGCGGGCTTCGGCGCCGAGGCCATCATCGAGTACGGGACCGAGGATCAGAAAGAGCGGTTCCTCCCGCCGGTTACGGAGGGCGAATCCGTGATGGGCGCCGCGATCTCCGAGCCGGACGTGGGCTCGGACGTCTCATCGGTGTCGACACGGGCCGAGAAGGACGGCGACGAGTGGGTGATCAACGGCAACAAGATGTGGATTACCAACGGCTCGGTCGGTGATTACTTCGTCGTCGTGTGTGAAACGGACTCCCACGCCGAAGACCGCTACGCCGGCTTCTCCCAGATCGTCGTCGAGGCCGACCGGGACGGGTTCGAGGCCGACAAGATAACCGGGAAGCTGGGGATCCGCGCCAGCGACACGGCAGAGCTCATCCTGGACGACGTGCGGGTGCCCGAGGAGAACCTCGTCGGCACCCGAGGGATGGGCTTTCTCCAGCTGATGCAGTTCTTCGACGAGACCCGGACCGCTGTGGCGGCACAGGGGGTCGGCATCGCCAAGGGCGCCTGCGAACGCGCCCTGGAGTACGCACAGGAGCGCGAGCAGTTCGACCGCTCCATCTCGGAGTTCCAGGCCATCCAGCACAAGCTCGCGGACATGCATATCCGGACCGAGGCGGCGCGGAACCTGACGTACAAGTCCGCGTGGAGCGTCGAGAACGAGTCCGGCCAGCTGACGGCGCTGGCGTCGATGGCCAAGGAGTACGGCTCCCGCGTCGCGACCGACTGCGCCGACGAGGCGGTCCAGATCTACGGCGGCGCGGGGTTCGTGAACGATCACGACGTGGAGCGGCTCTACCGCGACTCGAAGATCACGCAGATCTACGAGGGGACGACGGAGATTCAGAAGAACATCGTCGCGCGGGAGCTGCTGGGCAAGGGGTTCTGAGCGCCCCGGCTCGGCCGCCGGAAAGTCGCCGCGGCGAGTCGCCGACCCCGCCAACTCGTTCCGCGTCAGTCCTGGTCGTCGTCCGCTGGCTCTTCCATATACTCGGCCTCGCGCGTGTGGCGCATCTCCCGAACCGTCTCCAGATACTCCTCAGTCGAGCGCTTCTCCCGCTTGGCCTCTCGAATCGCCGCCCGTTTCTCGGGGTCGGCGAGCACGTCGACGACCAGCGACGCCGTCACCTTCGCTGGAAGGAGATACGCCATCTCCTCGTCGGCGACGCCGAACTCGGTCGAGTGCGCCGAGCCTTCGAACCCACCGGTCCACGGGTGGACGCCCGGAACCAGCTGGGTTACGTCGCCCATATCTGTCGAGCCGGTGACGTGCTGGTGCTCGCCGTACAGCGCGTCCTCGCCGATGACCTCCAGTGCGTTATCGTCGAAGCTCTCGACGAGTGTCGGATCTGTCCGGAGCGGCAGGTAGCCCGGGAAATCATCGATGGTGACGTTGGCGCCGACGGCCATCGCGCCGGACTCCAGCGCGCGGTTCGTCGTCTCGTTTGCCTCCTCGATAGCGTCGACGCTCTTGGCCCGGACGTACGACTCCATCTGCACGTCCGCAGGGACGACGTTGACGCCGTCGCCGCCCTTTGTCACGATGGGGTGGACCCGGACGTGCTCCTCGTCGGGGAACGTCTCTCGATTGGCGTTGACGGCGTTCATCCCCGTCATCGCCGCGTTGAGCGCGTTGATGCCTTCCTCGGGTGCGCCGCCAGCGTGGGACTCGCGGCCCTCGTACTGGACGGTTTTCCCGACGAACCCGTTCGACGAGAAGTTGCTGCTCACCTCTCGCTCTGGCGTCTCTGAGGCCGCGTGCACCATCGCTGCGGCGTTCACGTCGTCGAAGTAGCCGCGCTTGATGAGCTCCTGTTTCCCGCCGAAGAACTCGATTTTCCCTTCCTCGAGCAACGAGCGGCGGTACTCCAGGTCCAGATACTCCTCGGCGGGGACTGCGAGGAACTCCACCGCGCCGGGGAGTTCCTCGACGACGCCCGACGCGACGAGGCCGTAGGCGGTGCCCACGAGGTTCGCCAACTGCGCCTCGTGGCCACAGGCGTGACAGGCGCCCGTCGTGGGGTCCGCTGCGGGGTGGCCCGGGTTCACGAGTGCGTCGAGCTCTCCCAGCACCGCGAAGACGAAGTCGTCGGCCTCGGTATCGCCCTCGGCTCGCGCGCGAGCGCCGGTGACCGCGAGTTCGGTTTCGACCTCCAGGCCGAGGTCGCGGAGCTCCTCGGCGACTTTCTCGGTGGTCTTCGTCTCCTTGTAGCCCAGTTCCGGCTCGGCGTGGACGGACGCAGCCAACGACGTGATCTCCTCGCTGTGGTCGTCGATGGACTCCCTGACTCGCTGCTTGAGCGCCTCGGTGTCGGTCATCGACAGCCCCGACGGGCGGCGCCGGTATGAGTGTGGCTCTCCCCGTGGGGATGGCCGGTTGCCAATCAGGCCACGTTGCGCTCGTAGAGCAGCTCCCCAGTTTCGAACCGGTCGCTCGAGAGCGCCTCCACGTCGACTGTGGAAGCCTCGCCGTCGAGCAGGAGCTCCGCGACGATTCGCCCGGTTGCAGGCGCGTGCTGGAACCCGTGGCCGGAGAAGCCAACGGCCTGTACGAACCCCGGGACGGATTCCTCCAGAATCGGATGGTGGTCGGGCGTCACCGCGTAGAGCCCGGCCCAGCCGCGCTTGAGACGGCTCTCCTCGCCGAAGTACTCGCAGTAGACGCTGGCGCGTTCGAGACACTCCATCGCCCAGTCGATATCGTAGGACTCGGTGAAGCGCTCGGGCTCCGCCCGCTCCGGCTCGTCGGCGAAGTAGCCGCCGACGACGGCGGCGCCGTCCCGTTCCGGTCGGAAATGCGACCCCGTCTCCAGGTCGATGGTCAGTGGATCGGTCTCGGGCACCGGCTGCTCGGGGTCGACGACCAATGCCTGCCGGCGGTGTGGCTCGACTGGGATCTCCAGCCCCGCCATGTCGGCCACCTTCGCTGCCCATGGGCCGCCGGCGTTGACTACGGCATCGGCGCTGATCGTGCCACCTGTGGGTGCCCCATCGCCCGCTACGCTGACGCCGGTGACCTGTCCATCGGAGAGCCGGATATCGGTTACTGAGGTTCCCGTCCGCACGTCGACGCCAGCCTCGCGAACCGCGTCGGCGAACCCCTGCAGCGCCAGGTACGGGTCCGCGAACCCGTCCCGCGGGTTGTACGTCGCGGCGGTGACGGCCTCGGGGTTGACCCCAGCACAGATTTCGGTGGCCTCCGTTGCTGTGAGTAGCGCCGTCTCCGCGCCGTGTTCGCGCTGCATCGCGACCTGCTGCTGTAGCTGGTCGGCAGTCTCCTCCGTGCGGGCGAGAAACAGGTAGCCCGTCTGCCGGAGCTGGATATCGACGCCGAATCGTTCTTCGAAGGACTCCCAGACGGGCAGGCTCGCCAGCGATAGCTCGACGTTCACCGGCGTGGAGAACTGGGTTCGGATCCCGCCGAGCGCCCGCGAGGTGCTCCCGTCACCCAGGCTCCCGCGCTCACAGACGACGACCTCGGCGCCTCGTTCCGCGAGAGCGTAGGCACTCGACAGCCCGACGATTCCGCCGCCGACGACGACGACTCGCATGGGTTGCTCTCTCACCCCCACGCGGAAAGCGGTTGCGCTGGCCGCAGCTGTTCGCCGCAACCCGGCTCGGTCCCGCTCCCGGACCTGCCCGGCCGTTCCGGCGACGGATGGCGAACAGGCGACGCATCGGACTCCGCGAGGGGCGCGTCGCGCACCCGCTTCGACACCCTCGCGGCTTTGGTCAGTCGATGGGGGCGATGCTCGCGCTCTCGTATTTGAACGCTGGCACGAGCGGCAGCCTGACAAGAGCTTTCTTCGGGGCGCCATTGGTCGGCGTATGCGCGTACTCTCTGACGACGACGTGGCGACTGTGCTCGACCTCGACTCGCTGCTCCCGGTAGTCGAACAGGCGTTCCGCAAGCAGGGCCGCGACGAGGTCGAGCGGCCCGAACGACCCCATTTCCCCGTCGGCGCAGGGTTGGAGGGCGACGAACCGCTCGGAACCGGGCTGACGATGCCGGCGTACATCCACGGCGCCGAGTATTACGCGACCAAACTCGCCAGCGTGCACGAGGGGAACGCGGATCGTGGCCTGCCGACAGTGCAGGCACAGATCGCCCTGACAGACGCCCGGACGGGGGAGCCAGCGGCGATGCTCGCGGGGACCCGGGTGACGAACGCCAGAACGGGGTGTATCGGTGGGCTCTCCGCCGACCATCTCGCCGCCGGCGACGGTCCGGTTCGAGTTGGCGTCATCGGGGCCGGGACGCAAGCACGCTGGCAGGTCCGAGCCATCGCAGCCGCACGCGGGGTCGAGGAGGTTCGGATCTACTCGCCGAGCGAGTCACGGGAGGCGTGCGCTGCCGACCTCCGCGCGGAGGGCTTCGATGCGACGGCCGTCGACTCGGCTCGGACGGCTGTCACCGATGCCGCAGTGGTCGTGACGGCGACGACGGCGACGGTACCGGTGTTCCCTGGCGAGGCGCTCTCAGCCGGAACACTGGTGGTCGCCGTCGGCGCCTACACTGCCGAGATGCGTGAAATCGACGTCGAAACCGTGGACAGGGCGGCTCAGCTCTTCGGTGACGTTCCCGAGGAGGTGGCCGAGACGGGTGATTTCCCCGAGCACGAAGCGTCGGCGGTGACCCCGCTCTCGGCGGTGTTCGACGGGGAGGCTGAGAGAGCGTCGGCGTCGGATATCATCGTCGTCGCCTCGGTCGGGTCGGCCGTGCTCGATGCCGCGGCAGCCTCGGCGCTGTTCGAGCGTGCACTGGAGGCGGATGTGGGGAACGAAACAGCGCTCTGACCTGGGCGTTACGTGGAAAACAGTGCCAGTTAGAAGCCGGAGGATTCCGACCCTTCCCCCTCCCGTACGCCGCCGAAGGGGTCCTCGCCGTCGTTCGGTTCGGCGTCGCCGCCGAACAGATTATCCTCGTTGAACTCCTCCTCGAAGGGACCCTCGACGTCCTCGAATTCGCGGAACAGCGAGTCGAACTCGCCCTGTTCGTCCATCGTGTCGATGGTGGCGCCGAGTTTCTCCCGGAGCTCGGCCAGTCGGTGCTCGAACTCCTGATACTCCTCGCTTTCGGCGAGTTCGGTCTCGGTTTTCTCGGACTCCAGCAGCGCCTTCTTCGAGGCGAGTGAGAACAGCTCCTGGACGCCCGCATCGTACTCGCCGCGGAGTTCGAGGTTGCTTACCGTCTCCAGCAGCGCGTCCCGTGAGACAGGTTTGACGAGGTATTGGTCGAACCCCATATTCAGAATGTCCAAATCTGGCTCGACGGCGGTGACCATCGCGACCCGGCAGTCGATGCCGCGTTCGCGCACGGTGTCGAGCACCTCGTCGCCTGAGAGGCCGGGCATCCGTCTGTCAAGGAGGATCACGTCGACCTCCTCGTCGAGCTGTTCGAGCGCCTCGTGGCCGCCGTAGGCGGTTCGAACGCGGTAGCCGCGTTGGAGCCACGCGGCGTAGAGATCTGCGAGGTCTGACTCGTCCTCGACCACGAGCACGAGAGGGAGATCGTCACTCATCTGGGAGAGCGAGACAGTAGCTCTAACTCATCACGGATGGCCGGCTATATCAAAATACCCCTTCCCAGAAATATCAGGTGGTTGTCGTAACCTGACGAAGCCGTCCAGGAGCGCTACTCGTTCGGGCTGTAGTTGGGCGCCTCGTCGGTGATGACGACGTCGTGGGGGTGGCCCTCGGTCTGACCTGCTGCGGAGACGCGGATGAACTCCGCGCGCTGCTTGAACTCGGGGATGCTCTCGGCGCCGACGTAGCCCATCCCGGACTGCATCCCGCCGACAAGCTGGTGGAGCTCCGATGCGAGCGTTCCCTTGAACGGCGTCGCGGCCTCGACCCCCTCGGGCACGAACTCCTCGTCGGTCTCCTCTTTCAGGTAGCGCTCGCCGCCACCGGACTGCATGGCGCCGACGCTCCCCATCCCGCGGTACTGTTTGTACTTTTTTCCGTTCATCGTGACGACCCGGCCCGGCGCCTCCTCGGTGCCGGCGAAGTAGGAGCCGAGCATGACCGCGTCGGCACCCGCGGCGATGGCCTTGATGGCGTCGCCGGAGTAGCGAATCCCCCCGTCGGCGATGACCGGCACGTCGTGCTGGCTCGCCACGTCGGCGACCTCGGCGACGGCGGTGATCTGGGGCATCCCCGCGCCGCTGACGATGCGCGTCGTGCAGATGCTCCCCGGTCCGATACCGACTTTCAGCCCGTCCGCGAAGTCGACCGCTGCCTCAGCGGCCTCTCGTGTGCCGACGTTGCCAACGACGATATCGGCCTCGACCGTCTCGGAGATTGCGCGGGCGGAGTCGAGTACGTTCAGGTTGTGCGCGTGAGCGCAGTCGATGAACACCACGTCTACGTCGGCCTCGTCGGCAGCGACGGCGCGCTCCTCCTCGAACGGGCCGACAGCGGCCCCGACGCGCAGGCGGTCGTTCTCGTCGCGCACGGCGTCTTCGTGTTGGCGTCGCTGGAGGATGCCCTGCATCGTGACCAGGCCGACTAGTTTCCCGGCGCCTCTCCCCTCCGAGACGATCGGGACCCGTTCGATTTTGTGATCGTACATCAGTTCGAGCGCCTCGCGCGCGCCCACATCTTCGGAGGCGGTGATGACCTCGTCGGTCATCGCCTCGCGCACATCGTCGCTCTCGCCGACCTCCAGATACGGGCGGATGTCCGTCCCGGAGATGATCCCCAGTACGGTGTCGTCATCGTCGACGACAGGTGCACCGGAGACGCCCTCGCGCTCCATCATCTCGTCGACCTCGCTGATGGACTGCCCAGGGGAGGCCGTGACGACGTTCTCCCGGCTGATGACGAGTTCGTCGGCGCGCTTGACCCGTCCGATGGAGGCGACCATCTGCTCTTCGTTCATGTTGCGATGGAGCACGCCAAGTCCGCCCTCGCGGGCCATCCCGATGGCCATCTCGGCCTCGGTGACGGTGTCCATCGCCGCCGAGAGGATAGGGATGTTCAGTTCGACGTGTTTCGACACCCGGGTCGAGACGTCGGCCGCGTCGGGTTCGACTCGACTCTCCATCGGGCGGAGCAGCACGTCGTCGAACGTCAACGCATTCGGCACTCGCAGCTTCTCCGAGAAAGGCTCCGCGTCGTTCTTCGCCATGTATAGGGTGGCGACGCTCGCCTCAAAAACGTTCCGAGTCCGCCAAACGTGTGACTCGTCTCAGTATGAGTTCCAGGCTCTCACGCCCGTCTCTGCAGCGAGGAACCACCTCGCGCGTTCTTGTATCTGAATTTTCACGTTGGGACGGCAAAATCTGACGTATTTTCAGTTTTCTCTGCCAACAGCTACGTTCCGTTGGCAGCTGACCGATATTCCCGAAAACACGCCACTGGTTATGGGTCTTCCTCTCACACAACGTTTATCTTGCTCTCTCCGATAAAATGGAGCATGGACGTCGAATCCACATCGTGCACCGTCGGCCAGCAGCGAAGCCGTGCCGCCGACCTCTCGAAATCGATGTGTGTAACACTCTTTCGACGTTCGTTTACACCCATTTCGTGGCTCTCCACGTCTCGACAGGCCGTCCCGGCCCATCAACGGAGCGGGTCGGGGAGACCCGACCCGGGAGACCACTACCGTCCGGCCACGGGTGAGGCCGCCCGCTAGCACATGAGTGTCTCAAACCATCCGATAGCGCTTCGCCTGGAGCAGCGCGTCGGCGGCGCCACGAAGCTGCTGGCGACCGTCATGGGGCTCCCACTCGTCGACGGGATCTTCCCCGCGCTGGTCATCGCGCAGGCACTCACCTACCCCTGGGGCATTCTCCAGACCGGGCTGCTCATCTTCGGCGGGTCCGCCACGGTCGCGGTGATTCTGGCCGAGATGGAGGGCTCCCGGCGAGAGAAAGCCACCTCAGTCCTGCTCCTCGGAGCCGTGCTCATCCCCGTCGCCGTCGTCGAGGCAGCGTTCGCGGAGACACTTCGCTCGGTACTCAGTTTCGAGGTGTTCCACCGCTTTGCCGGCCTGGTCATCCTCGCCATCGCCGCCAAAACCGCGAGCGCGGAGGTCGGCGAGTATCTCCCGAGGCCCGGCGCCATCATCGGTCTCGGACTCATCGCCAGCTTCCAGCCATCGAACGCCGAACTGGTCGTTAGCGCCGAGCCAGCGACGCTGTTCGCCGCCGCCGCTGCGGCTGGGACCGGCATCGCGTTCGCGCTCGGCGTCGCGCTCGCGGCCCCGCAGCTGCGCGGTGCGGTCGATATCGACCGGTTCCGGTTCGGGAGCGCCGTTGCCCTCGGCATGCTCGCTCTGGAGGTGCTGGGGCTGCTCCCGACCGAACAGCCTGTCGCACTGGGTGTTCTGGCGGTGACGGCGCTGTTCGCCTACGACCCCACTATGGCCGGCGATTCGATGCTGGGCGAGGACTCCGGGCCGAGTGACGGCGACGGCGCGGCGGATCTGTCCGCCGCTGCCGACGGCGGCAACGACTCGCCTGCTACTGTCGAGGACGTGGCGGATACGACCGCTGAGCCGGTTGACGGCTATCCGGAGGGAGCGACCTCCCCCACGAGCAGTGCGCCGATAGCCGGCGCCCAGGGAGCGAGTGACGGCGGCTCCGACGCCCCAGACAACCCCGCAGTCGGTGCGGACAGTGCGAAAGGCTCGGCAGCCCTGACGAACGGTGCTGGGACGGCCGAGGACGGAGAGTCAGGGGAAGCGGTCACTGACGCCGACCCCGCGGATAGCGAGGAGGAAACAAGCGGGGCGGGCGACGACGAGGACGAGGACGATGACGGACCCGAGCGACCGCCGTATCTCTAAGCTCGCCTCAGTACCGTTCGGTCAGGTTTCGCGCTGCCACCACCAGACAGCGGTGATACCCAGCAGGACGACCAGTCCGCCGAGGAAGAACAGTAGCCCCGGCGGGAGGCCGGCAGCGCTTTCGGCGGTGTAGGCGGCGGCGTCCTGCGTCGTCTGTACCTCGGCCCCGTCGCCCCCGCCCCCCGTCTGTGCGAACGGAAGCGAGAGTTCCCC
The DNA here is from genome assembly GCF_036626355.1 of Halolamina sp. Classification (GTDB taxonomy): domain Archaea; phylum Halobacteriota; class Halobacteria; order Halobacteriales; family Haloferacaceae; genus Halolamina. The sequence continues at coordinate 12,705 of NZ_JAZKRY010000039.1, read as the reverse complement.
GAGCCACGCCTGGACGAGCAGGCTCACGAGGCCGAGCACCGCGAGGCCGCCGACGAGCCGTTTCAGCGCTTCTCGGAGTCCCGTGGCCTCGGACTCCTGCCCAGCGTAGACGACGAGTGGTCCGTCGGCCGGTCCGTACACCTTCATCTCGCGCCCTTTCTCCGAGTAGACGGTGTCGACAACGTCGATGAGGCCCGCATCCGCGAGATTTCCGACGTGATACTGCACGTTCTGCAGTGTCAGATCGAGACGGTCGGCGAGACCGGATGGGGTGTCCGGCTCGTCGTGGAGCGCCTGCAGCATCTTCCGAGCAGTTTCGGAGGAGAGCGCCGCGAGCGTCTCACCGGCCTCGTCACTGTCGACGCCGATGACCCGCGGCTCGGTCTCCGGGTCGGGGTCCGACATGGAGGGGAGGAGCTTCGCCATGCCGGAAGCCTTTCACGCGGACTCGTGAAACTCTTCCCCTCTCTCAGCGGCGTCCTCTGATCGAGTAAAGTCCCGTTCCGGAACAACCAACACCCGTAGATCGTTGACGTTCGTCCCGGTTGGGCCGGTTCTGAGTGCGGCGTTCCGTGCATCCAGATAGCCAAGCGAGTTGTGACGCGCAAGCGCGTCTTGGGCGCGGCCACCGTCGTCGATGGTCGCTGCATCGACCAGCGCACCTGCCGCGTCAGTCGACCCGTCGTGGCCGTCAGTGTCCACGGCGGCGATGACGGGTCGCCTCGCAGCTCCCGCCTCACTTGCCGTCTCATTCAGTTCGATCGCCGCCGCGAGCCCGAACTCCAGGTTCGGGCCGCCCGTCCCCGGTTCCGCAGTTCCAGTTCCGCGACCAACGTCGACTGTCGTTTCGCCACCCGAGAGAATCACCGCCGGGGGCTCGACCGGATCGCCCGAATCCGCTGCCTCCGCGGCGATAGCGACGTGGGTCGGCGCTGCCGCGCTGGCCTCCCCCCGGACTCGCGAGGAGAGGGGACAGGTCGTGAAGCCGCGCTCCTCGGCGGCCGCGGCTGCGGCGTCGATCGCGGTCCGATTCGAGGCGACGACGTGGTTGCGCACGCGCTCGAAGACGGGCGCTCCTGGGTCGGGTGAGTCCGCGAACTCGCCGGCTGCACCGCGTTCGAGATGGTCTCGGACCCGCGACGCGCGAACGCCGTAGCGGTCGAGCACCGCGAGCGCGTCAGCGTAGCTCGTCTCGTCCGGCGCCGTTGGCCCGGAGGCGATGACCGAGAGCGGGTCGCCGACGACATCGCTTACTGCCAGGCCGACGACCCGTGCTGGGTCGCAGGCGGCTGCGAGCCGCCCGCCTTTCACTCGCGAGCAGTGCTTTCGAACGGCGTTGATGGCCTCGATATCGGCACCGGCGTCGAGCAGCCCACGGGTGACCCGTTGCAGATCATCGACAGTGAGGTCGCCAGCGGGGGCGGCGAGCAGTGCGGACCCACCCCCCGTGATGACTGCGAACACGAGCGTCCGCTCGTCGGCTGATTCTGCGAGTTCGAGCAGCCGGTCAGTTGCCGTGGCGCCGGCCTCGCTCGGCACCGGATGACCACCCGCCGCGATCTCGACCGCACTGAGGGGGTTGCCAGTCTCCTGCGTTCCCTCTGGCACGATAATGAGGCCGTCCTCGATGTCGTCGCCGAGGCAGGTAGCCAGTGCGTGGACGACGCCAGCCGCGGCTTTGCCGCCGCCGAGAACGAGGATGTGGTCGAAGCGGTCCAGGTCGAGCGTTGTCTCGTTCCCGGCCGTCGTGACGCTGAGGCGGGCGCTGTCCCGGGTGAGGGCGTCCGCAGTCGCGCGTTCTGGGTCGGCGCCGCGGATGCCGGCAGCGAGACAGTCCAGTCCTACCTCGTGGGCCGGCGTGCGAGCGAGGGCGGAGCGGTTCCGGAACATGGCGAAGAGCGCCGGCGCTGGGAGAAAACGGTTCGGGTGGGACGGGTAGGCCGGACGGGAGAGTTCCGACACACGAACAGCGCTGAAGAGCGGAGCCTCACGGTCCCCGGGGGGAGAATCGTTTTTCAATCAGAATCGCCGGCGTATCCGCCACTCGTCACTGATGGTTCAGTACTCGCCGTCCGTTATCGGTTTGGCGTAGATTGCACAGGGATTTCCCGGCTCCCAGTCGGGATACTGGTCGATCGTTTCGATGTGGAGAAACCTTTCTTTTTCGTAGAACTGTCTCGTCCTCTCGTACGTTTCATCATCTACTGTATTGGCGAGCGTCTTCACTGTGAGAAGTCGTCCTCGACCGCGACGAATGTTCGTTCCGTGGGGAGTTCCTCTGCCATCGCTTCTAACCCTGTCTCGTTGAAGCCCCCCTCGAGATTCCTGGCGAGCTGTCCGTCACGGAACCAGTTTTTCGTAGGAACGTTCTTCAGCCAGCATTGGCCTGGATCCGCCATTTTTCGCAGGTAACAGAGGTTGCAGCTGTCGGTGCTGATACTGCCGGACAGAACGATACAATTATCACTCGCCGTGAATCGGCCGTCAGCTCGTGTGAGAGCCAGAGACTGGTGAGCAACTCTGTATTGACTTCTGTCCGGCAGTATGAGAAAACCAGTCCGGTGTGGGTCCGGACTGTTGATGCCTCCCGGGCAAGGGGCATCACAGAGAGCGAGATGGGTGTGCCTCGCTCATCCGTCGTCGGGTGGAGTTCGGGGTGGGTTCTTCGATCAGTCGAACGTTTTGGCCAGAGATTCTTGGTCCTCCTGCGTGTAGCCAGTTCTTGGTTCAATTTCTTGGCTACATCCTGTATTGCGTTTTTCTACAACCTGACAGTTCTGCATTGGTACCAAGGCACATTAACGGGAGCCCGAGAGTAACGGACCCTGCGCGGCTCTGTCGGGCAAACCCCTCCGTCAGTGACGAGTGCGACACTCCGTGGAGAACCGGTATCCCAGCTCCTGGCTGGTCGTGGCGAGCGGGTCCTCACGGAAGGTCTGTGACGAGCGGTTCGTCACGGTAAAGGCCGGGCGGCGACGAACCCGTAGTAATGAGCGAATCGGAGGGCAGCGTGCGCGTCGTCGGAACCGCGCACGTCTCCGCCGAGAGCGTCCGGGAAGTCGAGGAGACCATCGAGGAGGAGCGCCCGGACACTGTCGCCGTCGAGTTGGACGAGGGGCGCCACCGCCAGATGCGGGGAGAAGAACCGGAGGACCTGGAGGCGGGCGACCTGCTCCAGGGCAATACCGTCTTCCAGTTCCTCGCCTACTGGATGCTCTCGTACGTCCAGGCCCGGATGGGCGACAAGTTCGACATCCAGCCCGGCGCCGAACTGCTGGCCGCCGTCGAGACGGCCGAGGATCTGGGAACCCCCGTCGCGCTGGTCGACCGAGACATCCAGGAGACCATCCGCCGGTTCTGGAAGCGCATGACGCTGCTCGAGAAACTGCGTGTCGTCGGCTCACTCGCGTTCGGCGTGACCGACCCGCGTATCGCTGGCGTCGTGTTCGGCCTGCTTGTCGGCGTCTTCGTCGGGCCGCTGGTCGGCGTCTTCGGCGGCGCCCTCGGCGTCACCCAGCCCCTGCTGGTCCGGCTCACCGGCGGCGCGCTGCTCACACTCGTCTCGGGCTACGTTCTCTCGGAACTCGCACTCCGGACGATGGCCGACGACGTCGCGGCGATGGCCGTCGCCGCGGGCGGCGGTGTCGCGATCGGCCTCGTCGGCGGTACCGGCCTCGGCCTCACCGACCCGCTGGTGACGCAGTATCTCGGCGACTTCGCGGTCACCGCTATGGGCTCGATGACGCTCGGCGTCACAGCCGGGCTGGTCGTCGGTCTCGTCGCCGCCGGCGTGATGAGCCTCACCGGTACCGGGGAGCACGCAGAGGAGGAGTTCGAGGAGTTCGACCCCGACGAGCTCACGGACACGGACGTGGTGACGGCGATGATGGAGGAGTTTCGGGAGTTCTCGCCCGGCGGCGCCGAGGCGCTCATCGACGAGCGTGACGCCTTCATCGCGCACAACCTGATCGACCTCCGCCGACAGGGGAACGACGTCGTCGCCGTCGTCGGCGCGGGCCACCAGGCCGGCATCGAGGCGTATCTCGAGACCCCCGGGACGCTGCCGCCGCGCTCCTCGCTGACTGGCGAGGAGGGGAGCAGCCTCGTCCCCTGGGGCAAGCTCATCGCTGTCGGAATCACCGTCGCCTTCGTCGCCTTCTTCGTCCTGCTGGCGATGGCCGGCGTCGGCAACGCGTTCCTGCTGAAGCTGTTCGCCGCGTGGTTCCTCATCAACGGGCTGTTCGCCGCCGGGCTGGCTCGGCTGGCGGGCGCGACCTGGCCCTCGGCGCTCGTGGGTGGCTCGATCGCGTGGCTCACCTCGATCAACCCCTTGCTCGCACCGGGCTGGTTCGCGGGCTACGTCGAACTGCGCTACACGACCGTCAGCGTGAGCGATATCGCGACGCTGAACGAACTGCTCTCCGACGAGGAGCGCCCCATCGGCGAACTCGTCGCGGACATGCTCAACGTGCCGCTGTTCAAACTCATCATGATCGTCGGCATGACCAACGTCGGTAGCTTCGTCGCATCGTTCCTCTTCGCGCTCTACGTGCTGCCAGCGTTCTTCAGCGGCGTCGGCGGCGTCGATGCCGTCCCGCGGCTGATGGTCGAAGGGGCCGAGAACAGTGCTCGGGCGGTAGTGAGGTGGGTGACGTGAGCCGCGTTGCCCACCCCCGCTCGGTCTCGCTTCAGTTCTCCTCTCGGGAGCTTCTGGACCTGTTGGTCGCCTGGCTGGCGCTCGGCATCGCGTTCATGGTCTTTTTCGCCGGCGGCGCAGGAGGTGCGCTCGGCCTGCTCTCCTCGGGTCCGAGCACCCTCATTATCGCCCTCGTCGTCTCGCTGGTGACCGCGGGTATCGGGTTTCTCTTCCACGAACTCGGCCACAAGGTGTCGGCGGTCCGGTTCAACAACGTCGCGGTGTTCCGCGCGGATTACGGGATGCTGTTCGTCGCGGTGATGAGCGCGTTCCTCGGCTTTCTCTTTGCCGCGCCGGGGGCGGTCCACCACCGCGGACCGCTGACTGACCGCCAACACGGTCTCGTCGCGCTGGCAGGCCCGGCCGTGAACCTCGTGCTCGCCGCGCTGTTCGTCCCTGCGCTGGTCCTCGGGAGTGTCCTGAACCTGGAACTCGTCGCGCTCGTGGGCTCTCGCGGGCTCGCGGTGAACCTCTTCCTCGCAGCGTTCAATCTCGTGCCGCTCGGCCCGCTCGACGGGAGCACCGTGCTCGACTGGAGCAAGCTGATCTGGTTCGCGCTCTTTCTCCCCACCGCAGCCGTGACGGTCGTCGTCGTCTTCGTCTTCCGCATCGGCTTCTGACCGCCCATCCCCACCCGTGGAGCGGTGGGCTTTTGCCCTGTTGTCCCGCCGGTTCAGCTATGACCGAGGACTCCGAGGAGGGGCTGACGTACGCCGATGCTGGCGTTGATATCGACGAGAGCGAGGCGGCGACGGCGGCGCTCGTGGGCGCCGCGGGCGCCGCGGGCGAGGGGACCGACAGCGACTACGCGGGGCTGCTGGATATCGGCGACCGCTATCTCGCACTGGCGACCGACGGCGTGGGGACGAAGCTCCTCGTCGCCGAGGCGCTCGAAGATTACTCCACGGTCGGGATCGACTGCATCGCGATGAACGCTAACGATCTCGTCGCAGCTGGCGTCCGCCCCGTCGCGTTCGTCGATTATCTCGCTGTCGACGAGCCTGACGAGACGTTCGCCGAACAGATCGGCGAGGGGTTAGCGGCGGGCGCCGAGGCGGCCAACATCCAGCTCGTCGGCGGCGAAACTGCCGTTATGCCGGAGGTAGTCCGCGGTCTCGACCTCGCGGGCACCTGTGCGGGGCTGGTGAAAAAGGAGGCCGTCTTCGAGGGGAGCGCCGAGGCCGGTGACGCGCTGGTCGGCTGGCCCTCCTCCGGCATCCACTCCAACGGTCTTACCCTGGCTCGTGAGGCCGTCACCCGCGAGTACGAGTACACGGACGCCTATCCCGGCGAACAGTACGAGACGGTCGGCCACGCCCTCCTGGAGCCGACGGAGCTCTATACGGGACTCCTCACCCCGATGCGCGAGCACGGCGTTCGCGCCGCAGCACACGTTACCGGCGGTGGCTGGACCAACCTCGAACGGCTCGGCGAACACCGCTACGTCGTCGAGGACCCCTCCCCCGCCCAGGAGGTGTTCGAGTTCGTGCAGGACCTGGGTGATATCTCCGAGGAGGAGATGCACCGCACGTTCAACATGGGTACCGGGTTCGTCGCCGCGCTCGCCTCCCAGGACGCCGAGGAGCTGGCTGAGCAAACGGGCGGTCGGGTTATCGGGCGGGTCGAGAAAGGGGATGGCATCGCGATTCGTGGGCTGGAGCTCTAAGACGGTGAAAACTGCCGGCGACAGCTCAGGAGAGGTGACTCGCGATGTCGGCCTCCGTGATGATGCCGACAGCCTCGCCGCCCTCGGTGACGATGACGGCTTTGTAGTGGTCGAGCAGGTTCCGAATCTCGTCGACCGTGGCGTCGACGGCGACGGTTGGGAACGACTCGCTCATCACCTCGGCGACGGACAGTTCGCCGACGTTCTCCCCGGCATGAATCACGTCGGATTGGGAGATCGAGCCGACGGGGACGCCGTTCTGGATCACCGGGAGCTGTGAGTACGCCTCTTCGTCCATCAGTTCGACAGCCTCGCTCACCGAATGGTCGGGGCTGACGTTGACCACGTCCTCGTGCATCAGGTCGCCGGCCCGCACCACCTCGCCCTCGGCGGCGTCGAGCGCGTTGACGATGCGGCGCAGCGTCGACAGCCGCGGATCCACGTCGTCGTTCTCGACGCGCGCGATGAGGGGCTGGGAGACGTCGGCCCGTTCGGCCAGTTTTGACTGGGTCAACCCAACCTCGTTGCGACGCTTTCGCAGATCATCGGGCGTCGGCAGGTCCATACCCAAACATAACCTGAGGTAATTACTAAGTGCTTTCGACCGGCGACAGCTATTGGCTCCAGTCCCAGCGAACGCGGGGGATGAAACGCCGACCCGAGCTCTTGTCCCCGCTGTGGTGGCGCCGCCGCGCTTTCCCCTCTGACGACCTCCCCCTTCCGCGCGGTAACACATTGGGCCAGTCCCCAGAACCGGAGCCTCGGTTGTCGCGGTAATGATCTCCGGACGTCCGTCTCCGTTCACATCCGCGATTGACGGGTCGGCGACGGCGTGGATGCAGCAGTTCTCCTCCGTCACGGGCTGGTCCACTGGACCCCGCAATCATCACCTGGAGGCCGACGAGCGCACAGCCGACCGCGTGGCTGTGGGCGTGGCCGTCCGTAGCCTGGTCGTCAGTCGGCGCGTACCCACTGACCGGTGTCACGACCATCGCCGTCTCGTCGAGACGTTCAGCGGCGACTGGCTGGTGGGCACCGTCGATATCCCGTTCGGTCATCGTTGAGCCAGCCGCGGTCCAGTTCCTCCGTCGCCACGACGCTGCTACAGCCCGCCAAAATCAGCAGAGCGGCGAGGGCGAGGCGGGAGCGCGACACAGGCCTTTACTGTTCGTCGTCGCCCTCCTCCTCGATGATGTGGATGACTTCGAGGGGCACGTCACGGAGCGCCCCCCCGACCTCGCTTTTCGCGATGCGGCTCGCGTGCTCCTCGTTCTCGGCGTTGAAGATGTCGATCTCGAGCACCAGCCCCACCAGGGCGGTGCTGGCGGCGATGAACGCTGAGTCGAACGGCTCGCCACACGCCGGGCAGTCGGTCAGGCCGACCTCGACGTCGACGTACTCCTTGTCCGCCTCGTTGAGACGGCGGCCGGACTCACTGACCGCGACGCCGATGGCGTCGTCGATCTGTTCGACGTCTCGCACGAGCCACGCTGCCTCCATCACGACGTGATAGTTGGTCATCCATCCCACCTCGGTGAGGGAGCCGGTATCTTCAGCGCTCGTCGCCCACTGGTTCCCGTCCGCGATCCTAGAGTTTCTTCACTACTGCACATACCGGGCCTTCGAGGAGAAGCCTGTTCAACCTGCCGTCTTCGCGCTCGTGGGCGCCCCCTGAGGGGCGACGATCCATCGATGCGGCGTTGTATTCCGGCGAACTGATAGATTAACCCAGATAGCCACAGTCTTTTTATATTATATTCCCGTTCTGTAACTAAATGCCACGGTTAGCGACCCCCGGAATCCTGCTCGACCACGCGCAGGACACGGTCGCCCTCGTCGACGAAAACGAGGAGGTCACCGCCGTCAACGCCGGGGCCGAACGGATTCCGGGATTCGAACCCGACCAGCTCATCGGCGAGGCCGCCTTCGAACGTGTCCATCCGGATGATATCGCCGACGTGCGCCGGACGTTCAGCTGACTTACGCGCCGCGAGGACCTGCTCAAGAGCGCCGAGAAACAACGGGAGATCATCGGTCTCCTCAACGACCGCTCGCGCGGCCTCGAACAGATTGAACTCCGCACACTCGTCGAGGAGAGCGCGAGCCAGCTCCGAACCAGCTACCCCGAAGCAACAATCGAGGTTTTCGGTGTCGAGTCAGCACGGGCCCGTGCCTCGGCCGAACTGCCGCTCGCGGTGGTCGAACTCCTGGAAAACGTCGTGCAGCACTGCGGTACGGGGGGACCACGGGTCGAGGTTCGCGTTCGGGAGACACGGACCAACGTCGAACTCATCGTCGAGGACGATCTGGCGCCGATCCCGAAAATCGAGTCGAACGTGCTTCGCGGCGACCACGATATTGCCCGATATCCTGTCGAAGCAACTTCAGCGTGAGAAAAGCTGTGCCCGAGCCTGGGGGCGAGGACGGCCAGCGCGTCGACTCCCTCCACCGATGCCCGCCGGTCAGTGGTCAGCGCCGTCGAACTCCACGCGGGTGCCATCGTAGCGGCAGTCCTCCAGTGCGTGTTTGGCAGCGATGCCCGCGTCGGCCGGCACCGGTCCGTGCCCGACGCCGACTTTGAGTTCGACGCCCACGTCGTCGCTGACGTGATCGATGGCGGCCTCGTACTCCGTTTCGGTCATCCCCGGAACGGCGGCGATGATGTTGTCGCCGCCGACGAAGAAGGAGAGTGCGCCGTGTTCCTCGCGCATGTAACGCATCAGGCTGGCGTAGGACTGTTCGATGCGGATGAACGAGTCGAACTCGTTGAGTCGGTCGGTGTACTTCCCGGTCGCATCGTTCACGTCGAAATGTGCGATGCTCACGTCGCCTGCCTCCGGCGGGCGGTAGTTGCCGGTGAGCACCTCCTGACGGCTTCGGTCCTGGGCGCTGCCGGCCTCCTGGACCTGTTCTGTCGCGCCTTCGAGCGCCTCCACCGGGACGGGGTCCACGGCGGTGCCGAGGCTGATGGTGATTGGGTAGCGGTTCCGGATGGACTCCTGAAGCAGTTCGTGGTCCTGCTGGTCGAGGCCGTTTGTCACCGCGACCATGTTGTCAAAGCGGGTGAAGAACACGTAGCCATCCCGGGAGCCGATGAACTGCGCGAGGTCGGCAAAGAGCCGGGACTGCAGCGTCTGCAGGTCCATCTCTCGACGGGGCTCTGGCTCGACGGTCCACGGGCCGTAGTTATCGATCTGGATATGGGTCAGCTGCAGGCGAGTCACGTTGCCAGTACGTAGGAGTGCTGAACTTTTTGTAGCTTTGTATTCCCGAATTCGTGACGCTTACTTGAACGGGGTCAGCGCCGCCTGGGCGTAGAGCTTCGGCGCGTTCCGGCGGGAGTTCCCAAGCGCGTACCGGAGCGCCGCGGCGGCGTCGTCGAAAACGCCGGGGCCGTGCCCAACCAGAACCCGCTCCGGCTCCAGCCCACCGAGGGCCTGCCGGGGCGGGAACAGCCGCAGCACCGGATGGACGCCGAGGCGCTCGTCGCTGGTACTGAACAGCTCGTTTGTCCCGACTGCCTCGGGCACGACGAGCGTCCCACGGTCGGCGTCGAACAGGGCAACCTCTCGCCAGAACCGGTTGTTCGTCAGTCGAACCGTCCGGAACTCGGTGCCGGGGAGGGACCCGGCGTAGCGCTCGGCCTGGGCGTCCAGTTCGTCGGCGACCGGTCCCAGCGCTGCCGGGAGCGATACCGGGACGTCGTGGCGCCGCGCCACGACCTCCGAATCGCGTTTGTGGCGGTCCAACAGCAGCGTGACACCCGCGACGTCGCCGAGTTCGTCGAGTTCGTCATCCAGTCCGGGCGCGTCGACGGGGTCGATAATCCAGACCCCCGCATCCGTCCCGAGCGCGTGGCTCGTCCGGTGCATCGAGTCCTCTTCGAGCGTCCAGCTAATCCCGCCGTCCCAGCGGTCGACAACGTCGAGTGTCGGGCTCATACGTCCGGGTAGGGCCGCCCTGGGTTTAACTACCGGCGACGTCGGAAGCTGGGTCGGCCGCGATCGACTCCCGGCAGTGTGTTTACCAACAGGGAGTCGTAACATCGACCCATGTCCCGCGATGGTGTCGCGGCCGCGTTCGACGGTATCGGCATGGACGAACTGCCCGAGTCGGTTGACCAGGCGGCAGTCCGGCGTATCCGTCGGGTCGCGCACGTTCTCGACGAGTCTCTCCGGGTGCCTGGAACAGGGTATCGCGTCGGCGTGGACCCGTTACTGAGTGCGCTCCCCGGCATCGGGGATGCGGTGAGCACGGCGATATCGCTCTACATCGTCGCCGAGTCGGCTCGGCTTGGCGTTCGGTTCACCACGCTCCTGCGGATGCTCGCAACCGTGACCATCGATACTGCAGGTGGAATGCTTCCAGTGGTCGGCCCAATCTTCGATGCAGTGTTCAAGGCGAACACGTGGAACGTCGAACTGCTGCTCGAGGAGGTCCTGCCTGACGAGGAGTTCGAAGCGGACTCAGCCGACGAGGCAGTCGTCATCGAAGTGGAGTGAACCGCGCCCGGAGACGGCGCTCTCGGTCCGGTACCGGCGCCTTTTCGACTGCCGAGCGCCAGTGACACCTATGGAGTACCGCGGGACACTACTCGACGTCGACGGCACCGTGGTCAGGGGCGAACAGCGGCTGCCGGGCGCCGACGAGGGGATCGCCGCGCTTTCGGACCGCGGGATCGCTCGGCTGTTCGTCTCCAACAACCCCACCCGCCGGCCCGCAGCCTACGCGCAGAAGCTCCGGAACGCCGGCATCGACGCCACGGCGGAGGAGGTCCTCACGGCTGCGACGACGACCGTCGAGTACCTCCGGCGAAACCATGCCGAGGATCGGGTGTATCTGGTCGGTGAGCCTGGCCTCCACGAACAGCTGACCGACGCCGGATTCGCCGTCGATATCGCGGGGAAGGCGGCCGAGACGGGGACGCAGACCACGACAGCGGATGTCGCCGTCGTCTCTATCGACCGCGAGTTCGACTACGGCACACTCTCAGCGGCGCTACGGGTAATCCGTGCGGAATCGGTTCCGATCGTGGGCACCGATCCCGATGCAGTGATCCCGGCTGCGGAGGGTGATGTGCCGGGGTCCGGTGCGATTATCGCCGCCGTCGCTGACGTGGCTGAACGGGAGCCAGCAGCGGTCCTGGGCAAACCCCATGCGCTCACCCGCGAGCTGGCCCTGGAGCGCCTGGGTGTCCCCGCGGAGGCCTGTCTCGTCGTCGGTGACCGGCTGGACACCGACATCGCACTCGGCGCAGCGTCGGGGATGACGACCGTGCTGGTCCGCTCGGGCGTCACTGACGACGCGCGATTGGCCCGGTCCGCGATGACGCCGGACTACGTCGTCGACTCACTGGCCGCACTCCCGACGGTCCTGGACGGTGAGGCCGACCGGTACGCGCCCGAGCGGTAGCCCCGAGTCGAACAGCTTAACCGCGTTTCCGGCCCATCTCCGGGCATGAGCGAGCCACGCATTCTCGTCACGAACGACGACGGCATCGAGAGCCCGGGGTTCCGCGCGCTCTACGAGGCGCTGGAGGAGGTGGGCGACCCGGTCGCTGTTGCACCTTACTCCAACCAGAGCGCCGTCGGTCGCGCACGCTCCTTCGAGGCGGCTGTGCGCGAGTACGAACTGGGGTACGCCGTCGAGGGGACCCCCGTCGACTGTGTCATCGCCGGCCTGGAGGCGCTGGTCCCCGATGCCGACCTCGTCGTCGCTGGCTGTAACAAGGGCGCCAATCTCGGCGCCTACGTGATGGGCCGCTCGGGAACGGTTTCTGCGGCCGTCGAGGCGGCGTTCTTCGACGTCCCCGCGATCGCGGTCTCCCAGTACGTCCCCTCCACGCCTGACGAAGAGTTCGAGAACATCAACCCGCCAGCCGAGGCGTACCGTGACGCCTGCGACGCGGCGGCGTATCTCACTGAGCACGCCCTGGAATCGGGCGTCTTCGAGACTGCAGACTACCTCAACGTGAACGCACCCGCCGTCGAGGATGTGGACGGCCACCCGGAGATGATCGTCACGGCTCCCTCGAGACTCTACGCGATGACCGCCAGCTTCGACGGAGAGAGCATCCGGCTGCAGGACCAGGTCTGGCAGCAGATGCAGAGCGGCGAAATTCCCGACGATCCCGGTACCGACCGCCGCACCATCGTCGACGGGGACATCAGCGTCTCACCGCTGACGGCGCCCCACACGGTGGAGCGCCACCCGCGGCTCGATGACCTCGCGGACACGTACGACGGCTGAGTGCGTCGGCTGGCCGTCGTCGACGCACACGGTGAGTGCGTCGGCAGGGATATCCACGGGCGAACCGACTGCAGCGTTACTTGTAGCGCTCTTT
>NZ_JAZKRY010000038.1:0-27651 GCF_036626355.1 Halolamina sp. | reverse complement strand
TCGGTTCGCGTCGCCGTCGTCCGACGCGCCTGTTCGGTTCGCGTCGCCGTCGAACCCGGTTACGGATCCAAGGTCGTGCGCCTGCCGGTAGTACTCACAATCCTCGGCCGGGGCGAGGTCGTGGCGGGCGGCACAGATGTCCGCGCGCATGGGCTGGACGAACTCGCCGACGACCGTACAGAACGGACGCTGGCGGTCGAACTGCGTGTCGTTGCCGGCGTCCCGATACTCCAGATGCTCACAGCTGTCGGCCATAGCCGACTGTTGCGGCGTCACCACAAGAAGCTACGTTCGCTGGCAGCGCCCGAGTCCTGAACACCGAAGGCCCCTCCAATCTCGCCGCGTGCGAGGGAGTTATGTCCGCCCGAACCGATGCCACGGACGATGCCACACCCCGTCCGCGGTAGCGTCGATCTGAGCGAGCAACAGCGACTGGTCCGGAAGAGCATCCGCGAGATAGCGGGCGAGTTCGACGACGCCTACTGGCGCGACCACGCGCGGACGGGCGAGTATCCTCACGAGTTCGTCGACACACTCGCCGACGAGGGGTGGCTGGGCGCGCTCGTCCCGACGGAGTACGGCGGCGCCGGGATGTCCACCCCAGAAGTGGTCGTGATGATGGAGGAGATCGCTGCCAGCGGCGGCGGCTTCAGCGCCGCCCAGGCCATTCACGGGAGTATCTACAACACGCGACCACTCGTGAACTACGGCAGCGAGAAGCTGAAGCAGGAGCTCCTGCCGAAGGTCGCCTCGGGGGAGGTGTCGATCCAGTCGTTCGGCCTGACCGAACCCAACGCGGGCTCGGAGTCGACGGCGATCGAGACGTTCGCGGAGAAAGAGGACGAGGAGTACGTCATCGACGGTCAGAAGATCTGGACCTCACGAGTGGACGTCTCGGACTACATCGTGCTCGTCGCCCGGACCACCCCCGAAGACGAGGTCGAGAAGCCGACGAAGGGGATCTCCATGTTCCTCGTCGACCTCGAGGACGCCTTCGAGCAGGGCGGGCTGGAGATCGAATCTATCGAGAAATCGGTGAGCGAGTTCGTTCACTCCTTCGAGATGTGGTTCGAGGGGCTTCGCGTGCCCGAATCCAGCCTCATCGGTGCGGAGGGCGAGGGGTTCTACCAGGTGCTCGACGGGCTGAACGAGGAGCGGCTGGCAATCGCCGGCGAGTGTCTGGGCCTCGGCGAACTCGCCGTCGAGGCGGGCGCGAGTTACGCACGCGACCGGGAGGTGTTCGGGAGTCCTATCGGATCAAATCAGGCGATCCAGCACCCGCTCGCGGAGGCCCACGCCCGCGTGCAGGCCGCAAAACAGCTCACCTACCACGCCGCGATACACGCCGACGAGCTCCCCCGGGAACAGCTCGGCGCCCACGCGAACATGGCGAAGTTCCTCGCCGCCGACGCGGCGTTCGAGGCTGCCGACGCCGCCGTCCAGACCCACGGGGGCTTCGGTGTGGCGACCGAGTACGACGTGGAGCGCTACTTCCGCGAAGCTCGGCTGACCCGGCTGGTCCCTATCGCACAGGAGCTTGCGCTCAACTACGTCGGCGAGAAGGTGCTCGACCTGCCGCGGTCGTACTGACCCCCGTTCCGCAGGCCGACCCGGACTGGGCCGTACGTTTATGCTGCCACTGCTGGACCGTTGGCTATGGCACGCGACAGCGACGACGACGACGGCGACGGCGGCAGGCGCCTCGTCCCGGGCTGGGAGGGGCGCTACTACGAGGATTTCACCGTCGGGGATATCTACAAACACCCGTACGGCCGGACGGTGACCGAGACGGACAACGTCTGGTTCACCAACGTGACGATGAACCTCAACCCGATGCACTTCAACGAGGCCTACGCGGCCGAAACCGAGTTCGGCGAGCGCCTCGTCGACGGCACGTTCGTCATCGCACTCGCCGTCGGGATGAGCGTCATCGACGTCTCCGCGAACGCCACGGCCAATCTGGGCTACGACAAGATCCGCCACCGGGGGCCGGTCTTCCACGGCGACACGCTGTTCGCAGAGAGCGAGGTCATCGAGAAGCGGGAGTCCGAATCCCGCGACCACGTCGGCATCGTGACCACGGAGCTCCGGGCCTACACCCAGGACGGTGACCTCGTTCTCTCGATGGAGCGGACGCCGATGGTGCTCAAGCGGTCCCACGCCGAGCCCACCGCCGCAGCACCGACTGGCTGGCCCGACGGGATCGGCACCCAGCCGGAGGAGCTCTGAGGAACGCTTCGACCGGCCGGTGTCTCGGGACCACCGTCGAGCACTGTATCGCACCGCTTAACCACCTCTTGCCAGTAGCCGCCAGCGTGTCCTCCGGTCAGTCTGACGCATCGGACAGTGGGGAAATCGCGGAAGCGGTCCCGGGCACCGACGCGGAGACGGATTCAGCTGGCGGCCCCGCCGACACTGACGCGGTCACCGAACGACTCGACGACGCGCTGGAGCGGGTGGCCCACGGCGCCGCGGTCTCGGTGCCGAGCATCCTTCTCCAGCGCGGGCTGACCGTCGCGTTCACTGCCGTGCTGACGAACGGGTTCGCCGCCGCGCCGTACGGGCTGTTCGCGCTGGCCCGGCGGCTCCAGCGCTATCTCTCTCGCATCGTGCTCGGCTTCCGGAGCGGGCTGAGCCGCTATCTCCCGACCGCTGACAGCGAGGAGCGGGAGGCGCTGGCGACGTTCGCCGCGATGTTGCTGCTCGGGGTCGCCACCGTCTTCGGCGCCGCGCTCTATCTCGCCGCGCCGGCGGTCACCGAGATCGCCGACAAGGGCCAGACGTTCCGGACGCTCCTGCGCGTGTTCGCGCTCGGGACGCCCGCGAGCGTCTGGCTGTTCACCGTCACGGAGGTGCTCCGCGGGCTGGAGGCGGTCGGCCCGCTGAACCTCACGCTTCGGATCGCGTTCCCCGCTGCCCAGCTATTGGTCGGTATCGTCGGGACGTTTCTCATCGGCGATATCGTCGTCGTCGCCGGCGGCGTACTGTTCGTGATGGCCGCAGTCGGCTTCGGGGCAGCGGGGTGGCTCTACCGAGTGAAAGGGTTGCGACCGCGGCTTCGCCCCGGGGGTTCCGACGGCCTCGACCTCCCGGCGCTCCGCCGGCGCTACCTCAGCTTCACCGTCCCGCTGTTCCTCGGCGGCTTCGCGACGACGACCCAGCGCCTGGGCTTCTACCCGCTCATCGCGGTCTTCCTCTCGGGCGTCGCCGGCGGCGTGTTCGCCGTCGGCGTGCTCGTCTCGGGGCTGGTTCGGCTGCCGCTGATGGCGATCAATCAGTTCATCCCGCCGGTCGCCGCCGCGCTCACCGACGAGGGCCACAGCGAGGCGCTCTCGCGGCTCTACCACGTCACCAGCCGGCTGGTACTCGTCGGCGTCACCGCGATGGGGGTTCCGGTCATCATCTACCGGGTCAGCGTGCTGTCGGTGTTCGGCCCGACGTTCGTCGAGTCCGCGCCGCTGCTCGTCGCGTTCGTCGTCGCGCAGTTCGGCGCCTGCGCCGCGGGGAGCGTCGGCATCCTGCTCCGGATGACCGACAACCAGCGCGCGCTGTTGGTGGTGAACGTGTTGATCACCGGCGTGCTCATCGTCACCGCGATTCCGCTCACGGTTCGCTACGGGCTGACCGGCGTCGTCGCCAGCTATCTGCTGATGCTCTGGCTCAACAACGGGATCGAGGTGGCTGTCCTCTACTACCTCGAAGGGCTGCAGCCGTTCACCCGCCGGCACGGCTACGCCCTCGTTGCCGCGGTTCCCTTCGTACTCATCGCACTCCTCGTCCGCGGGCTGCTTCCCGGCCCGGTTGGCGCCCTCGTCGGAACCGGACTCGGCTTCGTCGCCTACGCCACAACCCTGGGCCTGCTGGGATTCACCCCCGTGGAACGCCGACTGGTCGGCACGCTGATGGCCAGATACAGAGCGGTCGTCGGCGATTTGTCGCTACGTTGAACCGCGCTCGTCGGGGGGCGTCGAGAGCGCGGCACGGTTGGGTCGTCTCCCTCGAGGCAGCCGCGTACCCAGTCCCTCAGCGTCAGTCAGATCAGCGACGAACACCAGTGTCGCGGTGTCGAACACCAGCCCCACTGGCGCGAGGCCGACGATGCCGAGCGGAATCCCCAGAATGGGGACGTTCGCGACGACGAGCGTCGCCGGGATGGAGATAGCGACGACGGCGAGCGCGTAGCCGACCGCGTACCGCAGGTAGGCGCCGCCGTCAGTCGCCAGTGAGACGCTCCAGGATAGCGCCTCGCCGAGGCCAGCGTCGTGGAGGACGATCAGATAGGGTGCGGCGTAGAGCAGGTAGCCAAGCACGAAAAACGCCACCAGCCAGAGAACCACCAGCGGCGCGAGCGAGCGGGCTGCGAGTGTGAACAACACCGGCGGGAGGAAGAGGCCCAACAGAAGGACGGCAAAGCCCAGGAAGCGCTGCCAGTACGCCCCGACCGCGGCGCCGAACCGCGGCTGGTCACCTCGGAGGCCCCGATGGAGGCCGCCGAGGTAGCCGGCCAGCAGCACTCCCTGAAGCACCAGCCCGAACGCAAAGAGCCCGATGCCGAGGCGTGTCCTGGGGCCGGAGAACTGCACGCCGCCGCCGACTGCGGGTGTCGAGACGAACGACCACGCGTCGGTGACCGGTAGCGGCGCGCCGAACGAGATGCCGGCGTGGAAGTCGTGGTCCGAGCGAAGCAGGTTCTGGATTTTCGTTCCGTTCAGCGCCGCCACCACCAGCGGGACGAGCGCGTAGTACCGGAGATTGTGCGCGGAGAGCCGGTCCCACGCGCCACGCAGACGAACGAGGATGGAGGGCATCACCCCCGAGTTTCACGGAGAGTACCTAAAACCTGCTGACGATTTCGGCTCAGTCCGCCACGTTGGTGCTGATGTATTTCTCGTTGATCTCGTACTCGCCACGCTCGTTCTCGACGAGATACTCACCGTAGTAGGGGACTCGTTCGGCGACGACCGCTTCGAACGTCTCGCGGATCTCCTCCCGGCTCATCTCGCCCATCGATTTCAGGTCGTCGTTACGGTTGAGACAACCCTTCAGATACCCCTCGTGTGTGACCCGAACCCGGCCGCAGTTGGCACAGAAGCCCGCGTTCTCGACCGGGTCGACGATTTCGACCATCCCGCCCTGGAACTCGTCGAGTTCGGAGGGCTGGGGCGCCGCGGCGACGGATTCGGCAGTGTCAGGGTTGACGAAGTACCGCCGCCGGTCGTGCATCTCCCGGTGTTCGATGTGCTCGGCGATATCACCGAGCCAGTCGTGGACGCGCTGGATATCGATGTTCCACTCCGGGCGCCCGGTGAGTTCGGGCATATACTCGATCAGCTGGAGCTGCAGGCCTTCGTTCTCGGCGACGTGGTCGACCATCCCCTCGACGAAGCCGGCGGTGTGCTCGAAGACGACCATGTTGAGTTTCACCGGCTCGAGGCCGGCATCGACGGCGGCCTGGACGCCCTCCATCACCTTGTCGTAGGCCCCGGATTTGGTGATTTCGGCGAACTCGTCGGGGTCGAGCGCGTCCTGGGAGACGTTTACCCGGTCGAGTCCGGCCTCTTTGAGGTCCTCAGCGCGGCCGGGGAGGAAGGTCCCGTTGGTGGTCATCGAGACCTCCATCTCGTCGGGCGCGCGCCGGATAATCTCCTCCAGGTCGTCCCGAAGCATTGGCTCGCCGCCGGTGAGTTTCACGGAGTCCACGCCGTACTCCGCAACGACGTCGAGGAACCTGACCACGTCGTCGGTCGCCATCTCGTCGTCTTGCGGGTCCATCGGGCCGCGGGTGTCGCCCAACCCCTCGTTGTGACAGTACACGCAGTCGAAGTTACACCGGTCGGTGAGTGACACCCGGACCCCTGTCACTTCTCGTCCGAAATCGTCCGAGAGCGGCATTTACACGATGATGTGACCGGAAGGGCTTAAACAACCGGGTGTTGGCGGACTGGATGTAACTACTAACAGTTTCGTAACTGACCGGGCGCTGGGCGAAACTGGACACATAGTTGGCAAGAAGCCGATGATTGGGAACATCTCGGGTCAAAACCCTCATTAGCGTCACGCGCGACTCCTACGCATGGACGAATCCGCCGTACGCGACCTGCTCGCCGAGGTTGAGGACCCCGCTCTTGGCGATGACCTCGTCTCGCTCGGGCTGGTCAACGCCGTCGCCGTCGAGGACGGAACGGCGAAGATCTCACTCGCGCTCGGGGCGCCGTACTCTCCCCACGAGTCGGCCATCGCCACCGAGGTCCGAGAGCGCATGACCGACGCTGGACTGGAGGTTGAGCTGTCGGCGAACGTACCCGAGGAAACAGACCCGGACGAGCAGGTGCTGCCGGGCGTGAAGAACATCATCGCCGTCGCCTCCGGGAAGGGCGGCGTCGGAAAGTCGACGCTTGCGGTCAACATCGCCGCCGGGCTCTCGAAGCTCGGCGCCCGCGTCGGCCTGTTCGACGCCGACGTCTACGGGCCGAACGTCCCGCGGATGCTCGCAGCCGACGAGGCACCGCGGGCGACGGAGGAGGAGCGCATCATCCCGCCCGAGAAGTTCGGTGTGAAGCTGATGTCGATGGCGTTCCTCTCGGGCGAGGACGACCCCGTTATCTGGCGTGGCCCGATGGTCCACAAGCTGCTGACCCAGCTCGTCGAGGACGTGGAGTGGGGGAACCTCGACTACATGGTGCTCGACCTGCCGCCGGGCACCGGTGACACACAGCTAACTATCCTGCAAACGCTGCCCCTCACGGGCTCTGTCGTCGTCACGACGCCCCAGGAAGTCGCCGTCGACGACGCCCGCAAGGGGCTGCGGATGTTCGGCAAGCACGAGACCCCGGTGCTCGGCGTCGCCGAGAACATGGCCTCGTTCCGCTGTCCGGACTGTGGCAGCGAGCACGACATCTTCGGCTCCGGCGGCGGCCGGAAGCTGGCCGAGGAGAACGACCTGCCGTTCCTCGGCGGTATCCCCCTCGACCCATCCGTCCGCGAGGGCGGCGACGAGGGCACGCCCGCGGTGCTCGGCGAAGGTGATACCGCAGACGCGTTCCGCGTGCTCACGGAGAACGTTGCCAACAACGTCGGCATCATCCGCCGACAGGGGGCACAACAAGGTGTCCGCCGGGATGCCCAGTAACGAGTCCGACGACGCGGACGGCGAGCGCGAGGCGGCCCACAGCGAGGTCGCAGACGGCGACTGCGGGGGCGAGCCAGCCGCGGCCGAACCGGACGCCGAGGAGGCCGCCGGCGTCGACTGGGAGATGGCGCCCGACTCCGATGCCACGTTTCCGGAAGATCCCGAGAAGCGCGAACTGCTCCGAGCGGTTGCCGAGGAGGTCCGCGCCCGCGGCGACTCCTCGGAGGCCGACCAGGTATCGGCGTTTGTCTACCGCGTCTCCGACCTTTACGAGGAGGGCGAGGAAACCTCGCCCGCGGAGATCTACCTGAACATGCGCCACATCATGGAGATCAAGGCCAGGGGCGGGCTGAACCGCGGCCGCGACGACGAGTAGCCGACCAGACTGGGACCGGTAGCCCGACACACCCGAACCGTTTTGCGTTTCAAACGACCATCCAGCATCGTGGACGCTCATCAGGACGAACTGTCGAACCCGTTCAGCATGGACGAGGACTGCCGGAACTGTCCGGCACTCACAGACTGTCGCGAGGCGATCGTCCACGGCTACGGCGACGTCGGCGGGGAGTTCGTTTTCGTCGGCGAATCGCCATCCGACGCCGCCGAGGCGACGGGTGTGCCGTTCACCGGCGACGAGGCGGGCCAGCGGCTCCAGCGGATGCTCGGCGAACTCGGCTTCTCGCGTTCGCCGCCGGACGCCGAGGAGCCAGCGCTCCAGAACGCCTATCTTACCCATCTCGCGCGCTGTCGCCATCCCGAACGAGCAGCACACGACGACGAGGTCCGGAACTGTGAGCCGTTTCTGAACGCCGAACTGCGGATGATCAACCCGCATATTATCGTTCCGATCGGCCAGCGCGCGCTGGAGGAACTGGCCATCGAGTACACCACACGTCGGCCAGAGAGCTTCGATATCGAGGCCGAGCATGCGACGACTATCCGCGGACGCGGGTTCGAGCTGGTGCCGATGCGTCCGCTGGAAGAACAGACCGAGGCACAGGAAACAGCGTTCGTCGACCACGT
Source organism: Halolamina sp. (assembly GCF_036626355.1). Lineage (GTDB taxonomy): Archaea > Halobacteriota > Halobacteria > Halobacteriales > Haloferacaceae > Halolamina. Next base: position 19,499 of record NZ_JAZKRY010000038.1, on the reverse strand, counting down.
CCTACAGAACGTCTTCTCACGGGACTACCGGCAGACGAAGGGACGGCGGAGCCGGTAACCTGCGCCACCGGTTGCCTGTGGCACGGGACCCCCTCACTGCGCCGCCAGGACCCGAGTGCTCAGTTACCAGTACGCCGTCTCGTTCGGCTGGCCCTGCGAGCCGACAGCGACCCCAGCGACGACACTGGCGACACAGAGTGTGAACACCAGCGCGCTCGCCGCGAGGACGTCCGAACCGGGGAGCAGGCGGACGTACGTTACCAGCGCGCCCAGCGCCAGCGCCGTGACGACGCCGAGGGTGAGCCGGCCGACTCCACGCATCCCGAACATGGCTGTGGGGTGACGTGGCTCGTGTATAAATGGCGACGGTTCGGGTGGCGGGGTAAATCATCGTCGTCGAACCGCCGCGTTTCGGTGCCGCGAGGACACCGGTTTCGGCGCGTTGAAATGCGTCGCCGGCCGAGTGTCGATGATGTCTGTCATCGTCCTGGTAACCGACCCGCCCCGCCCCGGCCTGGTCCTCCCTGATCTGGCGGAGACAAGCCCGTTGACCAAGGAAGGGACCGCCGAACTCGCCGCGGCGATGGCGAAAGACGCCATGCGCGCTATCGACCGCACGGGCGGGGACCTGCTCGTGAACTTCCGACCGGAGGATCTGCTTCCGGAGGAGCACCGCACCGAGACATCCGCCGAGGCGGAGGTGCGCGCGCTCGCCGCAGATGCACTGGACGACCCCAGCGTCGCACGCTTCGAGCCCCAGGTCGGCTCGACACAGAGCGCCCGCGTGGGCAACACGGTGACTCACCTGCTCCGTGAGGAGGAGGCTGACTCCGTCGCGGTGCTGACCGGCACCACGCCGTTCGTCACCCGCCCAGGTATCGACCAGGCGGCGATGAAGCTCCGGAGCAACGAAGTCGTCCTCGGCCCGGGCCACGGCGGCTCGATCTACTACGCCGGCTTCACCGACACCGTCGATTTCAGCGACGCGCTGGAGACACCGCCGCTCTGGCATCTCACTGACGCGGCCCGTGACGAGGGGTACGAGACGGAGTTCCTCCCGATGCAGCCGACGGTCCGGACCGGCGACGAACTCGCGACGGTCGTCGCCCGCATCCGCGCCCGCGTCGCCGCCGAGCGGGTGGTACCGGAGTTCACCGCAGCGCGTGTCGAGGAGTGGGGGCTGCTCGTCGAGGCGGGCGAGGACGGGTCACCGGAACTGGTTCGGCGGTAGGGTTGTCGGATTGGGGGTTGATAGCAGCGGTTCGAGGATGGTCCGGTAGGTTCATTTCTTTCGGGTTGGAAGGAGGGATGTCGTGGTGGGATGGCAGAGTGGCCCATTGCGCCTGCCTTGAAAGCAGGTGGCGCAAGCCTCCTGGGTTCGAATCCCAGTCCCACCGCATTCTGACCGAACTGAAGAGCGGCGCGTCTCCCGAACGTCCGCCCTAACCGAGCTAGCAACTGAACGCAAAAGCTTTGCCCGGGCCGGGACAACCGTCGTCAATGAGCGACACTGGCGACTGGCCACACGACCCGGACGGCGAGAAGGGGAGCGAAGGCATGCGCAAGTACGGGCACGCAGTGCTCGCGAAGAAGATCGACGAGGAGGAGGACTTCCCGCTGTCCGCCGAGGAGTACGTCGCCGAGTACGGGGACGACCCGATCCGGATCAGCTCCGAGCAGGTCGCCTCAGTCGAGGAAATCTTCGAGGGCGTCGACCAGGAGGAGTTCGAAGATTTCGTCGAGTTCCACCAGGTGCTCGGTGAGGCGATGCGCGAGAATGGCTACTGGTCCTACGAAGGCTCTGAGCAGTTCGTCGACGCCTGAGCCGTCGCGACTGCATACCTGTTCACACGAGATACGGAGTAAACGCCAGCGGCAGCGACAGAGCCCCGGTATCGGGTCTGTGGGGGCCGCGGCTGGCTATCGCGAGATTCGGACGGAGGGAACGAGAACTACTGCTCGTCGACGAGTTGTTGCATCGCGGTGGTTTTCTCTCGAACGTACACCGGGCAGGACTGTTCGGTCGTGAGTTCGTGGACGAGTGATTGCCGAACGTCGTGGCTACACGAGGCTTTGAACGTCTGCAGATGGGGACAGCACGCACAGCAGTTCGGAAACGTGAGGTCGTCGTGCCCCGCCATATGGGAGTGTGTAACAAACTCTGCGGAATAAATCTTCTGTGCCAAATGTTCCAGCAGTTGGAGACGTGTTCACTGTCGCTCACCGTCTCGGCGCTGCGTGAACGCTCTGACTGCGAGAAACACGTACACGAACCCAACGACTCGTCGTATTCCAGTGAACCGATCGTTCCACGTGACTCGCTCCGGCTCTTCGTACAGCAGGTCCGTGGCGAATTCGCGGTACAGTCGTGGAGACAGGAGGGGAACGACACCGAAGACCCCAGTAAGGTTCATCATCCAGGCAGACGCCCGTCCGCCAACTAGACTGGCGACAGCTACGAGCACACCCTCGATGCGTATCCCTGAACTGAGCCACGATTTGGTCGAGTACTCACCGGGGCTCTCGATGAGTACGGCTTCGTACACGTCGATTATTCCGTCTGGGAGCAGTGCTGAGAGGACCCCGAGTCGACCGATTAGGCTCGGACCGTCGTCGGACAGTACGCCAACTGGAGAGATGAGTGGTACTGCGAGTTCTCACGCGCCGGTAACGAACGCGATTGGACGAACAACACTCGGGACGCATACCTACGTAGCAAACACCGGCCCAGTTACAGCCGAAATCGGAAGAGAGAAGCCGGATTTCCAACGACGTTACTGCTCGTCCAGGTCGAGTCGCCCGCCGAGTTCCTGTTCGATCGCGCCGCGCTCCCAGGTCCGGGTACCATCGCCTGCGACCTCGGCTTTCACCTTCTCCTCGAGAAGGTTCACCGCCACGGAGTTCGCCCCCTCGGGGATGAGAAGGTCGGCGTGTTTCTTCGTCGGTTCGACGAACTGCTCGTGCATCGGCTTCACCGTCGAGAGGTACTGGTCCATGACGTCTTCGAGTTCCCGCCCACGCTCGATGACGTCCCGGCGGATGCGCCGATGGATGCGGACGTCGGCGTCAGTCTCGACGTAGAGCCGCAGGTCGAGGATTTCGTTGATCGCTTCGTCGTAGAGTGACAGAATCCCCTCGAGCACGACGACCTCCGTCGGGGTGACCGTGACGGGCTCCGCGTTCCGGTTGTGCTGTTCGAAATCGTATTCGGGCATCTCGATGGGCTGGCCCTCCGAGAGCGTCCGGAGACGCTCCCTGAGCAGCTCCCATTCGAACGCCGAGGGGTGGTCGTAGTTGACTGATTCCCGTTCCGCCAGGTCAAGGTGGCTCAGGTCCTCGTAGTAGTTATCGAGCGGGATGCGAGTCACCGACTCGCCGACGTTCTCGGTGATCAACCGGGCGACGGTGGTTTTGCCGGCGCCCGTCCCGCCCGCGATAGCGATCACGAACGAGGGAATACTCATTGCCGGACTCAGGACTGGACGTCGTTTCAACCTGCTGTTTCGGGACCCTCAGAACGGTTCTAACGGGTCATTAACCGGTAAGAACTGAGGAAGGTTTATGTGTGACCTGGGCTACCAGTCCGCATATGGTACGAGAATTCAACCGACGAGACGTACTCGGTAGTTTCGGTGGAGCAGCCTTGGCGGGCCTCGCCGGATGTATCTCACAATCCGGCGGCGACGAGAGCTTCGAGGCAAGACTCGGTGTGCTGCTCCCGTTGACGGGAGACCTCGCCTCCGTTGGCAAGCCGATCCGCGACGGGGCGATCCTCCCCAAGAACGTGATCGAGAGCGGCGACGCCCCCATCACCATCGACCAACGGGTCGAAGACAGTCAGACCGACCCGCAGGCGGCCGTGTCGACTGCCGAGGACCTCGTCAACGCGGGCTATCCGATGATTACCGGGCCCGCGTCCTCGGGCGTGAACATGCAGGTCACCCAGGAGTCGCTGATCCCGAACGGTGTCGTCGGCTGTTCGCCCTCCTCGACGTCGCCGAACGTCACCACACTCGACGACGACGACCTCATCTTCCGAACCGCACCCTCCGACGCGCTTCAGGGGCAAGTGATGGCCCAGGTCGGCAGCGAGAACCTGGAGAGCAACTCGGCCTCGGCACTCTACGTCAACAACGACTACGGGCAGGCGTTGTTCGAGTCGTTCAACGGCGCCTACGAGGACCGCGGCGCCACGGTGGAGACCGGTGTCGCGTTCCGGAAGGAGAAAGACTCCTACACGACCGAACTCGGTGAGGCGATGGAGAGCGACCCGGACATGCTGGTCGTCATCGGCTACCCCGCCTCGGGGATCCAGATCTTCCGGGACTTCTACTCGGAGTACAGCACCGACACGGACATCCTCGTGACCGACGGACTCCAGAGCGGAGACCTACCAGGCAACGTCGGCGAGGAGATGTCGAACGTCTACGGGACGGCGCCGCTCCCGTCCGGGCCGGGCAACGACGCGTTCGTCCAGCAGTACGAGGACGAGTACGACCGGTCCCCCGGCGTGTTCAACGCCCACGCCTACGACGCCAGCGCGGTGCTGCTACTGGCGGCAACGAGAGCGGGCGAAAACGACGGTGACACGATCAAAGAGGAGATGCGGACGGTGGCCAATCCGGGCGACGACTCCGGAACGGAAATCAGCCCCGCGAACCTCATCGAAGGGATCGAACTCGCGTCCCAGGGAGAGCCGATCAACTACGTCGGCGCCTCCTCCTCCGTCGACTTCGACGAGAACGGCGACATGAAGGCCGTCTCCTACTCCTTCTGGCGCTTCGATACGAGCGTCGACGGGAACATCGAGCAGGTCAGCACCGTCGAGTTCGGCGGCAGCTAACGACCCCGTTTTCGCTCACCACCCGATTTTTCCCAGATCGTAGTTGTAACCCCCGTTCACACCGGAACCCATGGTCGAAATCCGAACCACTGACGAGAGTGTGGATTCGAGCGGCACGACGCTCGTCGAAGAACTGCCGGGCGTCAGGCTCGTCGAGAAGATCGCCACCGATCACTTCATCGAGAGGCTGGAGATGTCGCAGTTCGCCGAGATCCGGAGTGGCGGCATCCGCCCGTGACGGTGATGACGGGGACGTGAACCCCCCGATCAAACTGTACGCAGAGCTCGACGAGCAGCGAGTGGCGCTCCCGAGCAACGTTTCGGCCCACGTGATGGACACGGCGCTGTTCGCCGAGTGTCTTACCAACTGGGTGGTCGAGCACGACGTGCTCCCATCTATCTAAGCGGGCTCCCCGACAGGTGGATTGCCCACGAGGTCCCCACGGTCGAGAGACTCGGTGTCGGCGATGGGACGGAGAAGCTCAACGCAGGGGGCACACGCGCTCATCAAGCTCGGGGTCAATCCGATCGCCAGCCACGTGGAGACTCACCGGCTGGTCGACGAGTCCGAGGCGGTCATGGCGCAACGCAAGGAGTGGCCAAACGAATGGAGCAGGCTGACCAGCACGAGGGCTGACAGGGCTCCTGAACCGGGATGTGTCAGTCGTACGGCGGCCCACCGGGGGTGGCCGTTCAGACCGACACCCCCCTTTCGACGATTTCCCGGAGAGACGCGCCGACGCCCCCGAGCACGGCGCCGGCGACACAGCTCATCGGGATGGCGAAGATGGCGCCGATAGTGGCAAACAGTGCAGTCGTGATCGCGACGTCGATCTGCCACCGGAAGGGGAGCTGCGGGAAGAGGAAGAACCGGCCGATAGCGAGCACGAACACCCCGAGTAGATAGCCGCCGCCGATAGCCGCGACCCCCTCGAACGCTTTCGAGTCCGTCGAGCGGCTGAGAAATCCGGCCACGAGCGGGCCGACGCCGGCGAACGCGGCGAACTGGAACGGGAGTCGCCCGAACCACGTGATCGCGATCGCGGCCGTCGTGAGCAGGATGCCGACGGTGATCGCACGGTTGTCCATACACGCCCCTTCGGCTGAATGGAATTAACCGTTTGCCACCCAGTTATCTGACCGCCTCGGCCGCCTCTGCCATGATATCCAGCGCCTCGTGAATCTCTTCGGTGCTCGTGGCGTAAGAGATTCGGGCGTCCCCTTCGCCGTGCTCGCCGAACGCCCCGCCGGGGACGACGACGACACCCCGCTCGATACATTCGTCGACGAACCCATCGGGCACTTTTGGCATGACGTAGAACGCGCCCTCGGGCGTGGGGACGTCGAGGCCGATGTCGGTGAGCCCGTCGACGACGATGTCGCGGCGCGTTTCGAACGTCTCGACCATCTCCCCGACCACGTCCTGGGGGCCGGTGAGCGCCGCTTCGGCGGCGAACTGCGCGGGCGCGGAGGCACACGCCTGGATATACTGGTGGACCCGAAGCATGCGCTCGACGCGCTCCTCGGAGGCCGCGACCCAGCCGAGTCGCCAGCCGGTCATCGAGTAGCTCTTCGAGCAGGCGTCGACGACGACAGTCTGTTCCGGTGCGAACTCGGCTGGCGAGCGGTGGGTTCCGTCGAAGACGATACGGCCGTACACCTCGTCCGAGATGCAGAGCACGTCGTGCTCCTCGGCGATACGGGCGAACGCCCGGATGTCCTCGGGCGGGGAGACCGCACCCGTCGGGTTGCCGGGGCTGTTCACGACGAACGCGGCGGTGTCTTCGGTGATCGCGTCCTCGACGGCAGCCGGGTCGAGCGTCAGGTCGTCACGGAGCGGGACCGGCACTGGCTCCCCGCCGGCGAGTTTTGTCAGGGCGTCGTAGGCGACGAAGCCGGGATCGGGGATGATGACCTCTTCACCGAGACCGACGTGGGCCTCCAGCGCGATGTGGAGCGCTTCGCTCCCCCCGGCGGTGGCGATGACCTGGTCAGGGTCGTAGGAGAGCCCGAGGTCCCGTTCGTGTTTGGCGACGATGCCTTCACGAAGATCGAGAACCCCTTTGTTCGCAGTGTAGGCGTCGGTTTTCCCGGCCTCGATAGCCTCGATCGCCCCGCGGCGGGCGTGCTCCGGGGTCGGGAAATCCGGCTGGCCGATGCCGAGGTTGATGGCGTCCTCGCCGGCGGATTCGAACACTTCGCGGATGCCAGAGATGGAGATCGCCTCCACCCGGTCGGAGAACTGGGGCATACACGGTGACGGGCGGGGAACCCCGTTAACAGTTGCCTCTCACGCGCCCCGGATTCTCGGCTAGAGCCGGCAATATACTCTGTTTCCTCCGACTACTGTAGAATGTCTATATCCACGATAGAGGCAGTACGAAACATAGTTGCGCAGGACACTCTCTAAAAGATTCGTCACGGACAGGCGAGGTACCTGCCACTGCCGGGCGGGGCTTACGTTCGACCCACGTACTGGGGGTGATGAGCAATCGGACCGGTAAGGGTTTCTCACGGCGTGACGTGCTGAAAACGAGCGGGACAGCGACGACACTCGGGCTGGCCGGCTGTGTCGGCGGCGGCGGAACAACCGAACTCAGCGTGGCCTACATGCCCATCTACCCGGACATGCAGCACTTCGTGATGGAGGGCGAGGGCTACTACGACGCCATCGACGCCGAGGTGTCCGCCGAGCAGTTCAGCGACGGCCCGAGCATCGTCCAGGCGTACGCGACCGGCGACTACGACGTGGCGCTGTTCGGGGTCGTGCCGGCGATGATCGTCATCGACAAGACCGGGTTCGCGAAGGTGACCGCGGCCAACATCCAGAATGCGATGAAGGTCCTCGCCCGCGACGAGTTCGCCTCGATGTACGAGCAACACGGCGCCGACGCCTTCGGCCGCTGGGAGGAGGAGAAGGGCGAGAAGTTCATCTTCGGGACGTTCCCGCCGGGCTCGGTGCCGGATATCCTGCTGCGGTTCTGGCTCGAGCAGGAGCTCGGGCTCGACCCCGAGGCCGACGTGAACATCGAATCGCTCGGCGGGGCCGGGCCGGTTCGGCAGGCGCTCGCCGCGGGCAAAATCGACGGCACCTCGATCATGGAGCCCGTTCCGACCATCGCCAAGCAGAAGCGGATGGGCTACAGCTTCATCGCCTGGGCGGGGGAGTTCATGCCGGGGCAGCCTGCCGCGGTGACGATGATGCACGACGACCTGCGCACCGACCGCCCCGAGGTCGCGAAGTCGTTCCTCGAACAGCATATCCGCGCGACGGAGTTCATCGAGTCGAACCCCCAGAAGACGGCCCAGCACGCCAGTAACGCCATCGGCTCGGAGGTGCTGACTGTCGAGACGGCCCGGAAGGCGCTCGACTCCCGGGCGTCGGACTTCATCTCGAACACCCACAAAATCGAGTCGGGAACCGAGACGTTCGCGAACTACGCCAACCGACTGGGGAAGACGGAGGCGAAGCTCACCGTCGAGCAGATATTCGACTATAGCCTCTACGACGACGTCGCCGAATGAGCGGGGAGGAACGCGCGGGCGGGCGGGCGCCGGGTATCGGCCGCGGTGCGTCGACGGGGCGCCAGCGGGCGGTTCGCGGCGCGCTCGGAACGGCAGCGTTCCTCGCCGTCTGGCAGCTCGTCGCGTCCCCGCTCCCGACCTACCTGCTCCCGACGCCGGTCGAGGTTGCCGCGGCGTTCCTCCGCCAACTGCTGCAGAGGGCCGTGTATTCGCTGCCGTTCGTCGGGGGAGACGTGACGCTGCCCGCACTGGTGGCGCACCTGCTGCAGAGCCTCCAGCATTACCTTCCCGGTCTGCTCATCGGGTCGACACTCGGGGTGGCGCTGGGCGTCGTCGTCGGCTGGTTCGTGGTCGTCGACGACGCGCTCACGCCGGTCATCCGGGTGCTCCGGCCCATCCCGCCGCTGGCGTGGGTGGCGTTCGCCATCATCTGGTTCGGCATCGGCCACACCGGCGCGACGTTCATCGTCTCCATCGGCGCGTTCTGGATCACGTTCTACAACGCGCTGAGCGGCGTCGAGTCCGTCGACGCGGCGCTGCTCGAATCCGCCGCCAGCCTCGGTGTCCACGACCACCCGACGATACTCCGGAAAGTGGTGCTGCCCGCCGCGAGTCCGAGCATCTTCACCGGACTCCGGACCAGCATCGGCCAGTGTTGGATGATCGTCGTCGCCGCGGAACTGGTCGGCCCGCCGGGCGTGGGCGAGGAGATCCTCATCGCCGCCCAGAACCTCGCGCTGGACGTGAGTATCGCCTACATGCTCGTCATCAGCGCCGTCTTTCTGGCGAGCGACGCCGCGTTCCGCGCCGTCGAGACGGAGGTGCTCGCATGGCGGGCGTGAGCGACCCCGCGGGCTCGCCGAAAGTCGTCGTCGACGACGTCGGCAAGCGCTTCGAAGGTCGGCAGACGGTGCAGGCGCTCGAGGGCGTCTCCTTCGCCGTCGAGGACGGGGAGTTCGTCTGTATCGTCGGCCCCTCCGGCTGTGGGAAGACGACGCTGTTCCGCATCATCGCGGGCCTGGAGACGCCGACCAGCGGCGAGGTCCGACTGGCCGGGAAACCCGTCGTCGGCCCGGGAACCGACCGCGGGATGGTGTTTCAGGAGTACGGGCTGTTCCCCTGGCGCACCGTCGCCGGCAACGTCGCGTTCGGCCTCGAACAGCAGGAGCTCTCGACGGCCGAGCGGGACGACCGGGTCGAGGAGATGCTCGAGCTCGTCGGCCTCACGGAGTTCGCCGACGCCTACCCAAAAGGGCTTTCGGGCGGGATGAAACAGCGTGTCGGCATCGCTCGCGCGCTCGCGGTCGACCCCGAGACGCTGCTGATGGACGAACCGTTCGCCAGCGTCGACGCCCAGACCCGCGGGATGCTCCACGATGAACTGCTCTCGGTCTGGGAGGAGACCGGCAAAACCGTTCTCTTCGTCACTCACAACGTCGAGGAGGCGGTGACGCTGGCCGACCGCATCGTGGTGATGGCACCCAGCCCCGGTCGGGTGCAAGAGATCGTCGACGTGACCCTCGACCGACCGCGCGAACGAACCGAAGAGGCCTTCGCCGAGCGTGTGGAGTACGTCCGCGGCCTGATTAGCGAGTAGCGCTACTCCGCCCGTTCCCGAAGCGTCTCGATGTGGCTCTCCAGCAGTGAGAGCGCCGCGTCGGCGTCCATATATCCCTGTTCGTACTCGCCGTACACCGTGTCGGTCTCGTCGAGGAACTCCGCGACCGCGTCGTCGAGATCGTCGCTCATACCTGCCATTGCGGCGCCGTCGGGGTAAGCCGTTCCCTTGGACGACGACACCCGAAATCCACAAACGCCGCGCCTGTCTAATCAGTCCATGCCGCTCACGCTTCGGTTCGAGGACGGGACCATCCGGGTCGTGAACGACGGCGACGAGGACCCCCCGTTCGCGTCCATAGCTACCGAACTCGACGTTCTCGAAGCTGACGAGCGCAGCGGTGGCTATCGAGCCCCCGCGTACCGGTACCACCGGCTCCGCGAGGCGCTGGCGGAGCGGGGTGTTACCCACCAAGACCAGGTGTTCGACACCGAGAGCCTCACACTCTCGACACAGTACCAGCTTCGGGAGTATCAGCAGGCGGCGCTGGACGCCTGGCACGACGCCGGCGACCACGGGGTGCTGGAGCTGCCGACCGGCGCAGGCAAGACCGTCGTCGCCATCGCCGCCATGGTCGAGCTGGGCGTGCCGACGCTGGTCGTCGTCCCGACCATCGACCTGCTGAACCAGTGGCGCCGAGAGCTGCAGGCGGAGTTCGACACTCCAATCGGGCAGTTCGGCGGCGGCGAGCAGCGCCAGGAGCTGCTCACCGTCTCGACGTACGACTCCGCGTATCTGAAGGCCGACGAGGTGGGCAACTCGTTCGACTTCGTGGTTTTCGACGAAGTGCATCACCTCGGCGGCGAAGGGTATCAGGAGATCGCGCGCCTGCTCCCGGCGCCCGCGAGACTCGGACTGACCGCGACGTTCGAGCGCCCCGACGGCGCTCACGAGACGATCGCGGAGCTGGTCGGCCCGAAGGTGTACGACCTCGGCGTCGACGACCTCGCCGGCGAGCACCTCGCCGACTACGACATCAAGCGAGTGGAGGTGTCGCTCACCCCCACGGAGCGCGAGCGCTACGAGGAAGCACAGGGGACGTTCGTCGACTACCTCAAGCGTTCGGGCATCTCGATGAGCCGGGGGAGCGATTACCAGGAGCTGGTCAAACGCTCCGGGCGCGACCCGGAGGCCCGGCAAGCGCTGCTGGCCAAACAGCGCGCCCGAACCATCGTCCGGCAGGCCGACAACAAGCTCTCCGAGCTGGCGACTATCCTCGACCGCCATCGCGAGGACCGGATCATCCTCTTCACCGCGAGCACCGAGCTGGTCTACCGGCTCTCCGAGCGGTTCCTCCTGCCGGCCATCACGAACGAGACAGGTGCTGCCGAGCGCCGGGAGATCCTGGAGCGGTTCCGCTCGGGGGAGTACTCCCGTGTCGTGACCGCGAACGTACTGGACGAGGGCGTCGACGTCCCGGACGCCAACGTGGCCGTCTTGCTCGCCGGCTCGGGCAGTGAACGTGAGTTCACCCAGCGGCTTGGCCGGGTGCTCAGACCGAAAGCTGACGGATCACGGGCGCTACTCTACGAGCTCGTGAGCGCCGAAACTGCCGAGGAACGCGTCGCCGACCGGCGACGATAAGCCCGCTCACATCTCACTCGCCCAGCCGTACGTGAGGCTCCCGTTCCCGGCCCATTCGTCGTATTCCACCTCGAAAACCAGTTCGAACGCCGCTTCCGTGTTCCCCGCGAGTGAAACCTCCTGAGAGACCTCGTACTCGGTGTCGTCGACCGTCGCAGTACCGACAAGCGTGTCAGTCCGACGCGTGTCAGCGGTGTTCTCGACGACGACCGACAGCACGAGGAAGCCCTCTTCGTCCTCGCCGACGTCGGAGCCGACGATACGGAGCCATCGCTCTCGCTCTCCCGCCTCCGGTTCCCCGCCTCGCGGCGTCGTGGGTGGGTTCCGCGGCCCGGACTCGTCGCGAGCGCTCGTCACACAGCCCGCGAGCACCGCGGGAGCGAGCGCGAGCACACCGCGTCGCTGCATAGCAGTAGCTGCCGGGGGGAGACAATCAACGTTCCCCTCCGTGGCGAACAGGCGGCAGCCGTCGCCCCACAGGGGGGTGCCACGCTACTGTCCTGGCCCACCTGCGGCCTCACTCAGACGATAGCGAGGGTGGTCCCGTTCTCCTTCTTGAACTTTCGGTCGGGAAGGAGAGCTACAGCTTTGCAAACCGCCCCTCCGGCGGGGTTTTAGGCGACCACCGCCTACCCAAGCACATGCTGCGGAAGGAGCATCTCCGCGTCTCGCGGGCTGGAGGCGGCTATCAGCTCCAGTTCATCGATGCGGGGGACCGGGCGCTCGCGGCCAGCCTCCTCGGGGTGTTCCAGGGTCACGTTGGCGAGCGGCGTGGGGTGCTGCGTGACGCGCTCGATGAGGCCGAACGGGAGGCGGATTCGTTCAAACTCGTCCGCGGGCTCGCGGCGCTGCTGGAACGCGAGGCGACGTTCGAAACGCAGGCTGCGGTCCCGCCGCGGCGAACCCGGCGAACTGTGTTCGAGAGCGCGGAATCGGTGTCGGTTGTCGACGAGGAGGAGCGTGCGGCCGCGCTCTCGCGTGCGGCCGACCGCCTGGGCGTGGAGCCCAAGGCTGTCGAGCGGTCGCTCTACGCTGACCGGGCGCCCAACCAGGTAGTTGCCTCGTTCGACCCGCGCTGGGGCCCCGAAGCACTACTGGAGCAGTACAATCTCTCGCTGGCTCAGACGGCCCTGTTCGATGCCACCGAGGTCCGGGTCCGCTGCGCCGAGCCGGCCGCCCTCGTCAGCGCTGTCAAGCGGCTGGGGCTGATGTACGAGGTCCGGAAAACCGACGAGGGGCGCGAGTTGGTCGTCACCGGTCCGGACTCGCTGTTCCGCTCGACCCGACGCTACGGGACCGCGTTCGCCCGGCTGCTGCGCTCCGTGGCGAAAACGGCCGACTGGCGCCTCTCGGCCACCATCGACGACCGGGGGCGCGAGCGGGAACTGGTGCTCACCGACGCTGCAGTCTCGGTTCCTGGCGTCGAACCGGTTGCGGAACCGACCTACGACTCGACCGTCGAGGCCGAGTTCGCGGCGTCCTTCGAAAGCCTCGACACGGACTGGTCGCTCGTCCGGGAGCCCGAACCACTGGAGACCGGCAGCCGCGTGATGATTCCCGATTTCGCCTTCGACTACGCGCCCGCGGGTGCCGCCGAGGAGTCTGTGGCCGAGCGGTTCCGCGTCTATTTCGAGATTATGGGGTTCTGGACGCCGGAGTACGTCGAGAAGAAGCTTGCCCAGCTCGCGTCGGTCGAGGCCGTTGAGCTCCTCGTCGCCGTCGACGAGTCACTGGCCGCGAGCGAGGCCATCGAAGCCCGGGACCACCGAGCGATTCCGTACTCGGGGTCGGTCCGGGTCAAAGACGTCGTCGACGCCCTTCGGGAGTTCGAGTTGGACCTCGTCGCCGACGCGGCTGATTCGCTCCCGGATGAGCTGGCGCCAGACGCCGACGCAGTCGCGCTCTCGGCGCTCGCCCAGGAGTACGGCGTCTCCGTCGACGCGATCGAGGGGAAATCGTTTCCCGAGCACAGACAGGTCGGGCGCACACTGGTGCGGCCGGCGGTGCTCGAATCGCTGGCAGTGGAAGTCGAGGACGAGATGGCGCTCTCTGAGGCCGCGGAGGCGCTATCGGCATACGGACTCACTGATTCCTCAGCGGCACTCGCCGCGCTCGGCTACCGTGTCGAGTGGGACGGGCTGAGCGGCGGAACGGTTCGGAAGAAATCGGAGCAGTAAGCCGGCTGTTGGGGACCGCTATTCGTTCTCCTCCTCGTCCAGCACTGCAAGTTCCTCCTGGTTTCCCTTCGGCACTGTCGAGCGGAGTTCGCCGTAAACGTAGAGCCCCACCCCGATCGGGGCGAGTTCGCCGCCGAGTTCGTGGGCGGCGACGAGATAGCCCCAATCGCCCTCCCAGCGGTCGATATCCTGGTCGTGGCCGGCAGCGAACGCCGCGGCCTCACCGGGCGATAGCTCGATGACGTTCTTGGACGCGTCGGCTGCAAAGCGCTGGACGCCCGAGGTGGTGGGCTTCCAGTGCTCCTGACGCGTGCGGAGGACCGTGATGCCCAGCCCCTCGGCGTCGACGGGTGAGGGGAGGTCAGCGCTGAGCGCCCAGAGCTTTCCGGCGCCCTTCTCCCAGAACGTCACGCCGTCGAACCTCTCCGGCGGGACGCCGAAGCGCTCCTCCCACCAGTCGAGCACCTCCTGGCGGGACGCGCGGCCCGACACCTCGCGGTCCTCGGGCGTCGTCGGCAAACGGTCGAACCGCTGGCCGTCGTTATCGGAGTCGTCAGCCATCAGGCGCCCACCTCCTCGTCGGCGGCACTGTCCGCCGTCTCTGTTTCTCCACCGTCGCCGCCGACACGGAGTTTGGCGACGAAGAAGCCGCCGGTGTCGTTGAAGTGAGGATAGACCCGGTGGGCCTTCGTCAGCGAGTCGTCGAACTGCTCGTCCTGCCACTCGGTGAGTCCCGCCGTGGTTTCGAGCGGTGCGTCCCACTCCACGAGCTCGCAGCCCTCGACGTCGAGCACGTGGTCGACGACGCCCTCGTTCTCCTCGGGCGCGAAGGTACAGGTCGAGTACACCACCTCGCCTCCGGGTCGAGTCAGTTGGACCGCACGGCGGAGAATCCCCTTCTGGACGCCGACGAGCCCCTCGACGTGATTCATCGACCAGTTGTCCAGCGCGTCGGGGTTCTTCCGACAGGTGCCCTCACAGGAACAGGGCACGTCGGCGACGACGCCGTCGAACGCAGTCACACCGTCCAGCGCGAACGTCCGGGCGTCGCGGTTCGTGACGACGACGTTGCTCACGCCGAGGCGCTCGGCGTTGTGGCGGAGCGCGGAGATACGGCCGAGATTGTTGTCGTTGCCCACGAGGATCCCGGAATCGTCCATCAGGTCCGCGAGGTGGCAGGTCTTGCTCCCCGGTGCTGCGCAGCTATCGAGCACCCGGTCGCCAGAATCGGGATCGAGCGCGAGCGCCGGGAGCGCCGACACCTCCTCCTGGCCGTGGAGCCAGCCGTGCACGTAGGGCCAGGTAGTCCCGGGCGACCCACCGGGGAGCTGCAGCAGGCGGTCGTGCCAGTCGACCTGCTCGTAGCTGACGCCCTCGCGATCGAGCGCAGCGCGGACGCGGTCGGGGTCGGCCTTGATGCCGTTGACGCGGACCACCGAGGGGAGCGGCCGGTCGCAGACGTCGCGGAAGGCCTCGTACTCGTCGACGAGGGGCTCGTACCGCTCGAGCGGGTTCATTATCTGGACTCCGCGGCCGTGACGCTTGTCGGTTTCGGAGCGCCTGCGTCGGGTCATCCCGATTCGAGCCCGCCACGCACGACCGCTCCCGCTTTTCAGGCGCTGTCGGCTCGAATTGGAGCCACGGCACACGTCCGAGTCGTCGACGACGGGATCACGCTCACTGATCCAACGCTCATCGAGGGGTTTCCGGACGCTGGCCTGGTCGGCACAATCCTCGCCGAGCACGTGGCGGACGCGATTCAGGGGGGAAAACAGCGCCTCGCAAAGTAGATGCGGGAGGGCGGCGAGGCGAGCACGGAGACGGTGCCGATTCAGGTGTTCCAGAGCGGGGGCGCATGCACCCCAGCAGAGCCTCACTCGCCGCCCGTGTCGTACTTGTACGTCGCCTCCTCGGGATCGATACCGAAGTCCTCGGCCGACTCGATGGGCTCCTCGCCCTCCTCAGCCCCCGCAGGTCCGCCTTTTATTGCGTTTTTGAACCGTTCGCGTAGCTCAGCCGGCATCTCGAAGGCGTCGGTTCCGACTGCAAGCGCGACGACGTCCTCCCCGATGGCCTCCTGCTTCTGGTCGAGTCGCTTCTCGATGACCGGCGGGAGCGACTCCTCGACGCGCTCGAAGCCGAACTGTTCGAGATACTCGTCCTGGTCGGTGATGACGTACACCACCTCGAACCCCTCGCCGGCAGCGGTGTCGATCAGCCGCTCGACGACGTGGGCGCCGACCCCCTGCCCGCGCCACTCCTCGACCACGCCAATGCCCGTGAGCTCGCAGACGTCGCCGTCGTCAGTGTTGTGAACTCGATAGCGGCCAAAGCCCGCCCGCTCGTTGGTCTCCTCGTCGACGGCAATAACGTAGTCCCGTGAACGGAAGGCCGCCTCGTCGAGACCCATCGACTCGATCTCGTCCAGCAGCCACGCTTCGTCCCGGTTGCGTGCGTCGCGGACGTACATGGTGGTGGCTATGTGGTGGGCCGGGATAATGGTTGCCGCGACGGGGCTATCGGAGCGAGCGCTACTCCCCGGCAGCGTCGTCGCCGGCGGCGCGCTCCGTCGGGTCGACACCGAGCATCTCGGGTGTGATAGTGTCGGGAATGAGCTCGCCGAGCCGGTGTTCGGTCCACTCGCCGTCACCCTCGTCGCAGTAAACTGGGATGTCCTCGTCGCCGAACTCCGCAAGCGTCTGTCGACACATCCCACAGGGGGTGACGCCGTCGCGGGCGCCCGAGCTGACGGCGACCCCGACGATCGACCGATGACCGGCCCGGACGGCGCTCCCGACGGCCACTTCCTCGGCGTGCAACGAGTTGCTATAGTTGGCGTTCTCGATATTGCAGCCAGTGAACACGGAGCCGTCCTCCGTCAGCACGGCGGCGCCGACGGTGTACTCCGAGTAGGGGACGTACGCGGCGTCGAGGGCGCCCCGTGCCTGCTCGAGAAGCGCTGCGGGGTCGACCGCTGGAGAACCTTCGTCCATACGCTCACTCCGGCGACTCCAAACTTCAAGGGGTCGAAACGGTCGAGAGGGCTCAACCGCTGAATCGGGTGGTCTCGGTGCCACACTCCGGACAGTGGAGGACCCAGCCCTCGCCGTTGTCCATGCGTTCGCTCTCCCAGCGGGTTACCTCCCCACAGCCGGGGCACCTCTCCTCGATAACTGCGCTGTCACTGTCCTTTGGTGCGCCGAGTGCGAGCACGCGGCAGGGCTCGTCGCCGACGGCGACCGCACGGTTCCAGCGGTTCTCCGGAACGAAAAACAGCTCGTCGGCTCCGACCGAGAACTCGCCAGCCGGCGTCTCGATCCTGCAGTTCGCCCGCGAGGACGTAGAACGCCTCCTCGTGGTCGGGGTGGCGGTGGAGTCGGTGTGTCACTGCAAAAAAGCCACAACCTTCGGCGTGGGAGGCAGACCTGTCACAGCCGTGACGACCAGCGAAGCATTTATGCCTCCAGAATCAAGACCGATAGTTAGATGCGGATCCTGGGCACAGCCGAGGAGCCGACCGCACACGCAGGGGGCTGGGACTCGTGAGTATCGATATCGCGCCACGAGGGACCAGCCTCCACGTCACCGACAGCATCGAGCAACGTCAGTGCGTGCTTCGGACGCCGACGCCGGCGACCGCCGAATCGGTCGCTGGCGAAACGTTCTCTTTCCCCGTCGACGCCGCGGCGTCACTCGACGTGGGGAGCGTGACCCTGGGGAACTACGTACCGACGTTCGTCAGAGACGGCGCCGGCGATATCGTCGCGGAGATCGACCGGTTCGACGAACGCTCCTTCGAGTCGGGTGCGTATCTGGTCGAACTGGAGCAGCCAGTGAAGCTGTATCTCCGAGTGCGGGGCGCACTGGAGATCGAGACCACCGGGATGACGACGACCATGGAGACAGACGGTGCGCTCTGGGTCGGCGCGCGCTCCCGGCACAACCACCCTGCAGGAACGATTACGACGACCGGCGAGCCAGAAGAGCTGATGCAGGTGGTATCGGCGCTCTCCTCCTCGCTGAAGACAACGTCACCGGAGCGCTCCTACCCGACGCTGCGTGGCCACCCACCCGAAATCGAGCTTGGCGACGAACTCGAGATTCCCGACGGGATGGAGCCGCCGGGAGCAGGCGTCCATATCGAAGTGCCGGCCCAGCGGCAGTTCATCTACCCCGTCGCCTCGCTCGCGTTCTACCTCGGTGCGGAGCTCGTTCCGGGGGCCACACCCCGTATCGTCGGAGAGCACGGGTTCAGCTACCGGCTCGACAGCCCTGGCGGGTTCGAACAGCGAGTCGAACAGACGCTCAAACAGCTTCTGTTGTTCGACTGCGTCACCCGGACCGAGGGGTTCTACGAACTGGCGCTTGCCGAGCGCGAACAGGTCGACGAGCTGGTCGACCTCGACTGGGCAGCCCTGTACGACAGCTCGCTCACCGAGCAGCTGCGGGCGTATCTCTCGGTGCCGTACCGGCGAATCGCCGACTGCGTTCCCGAGTGGAAGACGGCCGGCTACATCGCGCCGACGCCGGAGAACGCCGAGCTCCTTCCCTTCCTCGTGGACGACCTCGCGACGATTCGGCGGCCCGCAGGCAAGACGGTCTCCGCATCGGAGGCCCAGAGCACCGCGCTGTTCGACTTCGCCCGGGGCGCGAGTGAGGCCATCCATCCCCGCGTGGGCGAACTGACACGGAGCACGGAGTCAGCACGGGGACCCACGGCCGAGGAGCCGATGAAGACGCTGATCGAAACCGAGTCGACCGACGCCTTCGAGACGGTCTGGGCCGATGACGGGATGCCGGTTGGAGCCACCAAAGCCTCGATAGAGGCCTACCGGAACGGGCTCAATCACACACCATCCGAGGAGATCGGTGTCACGGTCGTTGTCAACGACGATGGGATGGCCGACGAGGGCGCCGTCGCCAAGGAGGTCTACGGCGACGACTCCGAGTTTCCATTCGACCTCCGGGTGTACCGGAACCTGACGACCGACCGCCTGCAAGCGGTGCTGGAGACCGAACGGGAGTTCCTCCACTACGTCGGCCATATAGAGGCCAACGGGTTCAAATGCTCAGACGGCCTTCTGGACGTGCGCGATCTGGACTTCGTCGGTATCGACGCGTTCTTCCTCAACGGCTGTGTCTCGTACGATCAGGGGATGGCGTTGCTTGAACGGGGCGCCGTCGGCGGTGTCGTCACGGTGACGGAGGTCATCAACAGCGGCGCGACGCGGGTCGGGAAGGCGATGGTGAAACTCATCAACCACGGGTTCCCGCTTCGCGCGGCGCTCTCAGTGGCCAGCGAGCGGTCGTTCGTCGGCGGACAGTATTCGGTTGTTGGCGATGGGGATATCGACGTCCTGCAGCGGATGGACCTCGCGGCGTCAGTGGTCGAAGTCGAGAAAGAGGACGACGGATACGCAGTCTCGACGCTCGTGTACCCCACTAACGACCTCGCCCCGGGCTCTTACAGCAAGACGGTGTTCGATCCCGATAGACAGTACTACCTCACACCCGGACGGATCGGCCAGTTCACGGATTTCGACAAGAAAGGGCTGCTCCATCTGCTTCGCGAGTCGGGGGACATCATCCGCTACGACGGTGATATATCTAGTGCGGAAAATACCGTGTTGGAGTAAACATCGACAAGCGGCGAGTGTGAAAACAGTCGGACGACTTACGGACCCGAGCCGGTCATCGCGGCCGCTGCACTACCAGCCTGCGACAGGAACAGCATCATCGTGAACAGGACGCC
>NZ_JAZKRY010000037.1:0-27718 GCF_036626355.1 Halolamina sp. | reverse complement strand
TCGTACTTCGAGTGGGTCCAGAACCGCCAGCGCTTCTACTGGGACGAAGAACGGGTCAACGAGGAGCTCGAAGCCATCATCACCGACGCCTTCGATGGGCTGACCGACGCCTACGAGTCGTACGACGTGCCGAACTTCCGGGCCGCCGCCTACGTCGTCGCCATCCAGCGCGTCGTCGACGCGTTCCTGGATAACGGTAACTGGCCCTAACTCCCCAGTCACACCTGCAACGCAGCCATTTTTCGCTGTCGTCGTTCGCCTCTCTCCCGCCCCTGGTCCTGCACAGTCATCCTCCCGTCTCACCCGCTTCGGTAGTTCTTTTATCGGCGCCGTGCTGGCTATAGTTATGATGAACCTCGGACTGGTGGTGGCGCAGTTCAACGCGTCCGTCACCGAGCAGATGGCGGAGGCGGCGACCGATGCCGCCGCCGACCGCGGTGTGGAGCTTACGAGCACTGTCCGGGTGCCGGGCGTGTACGACACGCCGCTTGCGGCCGACAGGCTCGCCCGACAGGACGGCGTCGACGCCGTCACTGTCGTCGGCGCCGTCGTGACGGGTGATACGGACCACGACCAGACGATCGCCGATGCGACTGCGGAATCGCTCCAGGAGGTCGGTCTCGAGCGCGATACGCCGGTCACGTTCGGCGTCACGGGGCCAGGACAGAGCGGCGCCGAGGCGCGCGAGCGCGTCGAGAAAGGGGCAGCGGCCGTCGATGCCGCAGTTGACCTCGTGGAGGCGCTGCCATGAGCGAGCGCGAATGGGAGTTCGCCGAGCGGGTCGGCCGCGTCGAGCCCTCGGCGACGGTTGCTGTCGGCAACAAGGCCAGCAAACTGAAAGAGCAGGGCGTCGACGTGGTCGATCTCTCGGTCGGCGAACCGGATTTCCCGACGCCTGCGCGTATCCGGGAGACGGGTCGGCAGGCCATCGCCGACGGCCACACGACCTACACCTCCTCCAACGGCATCCCGAAGCTCCGTGAGGCCGTCTCGAAATGTCTCAAGGGGAAAGGCGTCCCTTGTGGCCCGGAGAACGTCGTCGTCACGCCCGGCGCGAAGCAGGCGCTGTTCGAGACGATGCAGGCGCTCGTCGACGAGGGCGACGAGGTGGTGCTGCTCGACCCCGCGTGGGTCTCCTACGAGGCGATAGCGAAGATCGCCGGCGCCGACCTCACTCGCGTCGATCTCGGGCAGCACGGATTTGCGCTCGAGCCTGCGCTCGACGACCTCGCAGCCGCGGTCTCTGACGAGACGACGATGCTCGTCGTCAACTCCCCGTCGAATCCGACGGGGGCGGTGTTCTCCGCGGACGCGATGAAGGGCGTCCGTGACCTCGCCGTCGAACACGACGTAACCGTCGTCGCCGACGAGATCTACGACCGGATCACCTACGACGCCGAGGCGCTATCGCTGGCCTCCTTCGACGGGATGGCCGAGCGAACAGTGACGATCAACGGGTTCTCGAAGGCGTACTCGATGACGGGCTGGCGGCTGGGCTATCTTGCCGCACCCGAACCGCTAATCGAGCAGGTGTCGAAGGTCCACAGCCACTCGGTCACCTGTGCAGCCAACTTCGTCCAGCACGCTGGCGTCGAGGCGCTCCAGAGCGTGGAGACGGAGGTTGCGGAGATGGTCGCCGCCTTCGAGCAGCGCCGTGAAATCGTCGTCGACCTGCTGGCCGACCAGGGGAAGATGATTCCCAAACCCGAGGGCGCGTTCTACGCGATGATCCCCACTGACGAAGGGCCGACCGACGATATGGAGTGGTGCGACAGGGCTATCGAGGACGCCCACGTTGCCGCCGTTCCGGGGAGCGCGTTCAACGCGCCGGGCTACGCCCGCATCTCCTACGCCGCCAGCGAGGAACGGCTGAAGGACGGGTTCGCCCGGCTGGCCAACGAAGACCTCATCTGAGTCAGCCGCGCCAGAAGCGCACCCCGGCGTCGGTTCCCGCCGCGACGACGGATTTCTCGTCGTTCCCCGGTCGGTCGACTGCCCCAACGTTCGTCGTGAGCGCCCCATCGAGTTGGAGTGTGAACGGTTGGTCCACGGGGCCGCCACTGCCGCCGGTCCAGACCAACGCGACGAGCGTCTCCCGCATGCGGTCGGGGAGCAGCAGGCACCAGCGGTCCTCGCCCGTGAGTCGTCCTGCAATCCCACCGCCAAGGTTTCTGCTTCCGATCTCGTGTGACTGGTACCCCCCGGCGTCAGTCGCGGCGAGGCGCAGGCGGTCACCGTCGCGCCGGTAGAACTCGGCGACGCCCCCGATATGTGGGGTTTTGACCGCCGCGATTGCACGCTCACCGTTCGGAGCGAAGGGTGCGACAGCCAGTTGATGGCGCCAGCGATAGCCCCCGCCGACCGGCGGGCCAATCGCTTGCCAGTCGCCGTCGACGCCAAGCGCGGCGAGACGGGCGCCTGCAGTAGCGTCGCTGGCAGTCACGACGATCGCTTGGTCGTCTCCGAGCGTCGTGAGCATCGCCGACCGGCCTTCGATCACCGTTCCGTCCGGTGGCTGAAGTCGTCGCTCGATCGCTCCGGAGTCGGCGTCGACGACGGCGACACTCCGTGCCTCGAGTTCGTCGCCGAGTACGCCATGGTCGTATGACTCTGTCGGCTCCGCGAGCACGAACACCCGGCCGTCGCCGGCGACGGGAACCGCGTCCGGGAGCGCATCGACTGCTGCCACGCCACCCGGCGTTTCCAGTCGACCATCCTGCCGAACCCACGATAGCCCGCCGGCAACGGGAACCGGATGGGTGTGGGCGGCGAGCGCGGCGGGTGCCGCGACACGGCTGTCCTCGCCAGCCACCAGTAACGGCGGACCGTCGTGACGTTCGGGTCGGAGCGTGAATCGCCGCGCACCGTTCTCGGCCAAGGCGATTCCGACGACCCGACCGTCGTCGAGCACCGCTGCCCAGCGACTCCCGGCCGAATCGGGCACTCCGGCGAGCCACACTGGTTTCGCCGGGAGCCCCACGTCGAGGCTGTCGGCGGTTCGGAGGTCGAGACGGGCTGAGAGCGTCGGATTTCCGTCGCGCCGGACGCTCGGGAGCCCGAATAGGGCGTCGCCATCGAGGCTCCGGGTCCCGCCAGGGTGGGCCGTCGTTCCGACCGTCCGCTCGCTGTCGCTCGACGGCGGTGCGCCACAGCCAGCGAGCGTCGCGATCGCTACAAGGAGACTCCGACGGTACATACGGACCGATTGCCCCCACGCGACTTCACGTTGCCCCCGACTATTTGTACCGTCGTCACCCACGACCCGGCATGAATGGGATCCACGACCTCGGGGGGATGGATGGGTTCGACGACCTCCCGCCGGACGAACCGGACGACACCAGCCCGTTCCACGAGGAGTGGGAAGGCGTCACTGAAGCGCTGTTTCTCACCGGCCTCGCCCGCGGCGCGTTCAATCTGGACCGGTTCCGCGCGACGCTGGAGCGCCAGGATCCGGTGTACTACCTCGACACGCCGTACTACGAGCGCTGGCAGACCGGTATCGAATCGCTGTTCGTCGACGCCGGGGTCGTCGACGCGGAGGCCCTCCGCGAGCGGGCGCTCGCATTCGAGCGCGGAGAGGCGGAGGTGCCCGACGAGAGCGACCCCGAACTGACCCAGGAGCTGCTGGCGGGGGTCACGGAGTCCTACGGGAGCGACCGGGAGGCCGTCGAGCCAGCATTCGAGGCGGGTGACCGTGTCGTCGTGAGAAACGACCACCCGCGCCACCACACGCGTGCGCCGCGCTACGTCCGTGGGGTCGGCGGCGACGTGCAGGAGCACCGCGGCACACACGTGTTCCCCGACGACAGCGCACAGGGGAAGGAGCGGGCGGTGCCGGTGTACAACGTCCGGTTCGACGCCGCGGAGCTCTGGGGAGAGGAACATACCGACGCCGATGGAGTCCGGTTGGTGTGCTGGGAGCCGTATCTCCGGCCCGCCGAGAACTGATACTGCCGGACAGAACGATGCACCATCTCTCGCCGTGAATCGGCCGTCACCTCGTGTGAAGGTTCGAGACTGGTGAGCGAGTCTTCATTCACTTCTGTCCGGCAGTATGAGCAACGGCGAGACCGAGACGTCGACGTCGACCACGGCGACGAAGAATCGTTTGCGGACTCGGCTCGGCATCGCCGACGAACCCGAACGCGGTCGGTTCGCCGTCCACATCCCCGCGCTCGGGAGCCCTGACGCCGCTCACGGCGTCCTGGTTCCCGGCGTCGCGACCAATCTTCGGATTTGTCACAGGCCGGAGCAACAGTGAGTGAAGGCGGGGTCGCGGGACGAGCCGCCGCCTCAGCGGTGGCCGGAGACCTCGACCGGCTGGTAGGGCTCCTCGAGATAGGCCATCTCAGAGGCGGAGAGCGAAACGTCGAGCGCCTCGACGGCGTCCTCCAGATGCTCGACGCTGGTGGTGCCGACGATGGGGGCATCGACGGCATCCTTGGTGAACAGCCACGCCAGCGCGATCTGAGCCATCTTCAGATCCTTCTCTTCGGCGAGTTCCTCGACGCGCTCGTTCACTTCGCGCCCGCCGTTCGCCAGGTACGGGTGGCGGTCAGCCTCGGTTTCGCTCTGGCCCCGGGCAGTCGCGTCCTGTTCCTCGTGCGGGCGGGTGAGGAAGCCACGGGCCAGCGGCGACCACGGCATCACGCCGACGTTCTGCTTCCGGGTATAGGGGAGCATATCCCGCTCTTCCTCCCGGTAGAGCAGGTTGTAGTGGTTCTGCATCGTTTCGAAGCGCTCGAGGCCGAGCCGGTCGCTGGTGTGGAGCGCCTCGGCAAACTGGTGGACCCACATCGACGAGGCGCCGATGTGGCGGAGCTGCCCTCGGCGGACGGCGTCGTCGAGCGTTCGGAGCGTCGTCTCGATGGGGGTATCGTAGTCCCAGCGGTGGGGCTGGTAGAGGTCGATGGTGTCCATCCCCAGCCGGTCGAGCGAGGCTTGGAGCTCCTGCTCGATGGCTTTCCGGGAGAGCCCGCCCGAGTTCGGGTCGTCCTCTCGCATCTGGAAGAACCCCTTCGTCGCCACGACCATCTCCCGGCGGTCGTACTCCGAGAGCGCGTCCCCGAGAATTCGTTCTGACTCGCCCCGCGAGTACATGTTCGCGGTGTCGAAGAAGTTGATACCGAGTTCGACAGCCCGGTCGACGAGCGCTTTGCCCGCTTCCTCCTCGAGCACCCAGTCCCGCCACTCCGGGTCGCCGAAGCTCATACAGCCCAGACAGATGCGGGAGACCTCGATGCCGGTGTCGCCGAGCGTGGTGTACTCCATGCCACCCCGTTGGGCTACGCTGTAAAAAAGCCACGCGCTGCGGCGAACGGCTCAGTCCGTGAAACTCGCGGTGTAGACGAGGAACGCACCCGTCACCAGGATGAACGCGAGGAACGTCACGAGCGCCAGGAGGTTCGCGAACGGCGCCAGTACCGGTTCGAGGAACTGCGTCCCCATCTCGGCCAGCACCAGCGCGGCCAGCAGCGCCGCGATGAGGCCAAGCAGCCAATCTCGGAGAATGTTCTCGTAATCCATGCGTCCCCCATCCAACGCCGCATTATAAACTCCACCGGCACGGTCCCGGGCCCCGCACGTCGGTCCACCTCTCACTGTCGGTCGTACTATACGTGGTGGGGCCGATTCATGGGACATGGACCGTTGTTGGTCACACCCACGCCGCACGGAACAGCGCCGCTCGCCACCACCCTCGTCGCCGCCGCAATGACGCTCTGGCTGCTCGGAACGCATCTCGACCGGACGGCCGACTACCTCGAGAACCACGACCGCGTGCTGCTCGTCGAGTCGACGCAGTTCGCAACCCGTCGCCCCTCGCATCCGCACAAGCTGACGCTCCTGTTCGCCGCGATGCGGCGATTTCGCGACGACCTCCGCGATCGTGGGTATACCGTCGAGTACCGCCAGGCGGAGACGTTCGGCGACGCACTCGATACGCAGTTCGCCGCACATCCCGGGGACGAACTGACGATGCCCCGACCGGCAGCCCACGGTGCGGCCGACCGACTCGGGCGCCTCGTCGCCGAGCGGGGCGGGAGTCTCTCGTTCGTCGACAACCCGACGTTCATCCTCCCACCGGCGGCGTTCGACGAGTGGGCGGCGAGCCGGGAGACGGACAGTCCCAACAGCTACCGCCAGGAGCCGTTCTACCGACATATGCGCCGCGAGACAGGCGTGTTGATGGACGACGGCGATCCAGTCGGCGGTGCGTGGAACTACGACGGGGAGAACCGCGAAACGCCGCCGGCTGACTGGGAGCCGCCAGCGCCGCCGACGTTCGAACCCGGGGAGACGACGCGGGACGTTGCAGCGTGGGTCGCCGACGAGCTCGAGACGTTCGGCGAGGCCACAGAGACAGCCGCGTTCCACTGGCCGGTCACGCGAGCGGAGGCGCTCACGGCCCTCGATCGGTTCGTCGACGCGCGGTTCGAGGAGTTCGGTGCGTATCAGGATGCCATGGTCGAGGGCGAGTGGGCGATGAGCCATTCGCTGCTGTCGGCGTCGATCAATCTCGGCCTGCTGAACCCGATGGAGGTCATCGAACGGGCCGAGCAGGCGTACGAGGAGGGAGCGGCGCCGCTCAACAGCGTCGAGGGGTTCATCCGCCAGCTCCTCGGGTGGCGGGAGTTCATGCGACACGTCTACCGGCGGTCGATGCCGGGACTGGCTGAGGCCAACCAGTTGGACCAGACCGAATCGCTCCCGTCGGCGTACTGGACCGGAGACACGGAGATGGTCTGTCTCTCGGAGGCGGTGGGGCACGTCCGCGAGCACGGGTACGCCCACCATATCGAGCGCCTGATGGTGCTCTCGAACTTCGCGCTGCTGTACGGCGCCGACCCGGGTGAACTCAACGAATGGTTCCACCAGGGGTTCGTCGACGCGTTCCACTGGGTCACCACCCCGAACGTTATCGGGATGGGCTCGTTCGCCACCGACGTCCTCTCCTCGAAACCGTACGCCTCGTCGGGGAGTTACATCAACCGGATGAGCGACTACTGTGGCTCGTGTCCCTACGCAGTCTCTCGGGACACCGGCGAGGGGTCCTGCCCGTTCAACAGCCTCTACTGGACGTTCCTGGAGGAGAACGAGGAGACGCTCCGTGGAACTGGTCGGATGGGCCTGATGTACGCCCACGTGGACGACAAGAGTCCAGAGGAGTGGGCGGCGCTTCGCGAACGCGCTGAGGAGGTACGGGACATGGCTGGGGCAGGCGAGCTCTGAGCGGAGCGCCGCGACCGTCGTCCAAGACGCTTATTTCGGCACCAGGCCTACCCAGGGGTAATGGTCAACCTGTCGAATCTCCTGTTCGTCTTCGTCGCGGGGTTCGTGACCGCGCTCGCGACGGGCGTTGGGGCGGTGCCGTTCTTTTTCGTCGAGGAACTGAGTGCTCGGTTGAACGTCGGGCTCTGGGGGTTCGCCTCGGGCATAATGATATCGGCGTCGTTTCTCGGCCTGATCACCGAGGGGCTGGCCAACGGGACCGTTACTGAAGTCGGAATCGGGGCGTTCGCGGGCGTTATCCTCGTTATCCTCGCTCACGAGATTATCGAGAGCGCGGAGGTCTCGCCTCGACAGTACGCTGCGGCTGATTTCCGGAAACTCCTGCTCATTCTCGGCATTCTGACGGTCCACTCGTTTCCGGAAGGCGTTGCCGTCGGCGTCGCCTTCGCGGATCTGGGCCTGGAGGGCGGCATCACGCTGTTCGGAACGGCAGTGCCGCTGCTGGCGATATTCATGACTGTCGCGATCTCCATCCACAACGTCCCCGAGGGGGTGGCCGTCTCCATCCCGTTGCGCTCGCTCGGGGTCAGGAACTCCCGGCTGGTCTGGTGGTCGGTGTTCTCCAGTCTCCCCCAGCCAATCGGTGCGGTCATCGCCTTCGCGTTCGTCAGAATCGCCCGAGAGATTCTTCCCTATGGGTTCGGTTTCGCCGCTGGAGCGATGGTGTATCTCGTCCTCTCGGAGTTCATCCCGGAAGCGTTGGAGACGGGTGCGGAACTCGAAAACGGCGGCTATCGCGAACTCCTGACCGGTCTCGTCGCTGGGACGCTGGTGATGGTGCCGCTCATGTTCGTCTGAATCGCAGAAACCGCCGATCCGTGCGTCAGCTTAGTGCTGGTGGCCCATCGCTTCGGAAAGCGATATCCCGAAGCGCTCCTCGAACAGCTCTTCGATGGTCTCGTTTACAGCTTCCATCTCTTCGCTCACCCCCCCCTCGGCGTGGTGGACGCGGGCGTGGGCCTGTTGTGCGAACGCCTGCAGCACGACGTCGCCGATGACGCTCGCGCCGGATTCGTCGCCCTCGCGCATCATCTCGACGAGATCAGCCGGGAGCTCGACGCTGTCTTCGTTCCCTTCGGGACCTTCGACGGTGTAGGTTTGAATGTTGACCATGTTCGAAGGTCGCGTGTCGGACGTAAGGTTCTGTGGGTCTCGGCCCGGTCGCTCTCGAGTCAGGGTTTTCGGCGGCCTGTGCCGTGAGCGCAGTGAGAATCGCCCAACAACCAGCGCCTCAGTCGTCGCTATCTGCGGTCGCGCTAACGGCGCCCTCGGCGGCAATCTCCCCGGCGCGCTCGCGGTCCTCGAGCCAGTGGTCGGCGTCGATGGCTGCTTCGCTCCCCATCCCTCCGGCCGTCACGGCCTGCTGGTAGTGGTGGTCGACGACGTCACCGGCGCCGAAGACGCCGGGCACGTCAGTCGCCGTCTGGCCACCGTCTCGGCCACCCTGGGTGATGAGATAGCCTTCGTCGTCGAGTTCGACGCCGGTCCCGTCCAGGTACTCGGTGTTCGGGGTGTGACCGATGGCGTAGAACACCGCACCGACGTCCATCTCGAACTCAGTGACCTCGTCGGCCTGGTTGCTCTCGAGTTTCTCCTTCGGGTGTCCCTCCGGGTGGCGCACGAGGCTGGTGTGGTCGATCCCCTCCTCGGGCGTGCCGTGGATTTCGGTGAGCTCCGTGTTCCAGAGGATCTCCACCTCGCCCTCATCGACTTTCTCCATGATGCGGTCGATCCAGTAGTCCTCGGCGCGGAACTCGTCGCGGCGGTGGGCGACGTACACGGTGTCGGCGAACTTGGTCAGGAAGTTCGCCTCCTCCATCGCGGCGTCGCCGCCGCCGACGACCAGCATGTCCTCGTCGCGGAAGAACGCGCCGTCACAGGTCGCACAGGTCGAGAGCCCGTAGCCCATCAGTTCGTCCTCGCCGGGGACGCCAAGGGTGCGCGCGGAGGCGCCCGAGGCGGCGATGAACGCGTCACAGCTGTAGACAGTTCCGTCGCGAAGCTCCACCCGGAACGGGGCGGCGTCGGCGCCATTCTCGGCCCTCCCCAGTCCCTCGACGTCGACGACGATACCGTGGTCGGTTTCGGCACCGAACTTCGTCGCTTGCTCCTTCATCTTGTTCACCAGTTCCGGCCCGGAGATTCCCTCCGGGAAGCCGGGGTAGTTGTCGACTTCGGTCGTCAGCGTGAGCTGTCCGCCGGGTTCGTCGCCCTCCAGCACCAGCGGATCGTTGTTCGACCGTCCTGCGTAGATAGCGGCCGTGAGTCCGGCGATTCCCGTCCCGGCGATAATGAGTCGATGGTGGTCGACCGCCTCCTCGGGGAGCTTCGTCATATTTCCAGATAGGTGGGTCCGGGGCTTGTAGGTTGTGCTGTGCTCCCAGCCACGGCACGTGACCGCGAGTGACCCTGTGTCACGAGCGCGGAACCGACGCCGTGGCTGTGTAAAGCCCACCCCGGCGCACGACCGCGAGTGATCCTGTGTCACGAGCGCGGAGACGACGCCGTGGCTGGGTAAAACCACTCCGCGCCCACATGAACTGTTACCTGCGCCGATAGCCTTACCGGCGAAGCCGCTCGAACTCCCCGTCATGCCTGCGGACCTCGAGGAGAAAACCGACCGCTATTCCGAGATGCTCGCCGACGCGCTCGATGCCGCCGAGCCCGCGGCGCCACCCGGGACTCCGCTCGGGGAGGCCGCCGCCGAGACCTACGAGATGGCTGACTCCTACCTCGCCGACGGCCGGCATTTCCGCGAGACCGACGACCCGGTGAACGCGCTCGCCTCGTTCTCCTACGGGTACGGATGGCTCGACGCCGGCGTCCGGTTCGGGCTGTTCGAGATTCCCGAGGAGACCGACCTGTTCACGACCGAGGGAGGAGCACCCTGAGCCAGCACGCCCGGACACCCTTCGTTTCGCCGCCGAGCCCGCTCAGTTCGGGGTCCCCGACCGAACCGCGGACGACGACTACCCGAACCGGTAGGTCGGGCCGTCTTCGCTGTCCTCCACCTCGACGCCGAGCGCCTCCAGCCGGTCGCGGAGTTCGTCGGCGCGTTCGTAGTTGCCCGTCTCACGTTCCTCCTCGCGCAGGTTGAGAACGACCTCGATCAGGTCGTCGGCGATCTCCGCTTCGCCGTCAGTCGCCTCCTGGAACTGGAGGCCGAACACGCCAGCGCCGTACTCCTCGAGCACGTCGATTGCGTCCCGGAGCGCGCGGTAGTCGTACTGCTTCCGGTCATCGACGTGGCGGTTGACCGCCGAGGCGACTTCGAGCAGTTCGGCCATCGCCTTGCGGGCGTTGAGGTCGTCGTTCATCGCCGCCTCGAAGCCGCCGCGGGCGGCGGCGACGGTGTCGCGGAACTCGGTGTCGCAGGCCTTGGTCAGCGCGTCGACGCTATCGGCGTACTCGACGGCGGTCTCGTATGCCTGTTCGAGGCGCTCCCAGCGGCGACGCGCCTCGGCGATGGTCTCCTCGGTGTAGGCCTGCTGGGAGCGGTACTCCGCGGAAGCGTAGAACGTCCTGAGCACGTTGGCTCCGTACTCCCGCAGCGCGTCCGAGACGGTGAAAAAGTTGCCCAGCGAGGAGGACATTTTGTCCTCGCCGGCCTGCATGAAGCCGACGTGGAGCCAGTAGCTGACGAACTCCTCGCCGGTCGCGGCCTCGCTCTGGGCGATCTCGTTCTCGTGGTGGGGGAAAACGAGGTCCTGCCCGCCCATGTGGATGTCGAGGTGCGGCCCGAGATGACTCATCGACATCGCCGAGCACTCGATATGCCAGCCTGGGCGCCCTTCGCCCCAGGGGGAGTCCCAAACCTGACCGGTGGGGTGGTCCTGGCTCTCGACGTCCGCCTTGCGGTGCTCTTCGATAGCGGACTTGTTGACGCCGTTGGCCTTCCAAAGGGCGAAATCCGCGGGGTTGCGCTTCTCGCTGCGCTCCTCGGGCTCGCCCTGACTCTCCATCTCCGCGAGCTGCTGGTTCGAGAGCTTCCCGTACTCCGGGAACTCGCTCACGTCGAAGTAGACCGAGCCGTTGGACTCGTAAGCGTACCCCTCGTCGACCAGCGTTGTCACGAGGTCGATGATCTCGGGCACGTGCTCGGAGACGCGGGGGTAGACCTCTGCCCGCTTGAGGTTCAGCCCGCGCATCCCGCTCAACACTTCGTCGATGTAGTCGCGGGCTACGTCGGCCTCGCTCTCCCATTCCTCGCGCTCGCCGACGCGGGCGGTGATCTTCTCGTTCACGTCGGTGACGTTCTCGACGTGGCGCACGTCGTACCCCTCGTGGGCGAGCCAGCGATGGAGGATATCGGCCTGTGCCCAGAGGCGGGCATGACCCAGATGCGGGTCGTCGGAGACCGTCAGTCCGCAGACGTAGAGCAGCACTGAATCGTCGCTCGGCTCGAACGGCTCGCGCTCACCCGAGAGCGTATCGGTCAGCGACAGGGTCATACAGGCCGATTCACCCTCTCGCTGTTTGAAGCCGTCGGATAGGTGAGCGCCGTCGGGCGGCTCAGCTGGGAACCGTCGAGAGCGCCGACTCCATCGCCTGTAGCGCGTTCGCGCCGTCGCGCCGGTCGACGACGATGACCAGGCTCTCGCCAGCGACTGCCGCCGCGTGGGTCTCGACATCCTCGGCAGCGAGCCGGGAACAGACACTCACCAGTGTGGTCGTATCCACCGCTCCGGTCGCGAGCACGGCCGAGAGCGAGCCGCCATCCGTGAGCACAGTCCCAGCCACAGCGAGAAGCGCCGCGCCGTCGTCGTCGCTCTCAGCATCCGCCTCCGGAAAGCCGACGCCGCTCTGCATCGTCACTCGAGCGTCTCGCTCGCTCGTCTCGAACGCCGGCAGTTCCTCGCCGAACCGTCGGAGTGCAGTAGCGACGGCGTCGTCGTCGCCCTCCACGTCGAGAAACGCCGCGGCGGCGCTGTAGTTGAGCACGCCCGCTCGGAGCGCATCGAGGAGGAAGGGCTGGCGGCGGACGGCGTCGCGCGTTGTTTCCGCAATCGACATGCTCCGCCATGGTTGGTGGGAAGCAAAAAGCCACTCGCTGTGGTCACGCGGTTCCGGGACACGGTCGGCTCAGTAGAACGCGGCAACCATGCCGACGACAGCCACGACAGCCACTATCACGGCGGCGCCGAGGACAATGGCGCTCTCGACAGTGAGCGCCACGGTGAGCGCCGCGAGCAGGGCGACGCCGGCAAGCGCGATCAGTGCGAGTACGCGGACATCGGGTCTCCACGACTCGGCTGGCTGCTGAGGGGTTCCCAGCGACTCGTCGACGGTGATATCGGACGCCTCCTGTCGGGACGGTTCGATAGTGACCTCCGTTTTTCCCGTCGCCGCGCCGTACCCAACTGAGATAGAGAGTTCGCCGGTGACCGCCTCGTCGACGGCTTCGGCGTTCACGTGGATATGTTCTGTCGTCCCCTCGGCGATGTGGTGCTCACGCTCTGCGAGGCGGGCGACTGCGGAGAGCGCCCCGTCCAACTGGACGTGAACACGGGAGCGATCTCCGTGGTTCTGCAGCGCGATGTCGAACGGCCGATTGGCCTCGAACGAGGCCGGGGCGACGACCTCGCGCGGTTTCTCCCGATTCAGGTGGATGGAGAGCGCCGACACGGCTGAAGATGGGTGCCACCAGTGAAAAAGATTCACCCCCGACCGGCGACCGTCCGCTTCCCTCCGTTCCGAAACCGCCGTATTCGCATCGGGAGCCCGGGTGTGAGCGAATGCCCCCGTATTCTCGCCAGGGGACTGCTGTGCCGCCCCGCCGTATTTCCGACCAGCGGCTGGATCGGCTCCCCCGTCGTCTTCCCGGCACTACTGCTGCTGGCCTACGGGAAGGGCAAAACAGCGACGAACGTGTTCGCTGGGTCGCTACTCGTCGGCGGACTGCAGCGATTCGTAGCAGTCCTTGGCCGTCGCCGCCCCCTGTCGGAGATAGCCGATATCGGTGCCGACGATGAGGAAGTCCATTCCCCAGTCGTGCCACATGCTGATCTGTGAGTTCTCGGTTGCGAGCGTGCCGACCGGGATGCCCGCCCGCTCGCCCGCTGCGAGCACGCGGTCGACGGCGTCGACGAACTCCGGCGCGTCGTACTCACCGAAACAGCCGAGATCCGCAGAGAGATCTGCAGGCCCGACAAACAGCGCATCGACACCGTCGACTTCTGCGACCTCCCCCACGTTCGTCAGCCCGGTCGCGGTTTCGACCTGTGGAAGGACCGCAACCTGGTCGTTGGCTGCCTCGAAGTAGGGGCCGATGTTCTTCCCGTAGCCGTTGGCTCGGCTGCCGGCGATGCCGCGGATGCCCTCCGGCGGGTAGCGGGTCGCGGCGACGAGCGCTTCGGCCTCCGCTTCGCTCTCGATCTGAGGAGCCATCACGCCGGCGGCACCGAGGTCCAGCGCGCGCTTGATCTCGGTCGGGTCGTTCTCGGGCACGCGAACCACCGTGTCGGTCTGGCCGGACGCGTCGACGGCCCGGAGCAACTCGCCGGCGCTCTCGATCGAGAGCGGGGTGTGCTCGGTATCGACGACGACGAAGTCGAAGCCCAGCCCCCCGACGATTTCCGCGGCGGCGGGCGAGGCCAACGAGACCCAACTCCCCACCGGTGAGGCGTCTGCGGCCAACTGTTCCCGGAGATCGATACGGTCGATACGTTGTTGACGGGACATACACTCCGGTTCTTCGGCGTTCTAAAAAAGGCGCCCTTACCGGCGGTTTGGTCTGTGGGCGCGGGAGATACAGCTGCTCTATGGTAATCGCTCGTCGTCTGTGAAAACCGATAATGGCCGGGGCGGGCTCCGAACCCGCGATCTCCGCATGACCCAGGTTCGAGGCTCGGCGGGCCCCGTTGGGTTGCGGATGGTTCCTAGGCGTACCGCACCGAATCTCGATACCCTATGAGTGCGGCGCTATGTCCAGCTAAGCCACCCGGCCGCACTCTCCCGTACCGGCATCTCGGACTTAAACCCATTCATCTCGACCGGTGACCCCGAGCCAGTCGGATTTATGACCGGGGCGGAAAATCACCACGTATGAGTTTGCCGGAGATAGTCACCGACCGTCTCGACGACGAACAGCCGGTCGCGGAGGTGGCCCTGGGCGGCGACGACCGGCTCTTCGTGACGCCGAGCCGGACCCTTGTCTACCGCGCGGAGGGGCTGCTCTCGGACGAAACTGTCGAGGAGCTTCCTCACGATATCGAGCGCATCACCGTCGAGAAGAGCCGCCGGAAAGCGACGCTGACCCTCGATTACGGCATCGACGGCGAGGAGAGCGTCACGATCCCCAAAGGGAAACTCGACGACGTGCTCCACCCGATGTTCGCCGGGGTGCTCGACGCCCACGGCGTTACCGATCCCGGGGAGAGCGTCAAGCGGACGTTCCGCTTCTCCGAGCTGACACTTATCGTCACCAGCAAGCGCGTCGTGAAGCACATCGGCCAGTCGGTCTGGAACGAGGAGTACGAGGAGTACCCCTACGAGGACGTGACCAATCTCGCCTTCGAGCCCGGGAACGTCGCGACCAGCGTCGTCCTCACCCTCGGCGACCACCAGGAGCGGTTCAAGGCACCGAACGAGGATGCACGCGTCGTCGAGGCGACGGTGAAGGACGCGCTGTTCTCCTACTACGACGTGGGGAATATCGACGAGTTCCGCGAAATCGCCGCTGCAGAGGAGGGGGAGGGCGCTCCAGAGGAGGAGGAGGCCGCGGCCAGTTCACCGTTCGGTGACGGGCCGGACCTGTTCGGCGGCGACGATCAGGCCGAACCCGAGGAGTCCGAGGGGACGACCGGAACTGACGGAATCGTCGAGCAGGTCTCAGCCGACGGCGAGGATGGCTCCGCGGTAAGCGATGGGTCGGAGCCCGTCGCGGCTGAGAGTGTCGACACTGCCGAACTCGCCACAGAGGTGAGTGAACTACGCGAGACGATCGAACAGCAGTCCACAGAGCTCGACCGGCAGAACGAGCTTATCGAACAGCTCATCGAGGAGCTCCGGGCTGGTCGCTGAGTCGGCGACGACGGACATGCCAGAAACAGCTCCGCTGGTACCGGCCTCATCGGTGACTGCACCGGTGGACTGAGCTCCGCGACGTCGGCCTCCCCGACAGCTTGTCCAGTCCCGGTCTCCTTACTCTCCTGAACCGCTGGCCAGGTAGTTCGCGACCGCCTGCTCGTACCCCTCGTAGATGGTGTCGTAGCGTGGTTCGTACCCCAGTTCGAGCAGCCGGTCGTTCCGGCAGCGCTTCTCCGTCGAGTACCGGCGGGCCGCTTCCGGAGAGAGATCGCCAGTCGAGAGCCGTTCCTCCACGGTCAGCTTCTCCGGTTCGGGTTCCCCACACTGCTCGGCCAGCCAGTCGGCGAACTCCCAGCGTTGGACGGGATTGCCGTCGGTAACCAGCACGGTCT
The DNA here is from genome assembly GCF_036626355.1 of Halolamina sp. GTDB lineage: Archaea > Halobacteriota > Halobacteria > Halobacteriales > Haloferacaceae > Halolamina. The sequence continues at coordinate 12,008 of NZ_JAZKRY010000037.1, read as the reverse complement.
CTCCGCGGGCGCAGTCCTCGGTCAGGAACCACGCTAATGCGCCCGCGGCGTCGTCGCGGTGTGTCGAGTTACGCCAGCCCTCGGTGACCGAGTCGAGATACGACCGCAGCCGGTAGCGACTCGGACCATAGAGCCCGGCAAAGCGAGCGACAGTCCCCGAGAGCGCTGAGTCGTGGACGAGTTTCTCTGCCTCGGCGATGACCCCTGCTTTCGGACTCACCGGATCGACCGGTATCTTCTCGTCGACCCAGTCGCCGCCGTGGTCGCCGTAGACCCCCGTACTGGAGGTGAACAGGAGCCGCTCAGGCGGGCGCTCTCGACTGCGGAACTCCGCGATAACCGTCCGCAACCCGTCGAGGTAGAGCGACCGCGCCTGCTCGACGCTCCCGCGGCCGGCGGAGGCGGCAAACACCAGTGCATCCGCGTCCGGAACCGCCTGGAGCTCCTCGGGATGCGTCATATCCGCCTGAACCGCGTTGATATCGCTCTCCGCCACCTCGGCGGCGCTTTCGGCCGTTCGCACGACTCCTGTCACGTCGTGGCCGGCATCGACCAGCTGGCGGCCCAACTCTCGGCCGACGTAGCCACAACCCAGAATGGTGACGCGCATCATCGCCGGTCGTCGATGAACGCCTGGATCTCGGCCAACTGTGCGAGCGTCGTCCGGAGCCGCCCCTCGATGGCCTGCTGGATCTCCTTCGCGTCGAGCTCGACGTCGCTCTCCCTGGCGATGGTGTCCACGTCGAGCACGGCGCTGGTCATCCCGATCAGCAGATGATCTCGGGCCTCCCAGGCGATATCCTCCGACGACGGCGTCCCTTCGCCGAGGGCGAGAATCTCGGCAGCTTCCTCGATGGTTAGCTCGGGCGTCTCGCCGTCGGCAATAGCCCCGATCGTCGAGCGATCGAGCCCCGTGCCGCCGACCACGGTGTCGATGCCAAGTTCGGTGATCACCGCCGTGAGCTCCTCGAAGTACGCTGCTCGGAGTGCGGCGGGACTCAGCTCACCGGGGTTCTCGGCTGCGTCGTACAACATAGCCCAGGATGGGGCAGGCGAAGCCAAAACGGTTGTTACTCCCCATCGTCGGCGACTGCCTCACACGGCTCCACCTCGTCGGCACCCGGGCAGGGCCAACCGGGTGACTGCTCCGTTCGCTCACCGTCAACGTCGCCGATACCCGGGGTTCCCGGTGGAACGGCGGCGACGATGGTCGTTTCAGTCCCGAAGCTAACCCGCTCGGTCCGTCCCAGTCGCTCCGGCTCGCCGTCGTCATCGACGTCGAATCGGACTGTCGAGCCGTCCCTGACGTACCGAACGACCCCGCCGCCACCGTCTGGCCCATTGGCCGGCGTGCGGAGCGTGAACCGCTGATACTCGCCACGGACGGAGACGCTCCACGCGTTGATCGTCGCGACCCAGGTGGAGGGTGGCGGTGCCAGCGGGAGGCCTGCGGGGAGTCTAGACGCGCCGGTCAGCCGCTTCGTGGCTCGCTGACTCACATCCGCCAGCCCGCTCTCGGTCCGACGGTGCACCGCTTCGCGAGCGAGCGCCCGAGCCGCCGTCGCCGTTTCGTTCGTCGTTGCCGCGGGCACGCTCGTCCGGCGCGTTGCAGTCACCTCTCGGAGATGGACACGGACGCGAATCCCTGCCGCTTCGGCGGTCGCCCGATCGACCCCTCGCACAACGAGTGCGCTGGTGAATGCGTCTGCGTAGCTCCCGTTGCTCATCGCCTGCCCACGGTGGCCCAGGCTCCGCCAGCGTTCTCGGTGATCACGAACGACCCCGGCGCAGGCCCGCTGTGACAGCCCGGTTCCGTTGCGGGCAGCGACGCAGACCGAGCGCTCGACCCAGCTAACGGACCGCCGGACTGCCTCGGTCAACGCCGCGCGGTTTGTTGCGAGTGCAGCTTCCCGTTCGGTCCTGGCGCTGTCGGATGCACTCGAATCGTCGCCGCCGTCTCCATCGCCGGCAGCGGTTGCTGCCCCGGCTGCTGCGGTCCGGTTGGCCGCGATGAGCGTCCCTGCAGCAGTTTGGAGGCTGACCCGCTTGTTCCCGAACAGTGCACCCGAGATTCCGTCAGCGGCGTCGCCGTAGGGGAGCGCGAACCAGTTCGTCGTCTCGACGGCCAGAGGAGTGACCGTCTCTCCAGGCGGCACTGTTGGAACATGGTCCCGGTCAACCGCCGATAGCGTGAGATACGGCGGGGAGCCGTCGGGCGTGACGCGGAACTCCCCATCCTCGTCTCCCTGTGTTGGGCCCGAGCCGTGGCTGCCGGCTCCTCCGGTCCCATCGGTGCCGACACGCAAGAGTTTCGCCAGCCGCCGTGCCGCCCCATCGCCGACCTCGTCTCGGTACTCACGGTTTCGTTCGTTCGTCGCCGCCTCGCGTTGCTCCAGAGCTGCGATAACGCGGTCGAGGTAGGTAGTGCGGGCAGCAACGCGGGCTCTGTCGGCGACGCCATCGTAGCGGTCAGGGGCGTCGATGAGCGTCTCCCGGCGATATTGCAGTCGCTCGGCGAGCAGCGCAGCCGGGTTCGCCTCGCCCGCGGCCAGCCGTCGCCGTGACACGTTCACCGAAACGGCCGCGACCTCCCGCCGGAGCGCTCGCAAGTCCGACGCGACCCACTGCTCGAGGTCGTCCGGTCGCTCGGCGACGAGTGACTCGTTCCGATTCAGTGTGTCTCCCTCACCGGTGGCGACACGCGTCGCGATGGCGTCGATACCGCCGTTCGCGGCGAGGAGCGAGCGCGCGACACGGCTCCGACTGCCGGCGAGGTTAGGCCCGTCGAGCGCGCCACCCCGTCGGAACAGCGGCGCGGTAGCGCCGTCCGGTGCATCGTCAGCCGGCCCGTACGCAGTGACGACCTCCAGGGCAACACGGTACTCCTCGCGCCACTGGACCGTCGTCGTTCGCGTTTCTCCATTGTGGAGCCAGACGCGCGTCGTTGTGTGAGAGACGAGGACTCGTCGCGTTGCACGAACGCCCGAGCCAGTGGGCCAGTGGGTCCGGTTCCCGGCTGCTCGACTCTCGCCAATGGCGGAAACGACGGTTCGCTCGCTGGACTGCTCGGTCAGGAGCAGCCAGTCGTCGCCAGGCGGGTCGGGTGCCGGCGGGTTGCCATCGCTTCGGTCCAGTACCCGTGTCATGAGTGTCGCGTCGACCCGATAGCTCCCCGCCGTTACGGACGAGAGGCTGCTTCGAAGGCCGAGATACGCCTCGTCGGCGGCCGCATCAGGCGACGACGGAATCGGGGATGCAGCCGGTGTCTGGGGGGAGAACCGACCCGACTCCGCATCGCTGTCGTCATCAACGGCGGTCGGTCTCAGCAGCGTGCTGGCCAGGTTGGCAGCATCCCCGTGTTGGGGGCCGAGCACGTCGGTGACGCCGACCCGGACCGTCGCAAGTTCGACAGCACGGGCGCCGTCCGGGTCGTGCCTGCCGAACACCGCCCGCTGCTGGGCGAGCAGTGCGGCGTTCGTCGAAAGTTCGACGTGCCGGGTTCCGAGCACGTTTTGTATCGGTGCGCCAGCGTAGCGCGCGTAGCCTCGGGCCATCGTCACGGGGTAGAGTCGAGTGGTCACGCCCCTCCCCAGCCCCGGACCCTCAAGCGGCCCGCGGTTCAGTCGTTTCTCGAACGTTGTCGCTCGTTCGTGGAGTGTGAGTACCGGCGTCCGAACGGTGAGCGTGAGGCTCAGGTGCCGCTCGGCGATAACCCGGCCGTCCTGGTGGGCTCGGACCGAGATGTTCCGCACTGTGACTGTCATCGCTTCGCCGTCGTCACCGCCGCTCACGGTAACCTCGCGTTTAGCACGCCGAAGGTCAGTGGGCTCTGAAATCGCTGGGAGCGAGACGGAGGTTCGGACGTCACCCGTATTACGGCCCACTCGCTCCAGCGCAGCACGCGCGGCGACGGCGATACGAACCCGCAGCGAATCCACGAACGGCGACGACTCGTTCAGGACGCGCCCGGATGGGGTGTCCGCGGGGTCCGTGACAGGGTGACGTGCCGCGTCGCGAGCAGCGTCGTTGACTGCCGCCCGGAGCGCCGGTCGCACGTCGCGTTCCGTGGCATCGAGACTCGCCGGTGCCTGCCGTTCAACAGCAGGGTCCGCCCGGGTTGCGAGCCCTGTCGCGTAGACGGATGCTGTAACGAGGAGGAGTACCCCGACGAGGGCGAACGGGACGCGAGCGCGGCAGTCGCTTGCGAGGTTCATGCCGACCACGTTCTGACGGCGATCCTCACCGTACCCAGTCGAAGGCCATTCGCGGTGTCCGCCGGCGTGTCGAACTGTGTCCTAAATTCGCCGGTGATCCGGTCGGCCATTGCCTCGGCGAGACGCTCGTTCGCCGTCCGCACGTCGCCATCGTCGATGGCCTCACCGGTGTCGACGCCATAGAAGCTGCTCGCACGGACGTATCTGTGTCGAAGGAGTCGGTCGACCGGGGCATCACCTGCAAGCGCCAGCCGGACTTTTTCAGGCGGAAAGAGTCCTTCGACGAGTGCGCTGGCGACGCGCCGGCCGAGGCCGTCGAACCCCGTCTGCTCTGCGGTTCCCTCGGGGTTAGCCAGCGCAGAGACTCCACTCGGCGGGTGGACTGTGCCAGCGTGCACATCCGCATCCGAAGGCGGGGGTGACCCGATACGGAACTCACGCCCGAGATGCGCACCCGGAAAGGGACGGAACGACACGATGACTTGGGTCCGCGGCGGAAGTCGCTCGCGAACAACAGAGTGAACAGCTGCCGCGAAGCCGGCGTTCGTCCCGGTCAGCGCTTCGCCGTCGACGTGAACTGTTCGGACCGCGGCACGGGCGAGAAGCGACGCCAGCGTCCCATGGGCAGTCCGCTCGTACTCGGGATTAGTGGCGTCGTCGGTAGCTGAATCGATGCCGTCCTTTTCATGCGGAACTGGCCGTAACGAGTAATCGACTGTCGCTGTCGTCGCCGCCAGCGTCTCGGCAACCGAATCCGCACGATCAAGATCGGAACCCTGAGATGGAACGCTCGTGACGGTGATGCCCGCAGCGCTAATGAGTAGCAAGCAGAGACAGGCGTCCAGGGCGACACTCGTCATCGCCAGATCACCACCTGAAGGTAGCCTGCAGCTACCGTTCCGGGCTCCGTTCGGACGGCAACACGTCGGGTCGCCGTTTCGGGGTTCGAGTAGTCCCCGCTTTCGGCCTGCCCCGGCGGTGTCGGGCCCACGGTCCAGCTTCGGTTGTCTCCCCGCAGTGTGATCTTCAGTTCGTACCCGTCAGGGGCCGCACCGACTGCCCCACCGAGTCGGTCTGGGTCGGTAACACCGGCAGACGTGGTGGCGTCGTGGACGCGATCGAGTGTCGGTCCAGCGACGTTCTGATCGGGAGTTGGTGCGACGCTAGCGAGGACGGTCACATGCAGCGAGAGCCCAATCCCGATCGCCACGACGGCAACGAGTGCCGCCGTCGGCGACACCTGGGCACGGGTTTCACCCGTTCCGCGTTCGTGAGAGCCCCGCTCGGTTGTCGCTGCCGAGGAGTGACCAGCCCTCCGCTCAGGCGCCGACGAGCGTGACGCGGTAGCCATCCCAACTCACCCCCCGTATTTCGACCGTCGTCGATCTCTCCCACTCGGGCTCCTCGCTTCGGGCGGCCACCACCGTCTGCCGAAACTCGGTGGGGTTCTCGAACAGCTCTGCAGGATGGGTCCCGTGGAGCACGGCCCTGAGCGGGCCGTCGGCGCCAACCGGCGTAATCGGACCGAAGGCGAACGTCGCCCGCGCGGTTCCCGCGTCGTTGCGCATCGCCAGCCCGAGCGGCCTGAGGCGGACGGCGTCAGCATCGTGGCGGTGGCTCGCCGACGCCGGGCTGTCGCCGGCCGCGAGTTCGTCGACGGTTCCTGCGACACCCGCTGCGTCGGGAGCTGGTCGGGCCGGGAGCGAGCTGGCGAGGGTGAGAAACGCCGCTGCGGTGAGGGCGAGACCGGCCAACAGCGCCGGACTGTCTGCTGGGAGTTCGAACACGGGAGATACTGGTCCCGTTCCCCTACTTGAACTCTCGGCTCAGAGCGCCGCACCCGCGGCGACGACGGCGGCGATGTACGCGCCCGTTGCCATCGGGAGCGCGATTCCGACCCGGTACCCGATCAGCGAGCGGTCGATACCGTGTTCCAGCGCCGTCGAGAGCGCTGTCAACAGCACGGCGAGTGCGAGCACGTAGACGCCGACAGTCTGGCCGAGCGCGGCCGTTCCGAACGTGGCAGCGCCAGTCCCGACCGCCCCGCTGGGGGTGGCCTTCGCGCCGGTCGGAATCCCGCTGACCATCGAGACGGTGACGCCACCCACGAGTGGACCGAACAGCACTGCAGTGTTCGCGAGCGTGCCTGTCACCGCTGCCAACTCCTGACGAGCGTCCGCCTCGACCTGGTGGAGCGCACGGAGATGATCGCCAGCGACAACGAGTACGTCGCCAGCCGGCGCTCCCTCCGTGGCCGCGAGCGAGAGCATCGTTCCGGTGTCCCGGGCCCGATTGCTCGGAACGTCTGCCAAAACACCATGCCGGCCGAAAAACGCAGCCTGAACAGGGAGCCCGAGTCGCTTCCCTCGCTCGCCTGCCTCGGTGAGAAGCTCGCCAGTCACTCCCGGGAGTTCGCTTCCGACCTCGGCCAGCGCCTGCTCGACGGCCATGCCATCGGCGACACGCCTGCCGACCAGTGAGAGCGCGTCCGGGAGTCCCGACTCGACAGCTCGAACCCGCTCTCTCACGTCGTTCCGGGGCTCGAAGTAGCGGGCGACTCCCACACCGACCCCGACGCCGAAGGCGGCGATATGGAGCGCCCAGGGGAGAACGAACGCACAGATCGCCGCAGTTGCGACACCCGTGCCGAAACCGAGAAGCGTCGCCTCGACGCGCTTGTCCGGTACGTTCGGGTGGGTGGCATCGACCTGTGGCGGCGGGAAGGCGACAGGCCGGCGCGTGAGCAGCCAGCTGCCGGCAACGAGCAGGCCAAGCGGGATGACCACGTCATAGAGCAGGACCAGCACCTGGATACCGACGGTTAGCCCCGCGAGCCGAGCCGCCGGAAGCACGCCCACGAGCGCGAGCGGGAGCAGGACGCCGAACGCGTAGAGCCCCGTCAGCGGCCCACGGAGCTCCTCGGCGAACGATGCGAGCCGACGTTCGGCCCCTGTGAGCACGGTTTCGAGTGCGCGGTCGTACCCACGCTCCCGCCGTTCCGGCGCCCCCTCGGCGGCATCGGCGACGAGCGCGCTCGCACGCTCCACTGCCGGCGCCCAGTCGGCCCACTCCGCAGCGAACGACCGAAGTCCGGCCTCCGGACGCCGCTGGGCCTGCCGGACGTGCTCTCCGAGTGCGCTGGCGAGTCGTCCTTCTCCAGAGCGAGCGGCAAACCGACTCGCCCGTTCGAGACTCGGCTCGACTCTGAGTCGAAGGGTTAGCCGTCCGAACAGCGCTGGCGCTGTGCCGAGGCCGCGAGTTCGTTTCAACCGGGCAGCTCCTTTCGTGCCATGGCGGGCGATTAGCGGCGGCACAGCAGCGACAAGGAGCGCCAGCGGGAGCAGTGAGATGGCTCCCGATAGCGCCACGACGACAAGGGTCAGTACACCAATCACGGTGCCCAGACTGTTCGCGGCGGCAACGAGCAGGAACGGGTCCGGAAACCCCAGGAACTGACAGGCGTCGACGAGGTCGTCGTCGACAGCCGGCGACCCGGGCCAGGCACCGGCGAGCGTGTGGATAGAGGCCTCGACTCGGTGTGACTGAGCAACTTCGTCACCTCGCCTTACCACGACTCTGTTCCCGTCTGCTTCGTGTCTCTCGACTGTTCAACCTGGACAGTGGCCGGCCGAACAGCGCCGTCAGCCGCAAGCGCGTGAAGCGATTCCGCGCGCTCGTCGAGCGCCGTCAGCACGTCGTCGTATGCTTCGGATGGGGTAGTGAGACCGGAGAGCAGTGCACTTTCACCTCTGTCAAGACATCCAGTTGGGGCGAGCGCAGCCGAATCGTTCAGGTCGAACAGCGAACGGAGCTTCGGTCCGGAACCGGTCGCTCGCACCTCGTCCAGAGAGACTGCGCGTCGCCCGTCGTCGGTCCGTGCGGTCGTGAGGACGAAATCGGTCGTTCCGAAGGCGGCCTCGCTCACCCCGAGTTCGAGCATCCGGCCGCGGACCGCCGCGGCGTCCTCGCCGTGGACTGTCCCGAGCACCGCTTCACTGGCGGCGCCGACTCGCATCGCCTCGTAGAGTGTCGCTGCTTCCTCACCCCGGACTTCGCCGACGACGAGTGCACCTTCTCCGAGCCGGAGGGCGGTTCTGAGCGCCTCTTGGGGGGTCGTCTCGGCGGTTGCGCTGTCCCCACGAGCCACCCGGAGCGGCTGTACGTCCCGTCCGGCATCCTGGAGCGCGCTAACCGGGAGCTCCGGCGTATCCTCGATGATGATTGTCCGGGTCGGCACCGGGAGCGCCCAGAGCAGTGCACCGAGCGTCGTCGTCTTCCCAGCGCCGCGAGCGCCGGCGACCAACCCGGCGGCGCCCCGCTCGACGGCCAGTGACAGCAGGGCTGCTGCTCGTGGGGTGAGTGAGCCGGCAGCCACGAGTCGCGGAAGCGTCCATGGCTCGGCGCCATGGCGCCGGAACGAGAAGGCCGTTCCTGGCGAGAGGGGACGGGTCACCCCGGCGACCCGGATCTCGTTGTCAGCGTTATCGGTCGGTAGCGTGGCGTCAACCCGCGGCGTCGCACGCGAGAAGGCCCGGCCGCTCGCCCGACGAACGCGCGAGGCAAGCGTTCCGACGCCCTCCGGGGTTAGTCGGATGTTCGTCGGCATCGTGTCACCGTCGACAATCACTCTGACAGGTGTGCCTGCAGCCGGGGCGGTGACGAACGCGTCAGAGACCCGCGTGTCGGCAAACAGTTCGTCCAGGACGCCGTTCCCACGGGTGTGCCTTCGGAGCACTGTGGTGAGCTGTTCCACCGGGTCGTCCGGTGATGCGACGCGCCTGACAGCCCGTGCCGGTCCGTGTGCGCCGCCGCTGCCCGCCGTCGCCAGCGATTCGGCGGCTTCGTCGAGCAGCCGGAGTTCGTCGCTTCCGAACGATGTTTCCAGGGGGAGAAGATGGTAGTGGTTCGGATCAGCCCCGGTCTGTGCCTCGTCCACGGCGTACCGACGAGCAGTCCCCCCGGTGGACAGCGAATCCATATCGAGCAAGCGCGCACCGTCGGGGGGTCGACGCTCGACCCGCGACCGTGCGATTGCCGGGCCATCGTGACTCCGGAGCGCTGACTCGTAGTCACTCGCCTGTTCGACACACTCGGCGAGCCCAGTTTCGGCGACGAGCCGTCCAATCGGACCGGCCCGACCGGTGGCCTCACGCGCGGCGGCGAGCGGGTCAATGCGTGCTGTCGCCGCCAGCTCGGCGTCGTAATGCGCGACAAGCGCAGCGAACCGCCCGGCAGCAAGCAGGAGCGCCACGGCCGCATCAGTGTAGTAGCGCTCGTGTCCTGCCGACCGCACACGCACCGCGTCCACCTCGCGTTCCGCGAGTGCGGTGATGACGGTGGCTCGGCAGGCTGGAGCCGCACCGAGATCTCCGTCTCCAGGACAGTCACCCGCGGTGACCCGAAGCTCGACCCTGTCCTCGACGCCGGTGCCAGCGGGCTCGAAAACCGATGGAGTACAGCGGCAGGCCTCCTCCGACTCCCGCCGCGTGATGAATGACATGGGGTCGCTGGTCCCGGTCTCCTACTTGAACTCTCGGCCAACCGGATACCTCAGCCACGGACGGTGACGACTTTCCGTCCGTTCTCTTGTGAGAGGCCGAGAACGAGTCGGTGCGTCCCCGCCCTCGAGAACGCCACCACTCCGTCCGGCGTCGATAGAGGAATCGGAAGCCGCTTGACGTGGCTGCCGCCGCCGCGGAGCCGATAGCTGACTGCACAGCTGGTCCCGCAGGCGACGGCGAATCGGTCCACCCCGGTGGCGGTGAGCGATGCGGGTGGGAGCGAGACAGTGATGACCCGTCGTGCACCGGCTTCAGCCTCGTCCTCGGCAAGCAGAGAGCTTCCGGCGGTTTCGATACGGCCGGCTGTTCGGTCCATCGTTGCAGCCGTCCGCTCAGTCCGGACTGCCTCGACGGCGGGGAGCGAGACGGCGAGCAGCGCGGCCGCGATGGTGACGGCGAGGAGAACGCGGGTTACCACTGCTGGTTGAGGCGCTCCCGAAGCGGCCGGTCCGCATCGTCGGCCGTGTCGTCGGCATTGGGATCGTTCTCGGAGACCGGTGCCTCATGGCCGGAGTGTGACTCCTCGTCCCCCTCGCTCGCCGTCTCACCCCCACCGTTGCTCGACAACTCGTCGACGTCGGACTCCACTCCCGCGTCGGGCCGGCCGCGCCGATTGTGCAGTTCCCGTTGGTCACGCTCCTCGCTTATTTCGTCAAGCTGACGTTCCAGCCGGTCGACTGCGGCGATGGCGGCGTCGGCGCGGGACTCCACCGCCTCGTTCACCGCGTCGATGCCGCCGAGGAAGCCGCGGACGGCCTGCAGCGCGGCATCCAGTTCGTCGACGCGGTTCTCCAGAGTTTCGTGTCGGTGCTCCAGTGACTCCCTCTCCGGCGACGGTGGGTCTGTCGCTTCTGAAAACTCTCGCTCGGAGCCGTCGACAGCACGTTCGACGGCCGCGAGCCGGCGTTCGAGCGCCCGTTCGTCCGAGTTCGAGGACATGGGTGTGGCTGGTCGCCCCTTCCGGGATAAATGCTGGTTCCACCGTTGATTCTGGGCGAAGGTTAACGTCTCTCCGGGCCGAAATCCAGGGTATGAAGACGGTGCTCATCGGCGTCGGGCAGGCAGGTGGCAAAGTCACCACTGCCCTGGCGAAATACGACGAGGAGATGGGCTTTCGCGCCATCCGTGACGCCCTCGTGGTCAATAGCGCGAAAGCCGACCTCCAGGGGCTCCCGCTCGACACCGTGCTTGTCGGTCAGGATCGGGTGAAGGGCAACGGCGTCGGGGGCGACAACGAACTCGGCGCAGAGGTAATGCAGGAGGACGCCGGCGAAGTGATGTCGGAACTCGGCGAGCGTATCGACTCCGAGACGGAGGCGCTGTTCATCGTCGCTGGCCTCGGCGGCGGCACGGGAAGCGGCGGGGCTCCAGTACTCGCGAGGGAGCTCAAACGGGTGTACGACCTCCCAGTGTACGCTATTGGAATCCTGCCCGGGCGGGACGAGGGGGCGCTCTATCAGGTGAATGCGGGGCGCTCACTCAAGACGCTCACTCCAGAAGCAGACTCAGTCATCCTCATCGATAACGACGCCTGGCGGGGCGCCGGGAACAGCGTCGAAGCGGGGATGACCGCCATCAACGAGAACATCGCCCAGCGCATCGGGCTGCTGCTCGCCGCCGGTCAGCCTATCGAGGACCGTGCGTCGTTCGGCCTCGGCGACGAGGGTGCCGACCGCAGCGCCGCCCAGAGCGTGGTGGACACGAGCGAAGTAGTCAACACCCTTCGGAGCGGCGGCCTGGCGGCAGTCGGCTATGCGGAATCAGAGGCCAGCGAGGACCCGGACGAGAACGTCAACGTCGTCACCAGTACGACCCGGCAGGCGCTGCTCACGGGGACGAGTCTGCCGAACGCCGTGGAGGCCGACGCAGCCCTCGTCGTCGTCGCCGGGCGCCCGAAGTCCCTCTCCCGGAAAGGCGTCGAGAGCGCACGGGCCTGGGTCGAGGAGCAGACCCAGAGTATGGAAGTCCGCGGCGGGGACTTCCCCATGGACTCGGAGACGATCGCGTCGCTCGTGCTACTGAGCGGTATCGAGCGCTCGGATCGAGTTCAGAAGTTTTTCGACCGCGCAGCCGAGGCCGAGCGTGAGACAACGAAACGGGAACGGGAGAAGGAAGCCGCCGATACGTCGTTTCAGAGCGACGAGCTGGACGATCTGCTCTAGCCAGTCACGGCTCGTGACCTGTCGCGAGCTCCGTCTCGCGACGACGGCGCCATTGCCGTGACTGTGCGAAG
>NZ_JAZKRY010000036.1:0-28686 GCF_036626355.1 Halolamina sp. | reverse complement strand
AGAGCCAGAGACTGGTGAGCGAGTCTGTACTGACTTCTGTCCGGCAGTATGAGCAACTCTGTATTGACTTCTGTCCGGCAGTATGAACGCACCCGCTGTATTTTGACGGCTCGTTCTACGAATCGGAGCAGCTCCGACGTCGGAAGGTCGTCGATCAGGAGACAACCTCCGAGACAACCTGTAACTGCCCGAGAATTTCGACAGGGCCAACTCGGTCCCGACCTCACGCCATTCGAGTGCAGTCCCACCCTCCCTCGTTTGCCACAGATTCCGATTACCGGCTGATTCTGCGCTGAAAAGGACTGGCCCGAGCCGGGGGCGGCCGCCCGAGAGCCACGGGAGTCGGCCGGTTACCGGGTCTTGATGTCGTCTTTCTCTTTGACGATGCTCGTCTCGGCTTCGCCGCTGGTCTCCTCGTTGACCAGATCGTAGAAATCGTTCTGCATCCCTGCGGGGAAGGTGACGACGCCGATCCAGGAGCCGTCTGCCTGCCACTCCTCGCGCTCCAGGTCGCCGTACTGGCGCACTTTCGCCTGCGTGCTGCCGGCGTACTCCGGCGGGATGTTCACTGCGACGGTCACCTCGTCGAACCGGATGGGGATAACCGGCCGGAGCGCCTCCAGAGCGTCGTCGACCTGGGTCTCCACTGGCTCCATCGGGTCGACGGTGAACCCGGCCTCCTCCAGCGCACGCTCGATGCGCTCGGGCGGGTGGGGCGCGTTGTCCATCTGCGGGTTGACCGCGTTGCGTGCGATCTGGTTGACCAAGGCGTTGTGCTTTTGCTCTTTCATCTCCGTGCGCTGCTCGGCGGTGATCTGGATCTCCCCGCGTTCGACCACCTCGGGGATGATCTCCATCGGGTCGGTCGTCCCGAACACCTCCTCAAGGTCGGCCTCTGCGGGCCGGTCGCCACGCGAAGCGTCCTCGAACACGTCCTCGGCGGCGATGACGTCCTCCAGGTCGTCCTCGAACTCACCGCGTTTCATCTCCAGTGCGGCGTCCGGGTCGATGAGTACTTCGAATCGCTCGCCGTGGGACTCGAGCCGAGCGGTGACGGCCTCCTCAAGCGGAATCATAGCTGTAAGTTCCGGGGCCGGGACTATAAACTGTCCCCCCTCGACATCGCCGCCGTCAGCCGAACGCCCCCAGACTCGACTGCATCTCGCGCTCGTCGACGCCGTCGGACAGTTCGTGGCCCACCAGCGACCGCATATCCACGGCGTACGTGCTGCCGCCGCGGTCGAGCACCAGCAGTCGGCCCTTCACACCGCGAACAGTGCCGGCCGCCATCGTTTCGGCCATCGGCTGTCCGGAGAACGACAGGCCGTAGTCGAACTCGAGCGTCTCGATCGGGTCGAACTCCGCGAGCAGCGCCGTCCACGCGTCGTCGTCGACGGCTTTGTGCAGTCCCTGGCGCTTCGTCGGCACCCGAACCCTGTCGGGGATGCGCTCGGCGATACCGGCCTCGATACGCCGGGCGGCCCTGCCGTCGTCGACAGTGCGGATATGGGCGGCGCAGTCGGCCCCCTGTTCGAGCAGGCGGGTCTCCAGGCGCCACTCCTTGGTCACACCGATCTTGAACGTGTCTGGAGCGAACGCCGCCAGATACACCGCGTGGTCGTCGAAACAGTCCATCTCGTCTTTGAGACAGTCGCCCGTACAGCGAGCACACACCCAGACGTGGCTGTGCTCGTCGCAGTAGGGCGCAGCGTCGGCGTCGCAGGCGATATGCTCGCCGTCGTGGAGCGTCCCAGCACAGTGGCGGTCCCCGAGGGCGTAGGCGAGTTCGGTCCCGGGGGTGAGGTCGATATACTCCACCGTCCCGTCCTGCGAGAGGAGGAGGCCACCATCGCCGGCGTCGTAGCCCACGACCTGCATAGCCACACCTACGAGAACCTGCGGCAAATGGCTATCCATCTCGGTGGGCCCCAGCGCCGTCGAGGACCGTTGGTAATCACCCCCGCAGTGTCGACGGCTGCGTCCCGGGATAGGTCCGGGACACCCGAAACTCGTGGATTGTTGGAAACTGCTGTCAGAAAGCCTGTAGAGATGGTCTCGGCTATCATCAGAGATGCAACTAACGTCAGCATGTTCGAGCCATGCCATGTCAACGCGTGACGCTGGCGCGGAGCGACGGACGGTGTTGACCGCAGCGAGGGGCGCAGTCGGGGCGCGCGGACTCGACTCATCGGACAAGGAACGACCCCGCCGCCGCCACGCCTGGGTCTCGGTCTGTGGGCGGTATCGATTCGGCGCTACGGGTGCGTGAAACCCTGAAACGAGTAACTGCGACCGCCTCGCCGGACACGGTCGGACTCGTGTCCGGGGTTAGCTCTCGTCGGTGTCGCGGGCGTCTATCGATCGGCAGACCGACCAGCGAACGCCGATCAGGCGGGTCCTCGGGTGAACCCCGTGCAAGACGACATGCGCCGGGAGGTGAACACGTCGTCGCGGCCGGACCCACCGCCGATTGCGTCCGAGATGGAACTGGGGAGTCCCACGCTCTGTCCACTCGCCTGTGGGGTGCGTTGGGAGCCCGAGGAACGTCGGGCTCGGTCGGGCACACGGACTGTGGCCGCTGCGGGCTCAACAGCCCGGTTTGGGGTCGACACCCATCCCCTGCAGGGCGTCGGCGTAATCGTCGTAGGCCACCTGAATCGTGTACTCGGCGACAGCCCGAGCATCCTCCCAGTCAGTCTCGGTCTCACAGAGCGTCTCCAGCAGCGCCAGCCCTCGCTCGAAGCTCTCCTCGGTATCGGCCCGAAGCTCCCGGAACAGCTCAGCCCGTTTTGGCTCTGTCTCGTTGAGGAAAAACGAGACCACCTGTTTGTGGGTCTGATCGGCGACGAACCCCCGGCCGACCATTCCTGCAGCCACGCGCGTCACCGCGTCATCGCGTCCGCGCAGATAGCCGTGGAGCGGACCACCGTCGGCCGGTTCGTCCGGCTCCGCGAGCGCGTCGAGTACGCGCTCGCGGTGCTCGCGCTCCCGCTCGGCGGCGTCGGCAAAGGCCTCCTGTGCTGGCTCGTGCTCCTCGTCGTCGGCCCACACCGCGAAGGTGTTGTGGGCCGCGTTCTCCGAATCCGCGGCGGCCTGGAGCACGCGCTCGCTCGTGAGTTCACCATCAGTGAGCGCGACGAGCAGTTTCTTCGACCCGAGTCGCTCGAGTTCTGTGCCTTTCGCTGCGGCGACGGCATCGCGGAACTCGGCTCCGTTCATACAGCCATCTCCGGTCGCCGCGGTGAAAGCTCCCGCGGCATCGCCGAGGGTTTCGCTTCGCCCCTACCGACTCGGAGACGAGGGGCGCGGTGATCTGCTGTTTTGCGGTGACACGCTCTTTTTCGGCTCGGTTACGCGCCCGCATCTCGCGGCCGAGGACGAGCGCGAAGTGGCGTTCGTCCAGCGCATCACGGCGTCGCTTTCGCTCCGGCCAGCAAACGCCGAGGAGATCAGCGAGATGACCCTGGGTGCCCGCGAGCCTGCTGAGGAGACGGCGTTCCAACCTGAGTGTGGGCCCAACACCTGCGCGGCGGAGTAATCAGGTTTCGCAGTATCGGGAGGCCCGTGTTGGGTAGTCAGTCGTCGTCGGCGACGGCGCCGTCGGCGTCGACGCCGGCGTTCTCGATACTGGGCGGGTATTTCCCGCGGTCGAGCACCAGATCCGACTGCGGGCGGGCCATACAGGTCAACGCGTACTCCTCGGCCTCTGCCGAGGTGAGCGCGCGCGCCTCTGCGACGCTCTGCTCGACCTCGCCTTCGAGGATCTTCGCGGAGCAGGCGAGACACATCCCCACCCGGCAGGAGTACTCCTGGGCGATCCCCTCCTCCAGACAGGCCTGGAGCAGTGTCTGCTTGTCGGACACCTCGATGGTCTCGCCGGTCCCGACGAACTCAACGGTGTAATCGGCCATACGTCAGCGGTGGGGCGGTGGTGAGAAAAGGGTTTATCCCTCAGTCGGCGCCGGTAGTGGTCGGGTCGCCGCTGTTACTCCTCTTCTTCCTCCTCGCCCTCCCGAACCGTCAGCACCGGCACGTCGGCGCTCCGGACGACACGTTCGGTGACGCTGCCGAGCAGGAACCGCTCGACGCCGCGGCGCCCGTGGGTCCCCATCACGACGAGGTCGACGCCCTCGGCCTCGATATAATCGATGATGCTCCGGTAGGCCGTCCCGGAGACGATGGTGGTTTCGACCTCGAGACCGGCGGCTTCGCCCTGCTCACGAACGACTTCGACCGCCTGTTCACCCTCCTGCTCCAGCGCGTCCACGACCATCTCTGACCCGGCGTCGACGGAGGCGAAGGCGGTCGCGTCGACGACGTAGAGTGCGTGGAGTCGGGCGCCGTACCTCTCAGCGAGGTCGACTGCGTGATCGATTGCGGCGGCCGCGGCAGGGCTTCCGTCGGTCGGAACGAGGATATCGTCGTACATCTCGTAGGAGTATTCTGCTGGAAAGGGTTAGAAACTATCCCTTCACCGAGGAGTCGAACGCCGGTCGGCTGATTACGTTTCGTCTAGGACGGCCCGAATCGCGTCCTCACAATGCTGCATCGCGTCGAATCGTTCGTCGTCCGCGCCGAGTTGTTGGCTGGCGACGACGCGCCACCCCTCATCGACGTGGACGAGCCCCTTCACCCACCTCTCGGTTGCGAGCAACAGGCCCGCAATCTCCCCGGGTGACTTGCGGTCGGCCTCCGTCACGTCAACGGCCACCTCGACCGCATCAGCGCGGTTGAGCGAGGCGAGTTCGGCGTCGGTCAGGCGGCGCTCGGGCAGACTGTCGAGAACACTCATATCTGCGGGGTCGTGGGCCGGTCGGAAGCCGCTTCCGAACCTTCTTGCGGGAGGACGCGGCAGGAGTCTGTATGCGCCGTCCCGACAGGGTCACACTGGCAGTGCTCACGGTCACGCTGCTGGCCCTGCTCGCCCGCGCCGTCGGTCTCGGCGCACGTCCGTTCCACTGGGACGAGGCCCGCGTCGGCTACTGGACGCTCCGTTCGCTCGCTGTCGGAGCGTACGAGTACCGCCCAGTCGCCGGCGGCCCGTTTCTCTACATCGTCGGTCGCTGGCTATTCACCGCCGTCGGCGCCGGTGACGCCGTCGCGCGCGCCATCGTCGCCCTCATCGGTGGCCTCCTCCCGCTCTCAGCGTTGCTGTTCCGCGCAGGCGGGCTCCGACCGGGCGAGGATCGTGAGCCATGCGGCTCGGATACCGGCACCGACACTGACGCGACACAGTACAGCGTCAACTCGGCGTTCGATTCGGCGCTTCGGCGGCGGTCCACGCCTGGGCTCACCGGGGTCGAGACCGTTTCCCTCTCGGTCATCCTTGGGTTTGCGCCGCCGCTGCTCTACTACTCCCGGGTGTTCCGGGCTGACCTCCCGCTGGCGGCACTGGGCTTCGTCGCCTTCGGATTTTTCCATCGCGCACGTGCTCGGGGAACTCGGCGACTGTTCTACGCCGGCGCTCTCGCGTTCGGCCTCGGGCTCACGACGTCCGGCTTCGCACTCGCCATGATCGCCTGCTGGCTGGTTGCCGCGCTACTTGTTTTCGACGAGGGGCGTGTCAGGGGCGACTCGGCCGGCGTCATCCTCGGACGGGTTCGCCGTGTCGGGCGCACGCTCTCGGCGTGGACTGCACCTGTGCTCCGCGCAACGCTGCTCGCAATCGGCGTGGTGCTCGTGTTCTACGTTCCCCGCGGTGTCATCGACTTCGCCCGACCGAGGACGCTGCTCTCGGCGCTCGAAGCCGGCTCCCTGGGTGCTGGAAACCGCTTTCTGGCGGTGTTGGTGCTCGGCCGGCATGCGCCCCCGACCCATATGAACGGTCACCCGTTGCTGCCGTTCGTCGGCGGGACCCTCGAAACCTTGTTGGCGACGGCGCTCCCGGTCGTCGCGCTCGCACTCTGGGGGTTCGTCCGTGAGCGCTACGGCGGCCGCTCCCGCCCGGCGGTGAGTTTCGGCACATACTGGGCGGGCATCGGCCTGCTGGTGTTCCCCGCCGTGACGGAGGTGAACGAGCCCTGGGTCGCCGTCCATATCCTGGTCCCGATGGCACTCCCGGCAGCGGTGGGCCTCGCCACAGTCTGGCGCTACGGTCGGGAGCATTTCGCGAGAGGTGACGCGATGCGTGTCGCGACGGCGCTGTTGCTTCTGAGTGCAACCGGCGTTCATGCGGGTGCCGTCGTCGCTGGCGAGGTGTACGATGACCCAGATGCACGTGACGACCTCCCCGGGTTCGCCCAGCCGGAGGCGGAGCTTCGGCCGGCGATGGCCGCGGCGACAACGACAATGGAGGGAAACGACGGGACGGACGTGCTCTACGTCGGTGAACGGTTCCTGCTCAAGGATGAATCAGTGCTGGAGCGGCCGCCCGTCCCCGAGGAGTCCCGTGACGCGTTCTCCGCACGGCTTCCGCTCTCGTGGTACGTCGAACGAGCCGAAGGTGAAACGGCAAGCGTCGCGTCGCCGGACGCGGTTCCGGAGGACCCACCACCGGTCGTCGTCACGACGCCGCGGCACGCGCCGGCGCTTTCGGAGCGGTTCGAGGCGTATCAGCGCTACCGGGTGACTCTCGGGCTGACGGACCGCACGGTCGTGGTGTACATCGCTGAGTGAGCGATCGGGCTCCCTCGCACTGCTGCTATTGCTCATCCCCCAGAACGCCAACTCGTGATCGGTTCCGAGTTCGATGGGACTCACCAGGACCCACGTCTCGTCGGCGAACAGGAGGTGACAGGTAGCTCCCGAGTCAGTTGATCCGGATCTACTCAGTCGGCGTCGTCCTGCGGTCTGACGGAGACGGTCGTTCCGTTGGCGATCGTGACCCGGCACTGGTTGAACACGGACTCGACGCTCAGTTGTGCCACCGCGGAAAAACCGAGCTCGATCATCCACGTCGACGAGCTCCCGCACCGGATCCAGGATTTCACTCTCCTCGTCGAGCCTGTCCGCCACGCCCATCGTAACGACGGTAGGTTGCTCCTGCTGGGGCGGTATCGGACACTGTTCCGCTTCCGGGTTCGCTTCTGATGACTCGGCTTGCTCCATCTCGACGGGAACAGATCAGGGTCGAGTATGGCTCTCGTCTCGTATGGATATCGGGTTCGACATCTGACGTCCGTGGTGGTCAGTCCGATCGGAGTGCTCTCTCCCTTCGGCGCTTGCGCAGTACGTCGAGGCGCTGCAGCGACGTCCTGATCTCGTAGATCACCTCGGGCCCCTCAGCCGCCGAGAGCGCTCGGTACAGACCGGCCTCTATCTGATCGAGCGTTTCTTCGGTGGACGGGCTCTCTCGTTCCTCAGAGTACTCCATCGTCTCCGTTCACTCACTGAGACCCTATCGTTATGCGGTCATTTCCAGCCGCAAGCAAACTGCTCAACGAACGAAACGTCCTGTTTCGCATGTTGACGCTGTTCGCCACGGCAGGGTTGACTCCGTTCACGGTCCCGGTGAACACGTCTCCCGGTAAGGGACCGGACCACATCAGTCACACGGGTGCGGTACCGGGTCTGCAGGCGATACAGAACGCGCTCAGTGACAGACACCTTCGCCGAAAAGCCTCGCCGGCTGGTCGTACGCCAGCGACGACCTACCGGAAGCCCATCGCTTCGATCTGCTCCTGATACCGGTTCCGGATCGTCACTTCGGTGACTTGCGCGACCTCGGCGACCTCGCGCTGGGTCTTCTTCTCGTTACAGAGCAGCGACGCGGCGTAAATCGCCGCGGCCGCGAACCCCGTCGGCGACTTCCCGGAGAGCAGCCCCTGCTCGGCCGAGACGTCGATGATCTCCGTGGCTTTCGACTGCACCTCCTCGCTCAGGCCGAGTTCGGAGGCGAAGCGCGGGACGAACTGTTTGGGGTCGACCGGTTTGAGCTCCAGGCCGAGCTCCTGAGAGATATACCGATACGTGCGGCCGATCTCCTTCTGTGGGACCCGCGACACCTCGGCGACCTCGTCGAGGCTCCGGGGGATACCCTCCTGGCGGCAGGCAGCGTAGAGCGCCGCCGTCGAGACACCCTCGATCGAGCGCCCCCGAATCAGGTCTTCGTTGAGGGCGCGCCGGTAGATGACCGAGGCGACCTCCCGGACCGACCGGGGAACCCCGAGGGCGGAGGCCATCCGGTCGACCTCCGAGAGCGCGAACTGGAGGTTGCGCTCGCCGGCGTCCTTCGTCCGGATGCGCTCCTGCCACTTGCGCAGGCGGTGCATCTGGCTCCGCTTCTCCGAGGAGAGCGACCGACCGTAGGCGTCCTTGTCCTTCCAGTCGATCGTCGTCGTCAGCCCGCGGTCGTGCATCGTCTCCGTGATGGGCGCCCCCACACGGGACTTGCTCTGTCGCTCGGAGTGGTTGAACGCGCGCCACTCCGGCCCACGGTCGATCTGGCGCTCGTCGAGCACCAGCCCACAGTCGTCACAGACCAGCTCGCCTTGGTCGTCGTCGGTAACGACCTCGTCGGACCCACATTCCGGACAAGAGACGATCTCGTCGGCGACCTCCTCCTCGGATTCGGACTCCTGCTGCCGCTCCCGGGTAGGGCGTTCCATTAAAAGATTTCTGGTGATACCTACATTTAAGTCTTTATTCGTCCTCGACAAGAAAACGGAAAAGATTACCCGGAGGGAAGCCCGATGTGGGGGGTTCTGATCCGCGAGAAATCGACAGATTCCCTGCACTCCCGGTTACCGTTGTGATTACTCACAGGTATTCACCAACACTTTTGTATAACCAGTGAATATGGCTATTCAGCATGAGCACGAGCGTGGAGCAAGCGGTCGCGGCCTGTCGCCCGGCAGAGATCGAACCGGTCGAACTGTCGGCTGAATCACTCGACACGACGGCACCGGGGTATCTGCGAGAACTCAAACGCGAGCTCTCGAACGAGGGGTACCAGCCGGCGCAGCTCAGTGTCGAGGCGCGTTTCGAGGAGGACTGTTCACTCGCGACCCAGGAGGAGGCCGACCGCCTGCGCGCGTTCGTCCGGGCGGCCTCGTTCCTCGGCGCCGGCAGCCTCACGGTGACCGTCGATGAGGTCGGCGACGCCGAGAAGGTCCGGCCGGCGCTTTCGGCGCTCGCAGAGCGCGCCCACCGCGAAGGCGTCACACTCAGCGTGGAAGGGCTCGACGTTCAGGCCTGAATGGGTTCGAAGCGCGCACTGGCTGAACGGCTCCACGGCCTCGCGGGCTTTCGCGCTCCCCAACTCGAGTTCGAACAGTATCCGACGCCGCCGGATCTGGCGGCGCATCTCGTTCATCTCGCTGACCTGCAAGGCGACATTACTGACCGAACCGTCCTCGATCTCGGTACCGGGACCGGACTCCTCGCGCTCGCAGCCGCCTGTCGCTCGCCAAACCACGTACTCGGGCTGGAACGCGACCCGAGTGCACTTGCCGTTGCCCGCGAGAACGAGCGGTCCGTCGACCCGGCGCGTTCGGTCGACTGGCTCCTCGGCGACGCGACACGGCCGCCGCTCTGTCCCTGTCCGGATGCTCCGGTGACGACGCTGATGAACCCACCCTTTGGCGCCCGGACCGGTAGCGAGGGCGCCGATCGGGCGTTCCTCGAACGCGCGGCCGAGCTCTCCACCGTCTCCTACTCCATCCACAACGCCGGCAGCCAGCAGTTCGTCGAGGCGTTCGCCGCCGACGAGGGCGGCGAGGTAACTCACGCCTTCCGGGCCGAGTTCGAGGTGCCACGACTCTACGGCCACCACGACAGTGACCGGACGGAGATCAACGTCGAACTGTTTCGTATCGTCTGGGCTTAATCCACCAGCCGTTCGGCGAACCAGCCCAGCCCCCGGTCGTCGAGATGTAATCCGACCCCGAGCATCGCGTAGCCGAGCACGAGCAGCGCGCCATTAAGATACGTGTGACAGGCACCATCCCCGAGCTCCACGCCGATGCGGACGCCGCTACGGAGCAGGCGCGCCCCAAGGGGTAGCGCGCCGTCGACGGCACAGCCACCGCCGAAGGCGGTAAACGGGGCGGCGGCCACGAGGAGGTAGCCGACCCACGCCGGGTTCTCACGTCCGGCCCGCCGGTACTTGGTCCGCGCAGCGACGAGCAGGAGCCCGGCGAACGCGAGTAGCGGGAGCCAGGCGACGAAAAGCGGGAGCTCGCTGCGCTGGGTGTGTGCGAACAGCCACAGGGACGCGACGAGCACGCCCAGCTGGCCGGCGACGACGGCAGTCGCTCGCGTCCAGGCCAGCACGACCCGACGGACCGAGGCGGCTGGCCTCCGGACCGGCGGGACCCACCGCCGCGACATGGCACGCGATTGTTCAATCACCTACCTAACTGTTCCGGCTCGGTCCAGGAACGAAAGCAAAGAGCACTATTCACCCGGGGGCATCCCCCCGCATATGGACGAGCGCTTTCTCAGGATGCTCGACCGCAACGCCGACCACGCCGAGGCCTTCGACGGCCGGTTCGACGGGCTCCAGCACGAGCAGCATCCCGACGCCGTCACGGTCTGCTGTTCGGACTCCAGAGTGCTCCAAGACCACATCTGGGGGAACGACCAGCCCGGCCGCGTCTTCACCTGCAGCAACATCGGCAACCGCGTCGTCCAGCAGACCGCCGAGGGCGAGGTCGTCTCCGGCGACGTGCTCTATCCCCTCACACACACCGGCACCGAAACGGTCGTTGTCGTCGGTCACACCGGCTGTGGCGCGGTTACGGCGACGTACGACTGGCTCACCGATGGGCTCTCGGAGCCGGCGGGAATCGAACACTGTCTCGAACTGCTCGCGCCGCATCTCCAAGGGGGCCTCGAGGCACTCCCGGCCGGCCTCGACCGAGCGGCCGCCATCAACCGGCTCGTGGAGTACAACGTGGACCGCCAGATCGAGTTCCTGCGCGAGAGCGACGAACTCCCGGACCGCATCCAGCTATTCGGCGTCGTCTACGACTTCCAGGACGTCTACGACGGCAAGCGGGGCGAGGTACACGTCATCAACGTCGACGGCGAAACCGAGCCCGCAACACTGCGGGAGAACCATCCCGAGGCCGCCGAGCGCATCGACCGACTCTGGACCGACTGACAAGTCGTCAGTCGGGCTCCACGTCAGTTTTCGAGTCCACGGGGAGGAGTTTCAGCAGGAACCCCTAACTGTCCTCCCCTCCTACGCTCGCATATGGCTGAGAAACATGTAACCGTCTCCTGTGGGGCCTGTGACCTGACGGAGACGTTCGACAAACTCGCCACGGCCCGGTCGTTTATCGAGTCCCACCGGACGGAGACGGGCCACGACCCGACGTGGGAGCTCCCTGAACTCGCCGCAGGCGTCGAACGGGCCGGTGCCGAGGCCGGTGTCTGTGGCCGATCCGGCTGCACGACGACAGAGTCGCCGCTGTATCAGGGAGACCAGTAGCGGGAGGAAGCGGTCAGCCGAAACGGTGGGTCGCCAGCTCGGCTGTCGTCGCCGGTCGTCGACTGGGAGGCGAGCAGCACCCCTCGCGCTGTTCTACCGGAGCCGGCCGAACAGTTCGTAGTCGTGGTCCGGGGTGTAGCGTCGGAACAGCAGGCTGTTGGTCAACACCGACACGGACGAGAACGCCATCGCCCCGGCCGCAAGCACTGGTTGCAGCAGTCCGAGCGAGGCCAGGGGGATCATCGCCGTGTTGTAGCCCAGCGCCCACACGAGGTTCTGCTTGATCTTCTTGAGCGTCGCATCCGAGATGCGGATCGCTTTCACCACGTCCAGCGGGTTATCACGCATCAGCGTCACGTCCGCGGCTTCGATGGCCACGTCCGTCCCGGAGCCAATCGCCGTGCCGACGTAGGCGACGGCCAGCGCCGGCGCGTCGTTGACCCCGTCGCCGACCATCATGGCCTGTCGCCCATCGTGTTGAATGCGCTCGACGGCACTGGATTTGTCCTCCGGAAGCACCTCCGCACGGACGTTCTCGGGTGCGATGCCGACGCGCTCGGCGACCGCGCGGGCGGTCCGCTCGTTGTCCCCGGTGATCATCATGACGTCGATCCCCCGCTCCTGGAGGGCGGTCACCGCCTCCTCGGACTCTGCTTTCACCGTATCAGCGTCCGCGACGACGCCGACGAGCGCGCCCTCGTACGCGACGAGCATCGCCGTCTTCCCCTCGTTCTCGAGACGCTCCATCGTCTCCGCGGCGGGCGAGGGGTCGATCTCGTTGTCCCGCAGCAGCTTGCGGTTGCCGACCAGCACCTCGCTCTCACCCACTGTTGCCCTGACCCCGTGGCCCGGAACGTTCTCGAACTCGTCGGGGTCGGTCACGGTGAGCCCGCGTTCCTCGGCCCCATCGACGATGGCGCGAGCGAGCGGGTGCTCGCTCCCGTGTTCGGCCGTCGCCGCGAACCGGAGCACGTCGTCCTTCGTAAGGCGGTCCCGGGTGGTGGGCTGCTCGTCCGCCAGCGCCGGCTCGCCGCCGTCCGGGATCGGGTTCCCTTCGCCGTCGAAGACGACCACGTCGGTTAGCTCCATCTCGCCTTCCGTGAGCGTCCCCGTCTTGTCGAACACGACGGTGTCGACGTCTTTCGCTCGCTCGAGGATATCCCCACCCTTGAACAGAACCCCGTTCTGCGCGCCGATGGTCGTTCCGACCATGGTCGCAGCGGGCGTTGCCAGCCCCAGCGCGCAGGGACAGGCGATGAGCACCGCGGACGCGAAGACGATGACGGCGAACTCGAAGACCGAGACCGTCCCCCCGACGGCTGCGGGCCCGCCGGCGACCTGCCCCCACAGCGGGAGCCAGTCGACGAACCCTGCGAGCAGTTCCGGGAAGAGGAACCAGATGGTGCCCCACAGGAGCGCGTTCACGATCACCGCCGGCACGAAGTACGCTGAGATCCGATCCGCGAGGTTCTGGATCTCGGGCTGGCGGGACTGGGCCTCCTTGACCGTCTGGACGATCTGCTGGAGCGCCGTATCCTCGCCGACCTGGGTCGCCTCGACGACGAGGACGCCGTTTTCGTTGATCGTCGACCCGACCACCTCGTCGCCGGCGGCTTTCTCGACCGGCACCGACTCGCCCGTGACCATCGACTCGTCGACGGCGGACTGGCCGTCGACGACGACTCCGTCGGTTGGAATCTTCTCGCCGGGGCGGACCTTCATCCGATCACCCGTCGACACGTCCTCGAGCGGAACCGCCTCTTCGGTCCCGTCGTCGTGGACGAGCGTCGCCGTCTCGGCTTCCATCTCGAGGAGCTTCCGAAGCGCCTCTCCGGCCTGCCCCTTCGAACGGGCTTCGAGGTAGTTCCCCAGCGTGATGAACACGAGAATCAGCGCTGCCGTATCGAAGTAGAGGCCGCCGGCGATGAGGCCGCCGAGCACCGCGACCGAGTAGAGATAGGCGGTCGAGGAGCCGAGCGCGATGAGGACGTCCATGTTGGCCCGCCCGTTCGTGACGAGCGCCTTGTACGAGTTCCTGTAGAACGGCCAGCCGAGCACCGCCTGGACCGGCGTCGCCAGCAGGAGTTCGACCCATCCGATCGAGACACCGAACACCGTCTCCGGGACGAGGCTCCCGCCCAGCAGGAACCGGTCCGCGAGGAAGAACAGCATCGGGGCCGACAGAATCGCCCCGAACAGCGTCAGCTTGAGCTGCTTGGCGATCTCTTCTTCGCGTGCCGCGTCACGCGCGTCCTGCCCCGACTCCTCACCACCCTCGCGGACCGGCGAGTAGCCGGCGTCCTCGATGGCGTCGTACATCGCCTCCAGCGATGCGTCCGCTGGGTTGTAGGTGACCTGTGCTTCGTCGGTCGCGAAGTTGACCTCCGCGTCGACAACACCTGGCGTCCGCTCGAGTGCGGTCTCGTTGGCCTCCGCACAGTTCGCACAGGTCATATCGGAGATGGCGATGGTCACCGTCTCCGAAACGGCGCCGTAGCCCGCCTCGTCGACCGCGTCGTAGATCTCTCCGAGCGATAGCTCCTCGGGGTCGTACGTCACCGAGCCCTCGTCGGTGGCGAAGTTGGCGTTCGCCGCCGAAACGCCGTCGAGGGCTTCCAGCGTGTCCTGGACCGACGCCGAGCAGTTGGCGCAGGACATCCCCGTGATATCGAGATGTGCCGTTCGCGTTGCCATTGGAGTGTATTACGTGGTCCACCCTTAGGCGGTTTACTACTTGGATACCCCTGCTCGCGTGTGCCAGAAACTTTGGAGTGCAAAGTGAGCCACGGACCGATGTTTGAGACGATGGGGGTGCTCTCGACGCGAACGGCCGGCTGAGGGCAGACACGGCCCCTTCGCCGCCGATTCGAGGGGGCTCGCCTGGATTATCGACAGGAGTTCCCAGACCCGGATATCCGTGCGATAGCTGGACCAGTTGCACGGAGTCCGCACACACGAGTTCCCGGGATCCGTCGCTGAAGTAGGATACAGTACTGATAGGTGCATTCCAATTCGCTGTCGCCGACACAGTACTACCACCCAGAGTGAGTTGAAATGCCAAACCGCTCCGTCCGACCGCAGTTCCCGAGGCGGGCAGCCTGACCGGGCAGAATACTCCAGACAGAGTCTCCTCGTGGCTCGTCGCCGAGAGGCATATCGGGAACGTTAACACGAAACTGCCTGTAGTATTGGGTATGAACGTCAATATTGGGGCGACGGACCGGACCGTGAGATTAGCCGCGGGCGCGCTACTGGCGGCTGTTGGACTCGCCGGTGCCGCCGGAATACTGAGCCTCGGACCGACCGTCGGCGTCTTCGCAGTTCTGGTCGGGGTCGTCCTCATCGTGACGGCGATGATGCGGTCGTGTCTCGTCTACCGGATTCTGGGTGTCGATAGCTGTGACGTCCGGTAGCGATGGACCGGTTTCAGAACACGGGGCAGCCTGACTGGGGATGGTGGGGTCGGCTCTGGCCGACACCCGGTGAGACGCTTCGCCGCCTGGGTATCGGGCCGGGGGGGACGCTCGCCGAAGTCGGCTCAGGCAACGGCTACTTCGCCCTGCCTGCGGCTCGGATTGTGGAGCCGAACCCGGTGTACGCGGTCGACCTCGACGAATCGGTGCTCGAGGAACTCCAACTGCTCGCAGATATGCACGGAATCGACAACGTCGTCACGGTCCACGGTGACGCGAGAGCGCTTGCGGGCACCCTCCCCGAGGACGTCGACACCGTCCTGGTCGCGAACACGTTCCACGGGGTCGCGAACCCTGAAGCGTTCGTTCAGGAGATATCGGAGACGCTCCGGCCTGAGGGCCGGTTCCTCGTCGTCAACTGGCACGACCGGCCGCGTGCGGAGACGACCGTGCTGGACTCGCCACGGGGCCCACCGACCGAACTCAGGCTGTCGCCCTCGGAGACCTGCGCGATCGTCGAGGCCACGGGTGCGTTCATCCGAGCCAGGCAGATCGAGCTCCCACCCTACCACTACGGCCTCTGTTTCGACCGGGTCTGAGTCGGCCATCTCGGGTCGAGAAGACGTTCGCTCGTCAGCTCTCCGTCCGGCTTCCGCTCTCTCAGGGCAGCCGTGGTCGCAGGGAGGAAATAACTTGTTCTCGACCGCGCAGCTCCAACTACGGCCGCACCTGAAAGCCGTACTGGGCAGTTCACGGAGTGAGACTCCAGTATTGGTGGTGGTGAACGAGTCGCGAGGTCAGGGTGCCGACAAGTTCTTCGAGACACAGTTTGTGGGGGAGGGCCCATCCGAGCAGGTTTCCCACGGGTCAGCGAGCCGAATCAGCGCCAGGTCGTAGTGGACGCGCTCCCCTCGAAGAGCCGTGCAGCGAACGCGGGTGCTCAGACGAGAAGCTGGATATCCGCGTCGGCCATATCTTCCAGCGCCGTCGCGGCCCCAACGCCGGTGGTGACGCCGTCGTAAAAGTCGTCTTCATCGTACCCCATCAGTTCGATGGTCATCTGACAGGCCTGGAACTCCACGCCCATGTCGAGGCTGGTCTGGAGGAGCTCCTCGATGGAGGCGGTGTCGTTGTCGTCGATCTTCTTCTCCATCATCTTGGTCGTCATGCGGTCCATCCCCGGGAGCGCGCCGACGATGTTTGGGACGGGCATGTTCGGGTTGCCGACCGAACTCAGCTTCAGCTTCTTCGCGCGCTCCTCGTGGAGGATTTCCAGCCCCCAGAACGTGTGGAACACAGTCACCTCGTAGCCGAAGGCGGCCGCCGTGCTGGCGAGGATCAGCGGCGGGTACGCCATATCGAGGGTCCCTTTCGTCGCGATGATAGACATCTTCTTGCCGCCGTCTTCGGTCGTGGCCTCGCTCAGCGCGGTCTCGAGTTCGTCGATGCGGGCAGCGAGCTCCGCGCGCGAGGGCGCGTCTGCGGATCCGGGCGTGTCCGCGCTCATTCGGTCTTCCGGACGTAGTGTTTGTACACGTCGCCGTCCTCCTCCTGGGTGAGGAGCTCGACGCCCTCGGTGCCGGCGGCCCACCCGTCGATGTCGCTCATGCTTCCCGAGTCCGTCGCCAGCACTTCCAGAACCTCGCCGGCCGCGAGTTCGTCGATAGTGGTCTTTGTCTTCACAACTGGCATGGGACACGATGCGCCTTTCACGTCGAGCGTCTCCGCGATATCGAATTTTGCACTCATGGTGTTGTCTGCTCCGTTGGTCTGTATTGGAGCTAGTCCACAATATAGGACACGCCGTTAAAAGAATGTTGGTTCCTGGGTGCTCCCCAAATTGCTCTATTGCACCCGAATTACGGGTTATATCGTGTACAACGCAGCCGGATAGCCCCATCTGACGCCAGTTCGCTATGGGGTGTGGTATTGCATGATATACGGAATTCTATGCGAACTCTTTTATATGTCCATCCGGTATACCCTAATGCACAATATGGACGCCGATGAATATCCGACCCCGGATGTGCCAGTCGAATCGATCACTCCGGAAACGCTGAAAGACCGCATCGACACCGGTGAGGATGTCACGCTCCTCGACACGCGAATGAGTAGCGACTACGAGGAATGGCGCATCGAGGGCGAGAACGTTGAATCGATCAACATTCCGTACTTCGAGTTCCTCGACGAGGAGATCGACGACGACGTTCTCGACCGTATCCCCGCGGACCACGAGGTGACCGTGCTCTGTGCGAAAGGTGGCGCGAGCGAGTACGTCGCCGGATCGCTGAAAGAGCTCGGCTACGAGGTCAACCATCTCGAGGAGGGGATGAACGGCTGGGCGAGCATCTACGAATCCGTCGAGATCAGCGGCTACGACGGCGCCGGAACGCTCCTGCAGTACCAGCGTCCGTCGTCGGGTTGTCTCGGCTACTTCGTCTACGACGACGACGAGGCCGCCATCATCGACCCGCTCCGTGCGTTCAGTGACCGCTATCTCGCAGACGCCGAGGAGCTCGGCGTCGAACTCACCTACGCGCTCGACACGCACATCCACGCAGACCACATCTCGGGCATCCGCACGCTCGAGGAGGAAGGTGTCGAGGGCGTCATCCCCGAGGCGTCGGTCGACCGCGGTGTCACCTACGCCGACGAGGTGACGACAGCGGCCGACGGCGACACCTTCGAGGTCGGCGACGCCACGATCGAGACCGTCTACACGCCCGGCCACACGACCGGGATGACGTCGTATCTCGTCGACGACAGCCTGCTCGCGACCGGCGACGGGCTGTTCATCGAGAGCGTCGCGCGTCCGGACCTGGAGGAGGGCGACGAAGGCGCTCCTGACGCGGCGCGCATGCTCTACGAATCGCTCCAGGAACGCGTCCTGACGCTGCCCGACGACACGCTCATCGGTGGCGCGCACTTCAGCGGCGCGGCCGAACCCGCCGACGACGGCACCTACACCGCGACGGTCGGCGAACTGGTCACGGAGATGGACGCGCTCACGACGGACGAGGACGCGTTCGTCGAGCTGATCCTCTCGGATATGCCGCCCCGGCCGGCCAACTACGAGGACATCATCGCGACGAACCTCGGGCAGAACGCCGTCGACGACGACGAGGCGTTCACGCTCGAGCTCGGGCCGAACAACTGTGCGGCGAGTCAGGAATCGCTCGCGGATGACTAATATCGTCGATGGTGAGTGATCCGCTCGTCCTCCAGACGGCCGCCGAGCTGTTCCCGAACGGGATCAGCCGCTATGCTATCGGGGGCCTTCTGGTTGGGCTGGGTGCAACGATCATCTACCTCGGGACCGGTATCAGCGCCGGCGCGAGTACGTTCCTCGAGTCGACGCTCTCGTACGTCTCGGGGCAGTCGCGCTTCCAGCAGTACGTTAGATCCCGTGACTGGCGGTTCGTGTTCACCCTGGGTATCATACTGGGTGCCTCCGTCTATGCGTTCATCTTCCAGGGTGAACCCTGGGCGCTCCAGGCGAGTGCGTGGACGACCGACGTCCAGCCGTGGCGCCTGCTCGTCGGCGGGGTCTTCGTCGGCGTCGGCACGCGCGTCGGAAAGGGCTGTACGTCCGGTCATGGCGTCTGTGGCGTCGGTTCGGCGTCGAAGACGTCGATTGCCGGCGTGGCCACGTTCCTGCTCGTCGCGATCGCAACCGCACAACTCGTCGCTGCACTCGGGGTGAGTCCGTAAGTGTCTGACCGCCATCCCGCGTTCATGCCGTTGATACTGCTCGGTGGCCTGGTCTTCGGCTTCGGGCTCGCCTACAGTCAGATGGCCCGACCGGAGGTTGTGCTGAGCTTCCTCCAGTTCGAGGACCTCGGCCTGCTGTTCGTGATGTTCGGTGGTGCCACGGTCACGGGTGTGGCGTTCTTCCTTGCGCCACGGCTGCTCGGGGGCGCGCCCCTGACAGGTGATAGCTTCGAGCGCAGACTGAAATCGTTCGACAGGAACGTCGTGATCGGCGGCAGCCTCTTCGGCGTCGGCTGGGGCCTCTCGGGCATCTGTCCCGGTGCCGCTTACGCGAGCCTCGGGATCGGGAACGTCACGATCCTGTGGGCGCTCGCGGGGATGTTCATCGGCGCCTACCTCCAGGGCTACTGGCGGAGTCGCGCTGGCGATGCCGACAGGAGCAGTCCTGCCGCCGACGCTGACGTGGCGCCCGGTTCGGACTGACCGCTATTTTTCCAATGGATCCCGCTCTGATCGCCCTCTTTGTCGTCGCCGGGCTCTCGAGTCTGTTCATGGCCTGGGTCATCGGCGCCGGTTCCAGCGGCGCGACCCCGTTCGCGCCAGCCGTCGGCGCCAACGAGATTTCGACGATGCGTGCCGCGTTCGTCGTCGGGATTCTCGGGTTCGTCGGCGCAGTCACCCAAGGAGCCAACGTCTCTGAAGCGATCGGGAGCGGACTCGTCGGCGGTGTGAGCCTGCCGCCGACGGGCGTGATCGCGGTGCTCCTCATCGGCGCCGGGCTCATGGCGGTCGGCATCAAGACCGGCTATCCGGTCGCGACCGCGTTCACCGTCACCGGGTCGGTGATCGGCGTCGGGTTGGCTCTCGGCGGCGAGCCGGTCTGGCCGAAGTATCTACAGATCGGTGCCGTCTGGCTGTTCACGCCGTTCGTCGGTGGCGGGATCGCGTACGCCATCGCGACAGTTCTCCCACGGGCCGACGTCCCCGAGCGCCTCAGCGTCGCCGCCCTGGCCGGGCTGGTCGGCGCGGTGATGCTGAACGTCGAATTCGCGTTTCTCGGCGACGACGGCGGCGGGTCACTGGCGGGCACCGCCCAGCAGCTAACCGGAGTCGGTCAGCCAATCGGGCTGCTGGTTTCGGTACTCGGTGCGGCCGTCGTCGCGGGAGTCGTGTCGGTCGACATCCGCCGCGATACGGTTGGCGGACTTCGCCGCGTCCTGCTCTCTCTCGGCTCACTTGTTGCGTTCTCCGCTGGCGGGAGTCAGGTGGGTCTCGCCGTCGGACCACTGCTCCCGCTGCTCGACGAGATGCCGATGGTCTCGACGCTCGCCGTCCTCGTCGGTGGTGGGTTCGGGATGCTCATCGGATCGTGGACGGGCGCCCCACGGATGATCAAGTCTCTCGCCCGGGATTACTCCTCGCTCGGCCCGCGACGGTCCATCGCCGCCCTCGTGCCGTCGTTCCTGATCGCCCAGCTCGCCGTTCTCCTTGGCGTCCCGGTCTCCTTCAACGAGATCGTGGTGAGTGCGATCATCGGGAGTGGCGCTGCCGTCGGTGGACTCGAGGCGATCAGTTTCCGGAAGATCGGCATCACCATCGCAGCGTGGTTCGGCTCGTTCGTCCTTGCCTTCCTACTCGCGTTCGTCGTCGCGACGCTCGTTCTGTAGCAGCGGTGGCTCACCCCGCTGTCCGTGTGTTCGCTATAACGTATGGACGACCGCCCCAGATAGTATTGTATCATAATCCCATAACCGTTAAGTACTGTAGTCGGTTAGACGGTAGCGAGTACGATTCCATGAACTACACAATACTGCGAGAAGAGATAATCGATGTTCGGTGTTGAAAACGCGACCGGGCTGACCGGAGCGGGACTCGTAATGGGGATCGTGCTGCTCGAAGCGATGCTCCTGTACGTGGGATACGGAGCGCTCGAGCAGCTCCTCGGCGCGAAGCTTGTCAAGATCGTGAGAGGGAAATGACGATGGAACTGTTCGGCGTCAGCGTAATGCTGCTCTCACTATTTGCCGGGTTCGGGGTCCTCATCGGGCTCCTCTTCGGCTTCTTCGGGATGGGTGGCTCGTTCCTCGTCACCCCCGCACTGATGGTGATGGGGTACGATACTGACGTCGCGGTCGCCTCAGGGCTCGCCTTCGTGTTCGCGACCTCGGTTATCGCGACGCTGAAACACCGGGACCTCGGCCAGGTCGACTACAAACTCGGGGTCCTCATGATCGCAGGGACGACCGGTGGGATCGAGGTCGGAAAGATCGGACTCCACTACCTCCAGGATATCGGGCTCGCCGACACCGTCGTGAGCGTCATCTACGTCGGCCTGCTCGGGGGGATCGGTGCGTTCGTCACCTACACCGCGATGAAGGGCAGTGACGATAGTGGTGGCATCAGTCACGAAGCCGAAGCGGACGCGGAGATCGACCCGGACGCGATCCCGGATATCGCGAAGAAGATCCAGTCGTACAACATCCCCCCGATGATGCGCCTCCGTGGCGGCATCAGGGTCTCGCTGTGGCTGATTCTTGGTGTCGCGTTCGCGACCGGGCTGCTCTCCGGCTTCCTCGGCGTCGGTGGCGGCTTCATCCGGATGCCCGCGCTGTTCTACCTCATCGGCGTCCCGGTTCCGATCGCGGTCGGGACTGACCTCTTCGAGATCGTGTTCTCGGGCGGGATCGGGAGCTTCCTCTACGCCATGGACGGCGCGGTGGAGCTCTCCATCGTCGTGCCGCTGCTCGCCGGGAGTGCGCTCGGTGCACGCCTCGGTGCCGCGGCGACGAGTCTCGTCAACGAGGACGAGATCAAGGTGTACTTCGGCGTGATGTTGCTGCTCGGTGCGATCGCCGTCGCGATTCGCAAAGTCGGCAACTTCCTGGATATTCCAGTCCTCCAGACCGTGTCGCTCGTCATCATCGTCGGCGCCGCGGCGCTGGTCGCCGGCGCCGTCGTGGTGAGTTCGATTCAGGCGCTCCGGGCGGAGCAACCGGCGGCGGCAACTGTCGCGGACTAGCCCGACGCCACACCCCGCTTCGTCGCGCGAAACGAGGACCTCAGCGGTTCGTGAGTATGATTGTGCAATCTCTACACAAGTCTTTTAACGAGGCAGTTCATACCTGTGAGTGATACTAATGGTAGATTCGATGTCCGAACAGCTTCGACAGGACATGACCTGTGAGGGGCTGCTCGAGTGTTTCCACGGGCTCAAAGAGCTCGATAAGGAGTGTTTCCGGATGCTCGTGAACGCCGAGCAGCCCATGACCGTCGACGAGCTCGCGGAAGCGGTCGACCGCGAGCGCTCGACGGCGTACCGGTCCGTGCAGCGTCTGCTCCAGACGGGGTTCATCAAGAAAGACCAGATCAACTACGATCAGGGCGGATACTACCACGTGTACTCGCCGACCGACCCCTCGAAGATCGCAGACGATATGCAGCGGCTTCTGAACGACTGGTACGCGAAGATGGGTCAGCTCATCCAGGAGTTCGAGACGAAGTACGAGCAGGGCGAACCGACCACGGCGTCTGTCGAAGGATAGGGCCGTTTCGGCGGTTCAATATGCTCTACCTGCTGTCTGCTTCCCCGCCCGGCGCCGGTCCTGGCCTGATTTTGCTCCGGAACGTCTCAGACGGATAGCTCGGCGGCAGCTACCGGGGAGGGTCTGCGACGTAGTATTGCATGAGACTCCCAAAACTCTTAATTACCACTACTCCCTACATACTGGTGATGGCAACTGAATCAGCAACTGACGCTGACGCACCAACCGAGCCGATTTTCGTCGACGGACAAGCCAACCTGAAGGAGGTCGTTACCGAGAACGACGTCGTCCTCACGGACTTCTACGCCGACTGGTGTGGTCCGTGTAAGATGCTCGAACCGATCGTCAAGTCGCTCGCTGCGGAGACTGACGCCGCAGTGGCGAAGGTCGACGTCGACGCCAACCAGCAGCTGGCAAGCGCCTACGGCGTTCGTGGCGTCCCGACGCTCGTCCTGTTCGCTGACGGCGAACAGGTCGAGGAGATCGTCGGGGTCCAGGGCGAGGACCAGCTGCGCATGCTCGTCGAGCAGTATACGGAATAAATGACTGACGAGGTGCTGGATCTCGTCATCGCCGGCTCAGGTGTCGCTGGTCTCTCGGCAGCGGTGTACGCTGCCCGGGCCGATCTGGACCCGCTCGTCCTCGAGGGTGACGAGCCGGGTGGCCAGCTCACGCTGACGACCGATGTCGAGAACTATCTCGGCTTCCCCGACGGCGTCGGCGGGATGGAGCTGATCCAGCGCGGTAGGGAGCAGGCCGAGCAGTTCGGTGCGACGTTCGAACACGGCAGCATCGTGTCGGCGAGGACCGACAGTCGGCCAATCGCCCTCGACCTGTCGACCGGTGATACCGTCCGCACACGCGCACTCGTCGTGGCGACGGGTGCGAGTGCACGCTGGGTCGGCGCCGAGAACGAAGCGGAGTTGATGGGCTACGGCCTCTCGACATGCGCGACGTGTGACGGTGCGTTCCACCGCGGCGACGACGTGCTCGTCATCGGCGGCGGGGACAGCGCGATGGAGGAGGCGCTCTTTCTCGCAAAGTTCGCCGACTCCGTGACGGTCGTTCACCGCCGCGACGAGCTTCGGGCCTCCGAGATCATGGCCGAGCGGGCTCGCGAGCACGACGATGTCACCTTCCGCTGGAACACGGAACTGCAGGCCATTCACGGCTCGCAGGAAGACGGTGTCAGCAGCACGACTCTCGTCTCGCATCCCGACGGCTATCCGCGGGAGAAGGCGGCCGCCGACGTCGATGTCGAGACCGAGACCGTGGACGTCGGCGGCGTGTTCTACGCCGTCGGCCACACGCCGAACACGGCGTTCCTGGACAACACCGGCGTCCAGCGCGACGAGGACGACTACATCGTCCCACAGGCTGACGAGGCCGGGCGGCTGACGGCACGGACGACAGTCGACGCCGTCTTCGCCGCCGGCGACGTCGCCGACCCCGAATACCGACAGGCGATCACCTCGGCTGGAACCGGGAGCATGGCCGCACTCGACGCTGAGGAGTACCTCGATTCACTCGACGTGGCGCCTGAAGCGACGCCGACCCCTTCCGCGTAACCACCGCAAGACCCACCATGACCCACCGACAGCCTTCTGCGATACTCCGAGGCGTGCTGACAGCGCTTGTAGTGATGCCGTTCGTCGGCGTTGTCACAGCACAGGGGAGTGGGATGGGTGGAAGGGGCGGAATGGGCGGGTTCGGCTGGTGGCCGCTGCTCTGGACGCTACTCATCCTGGTGGTCGTTGGCCTGCTCGTCGTCGCCGCCCTCGACCGCGGCGGCGCGTCCGGGACGGCGCAAACCGACTCCGATGATGCGCTCGCGACGCTTCGGACGCGATACGCACGCGGGGAACTCTCGGACGAGGAGTTCGAGGAGCGGCGAGCGCGCCTCGAGAACCAATCGTAAGCGGTCGCAGTTCCCCTCGTCTTCCCTCTGTTCTGCACCTGGTGGCGGCAAACTCTCCCTGAGTCCCGTATGCTCCGCGGGGAACTCGAAGATTCCCTCGTGGGGCGGTCGCCCCCGAGGACGCCGTCGAGCCTACTGTTCGTGAAGCTCGAACTTCTGGACCTTCCCGGTCGTCGTCCGCGGGAGTTCGTCGACGAACGCCACCTCACGCGGGTGTTTGTACTCCGCCAATCGCTCCAGACAGAACTCCCGGACCTCGTCGGCCGTGAGGTCAGTGTCCGGCGTGGAGACGACGAACGCTTTCACCGTCTCCCCGCGGCGTTCGTCGGGGATACCCACGACGGCCGCGTCGGCGACGCCGTCGAGTTCGAACAGCAGTTCCTCGACCTCTCGGGGGTAGACGTTGTAGCCGGCAGTGTTGATCGTGTGGTCCTCCCGGTCGACGACGTAGAAGAAGCCGTCCTCGTCGTGATAGCCCAGATCCCCCGTGTGGAACCAGCGCTTCCCGTCTCGTTCGGTGAACGCCGCCTCGTTGGCCTCCGGTAATCCGGCGTAGCCAGCCATCACACAGGGACCGGCGACGACGACTTCGCCGGTGATGTCGTCGAGTTCCGCCTCGTCGTCCACCGGTCCGCGTTCGACAGGCGGCACCTCGGTGAACTCCTCGTCGACGACTTTCGCGTCGACGTCAGGAATCGGCTTCCCGATACTTCCGACTCGTCGGCCCCGCTCCTCGGTGTTGAAGTGGGTGACCGGGCTGGTTTCGGTGAGCCCGTACCCCTCGTAGACCGTGGTGTCGTAGAGCTCTTCGAAGCGCCGAAGCACCTCCGCGGGGATGCCCGAGCCGCCCACCCCGGCCATGCGGAGCGAGGAGAGGTTGAACTCCTCGGCGTCGGGCTGGTTGACGATGTCGTTGTACATCGCCGGGACGCCGTGCATCAGCGTCAGCTTCTCGGTCTCGATGAGCGAGACGGCTTCCTGGGCGTCCCACGCCGGAAGCGGGTAGTAGGCGGCCCCGTTGAACAGCGTCGCGTTCATCACGACCGTCATCCCGTAGATATGGAATAACGGAAGCACCCCGAGCTGTTTGTCCGCTGGGTTGGTTCCCTCGGGCACCAGGTCGGCTGCGGTGAGGGCGTTCGAGGCGAGGTTTCGGTGGGTCAGCCGGACGCCCTTGGGCTGACCTGTCGTCCCGCTCGTGTACGGTTGGACCGCGAGGTCATCCTCGTCGCGGGCGACGACCGCTGGTTCAGCATCACCGAGGAACGCCTCGAACGCCGTCGAACCCTCCGTCGCCTCGCCGACGGTGACGACGTGTTCCACGTCGGTCTCTTCGCGAACCTCGTCCACAAACGGGACGAGGTCGGGGAGAGTGACAACCGCCTTCGCCCCGCTATCGTCCAGCAGGTGGCGGATTTCGCGGGATTTGTACTGCGGGTTCATCGGAACCACCACGCCCCCCGCGCGCAGCGTCCCGTGGAACGCGGTGACGAACTGCGGGAGGTTCGGGAGGTAGACGGCAACCGGGTCACCCTCACCGATGTCGCGTTCGTTCAGTCCGGCGGCGAACTGGCCGGTACGGGCCCAGAGCTGGCCGTAGGCGGTCGCCTGTCCGTTGAACGCGACTGCGGGCCGGTCCGGATGCGCCTCGACTGCGTCACGCAGGTGCGTGGTGAGGTTCGACATGACATCAGACTATCGAGGGTTCGCCTCTAAAGAGTTACGCGCTCAGCTCGCACGGGTGAGAAGCTGCGACGGATGTCAGCGCGCAGTCCCGGGAATACGTCGCCGCCGTGCCGACGGGCGAAGCTCTTTGTGTATTGGTCACGTGCCTCAAAAGGCATCGTGATGAAACCGTGTCAAAACTGTCAGGCGGTAATCAACGAGTATCTCTTGGATAAACAACTCGAACCCCTGCGTGAACTCACGGTCGACGACTTCAACGTCTGTGCTGACTGTACGACGATCGTTGCTGATGCGTGTGTGAGCTGTTCCGGCGCGGTGTACGTTCCCCGAGGCGAATCCGAGGTTCCCGACTACTGTCCGGCCTGCCGGTCCGATCATATCGAGCGAACCGGGACGGACCCCGGCTGGACCCGCGACTCCGTGTCGAGCTAACTGCGGTCTTCGGTGTAGTGAGTGCTGTGGCGGAGTGCGAATCCGCTGTCGCGGCCAGCCTCGGGCGGAGTCTCGAGGCCGGCGTCGACGACGGACCGCCGAGACACCGGCGAGAGCGTCCGTCGCCGGTGGGCCTTTGCTCCCCCCGTACGGAACGGCCCCATGGAACTCGGAACCGCGAGCGCGACGCGGGGCGAGCTATCGAGGGGGCATCTCACCGTGACTGAACTTCCGACCGGCACCGAGGAGCGCTTGCCGGTCTGTATCGCCCAGGGTGAGGAAGCGGGACCGACGCTCTGGGTGACGGCCTCGGTTCACGGCGACGAAATCACGGGGATGGCTGTCGCTCAGGACCTGCTCACCGACTCGCTCCCAGAGGAGCTTTCGGGCACGCTCGTCGTCATGCCGAACCTCAACCCGGCGGGGCTCCGGCGCAACGCCCGAACCTCCTACTACGGCGACGATGACCCGAATCGCTACTTCCCGGACGGCGAGCACAAACCCGAGGAGCGCGCCCGCCCGCCGGAGATCCAGGAGCGCATCAACCGCCGGCTCTACGACGAGATCGTCGAGACGGCCGACGCCGCGGTCAACCTCCACACCGCCGGCATCGGCTCCAGACCGTTCCTCATCCGCGGCCGGGTCCCCTACGGCGATCGCCGCGATGAGGAAGCGGCGCAGGGGGTGGCCGACGAACTCGAGGACATGGTCCAGGCGTTCGGCGTTCCCGTCGTCAATCAGTACGCCCAGGAGGAGTACGAGGAACTGGGCCTGAACCGCGCGCTTTCGCCTGCGCTGCGTGACCTCGAAGGAATTCCGGCGTTCACCCCCGAACTCGGGAGCCACAGCGTCGTCGACGAGCTGAACCGCCGGGCGGGCGTCACGGGCGTCCGCAACGTGATGCGCTCGCTGGGGATGCTCTCCGGAGAGCCGGAACCAAACGAGGCAGCCCCCGAGGAACCAGTCCAGTTCCCGGTCCGACGCCACCGCGGTCCCCGGACGGAGACCCCCGGAATCGTCCGGCATCTCGTCGACGCGGGCGACGTGGTCGAGCCTGGGACGCCGGTCGCGGAGATCGTCACGCCGCTGGGGGCCGTGAAAACCACAGTCAAGGCAGAACACGACGGCTACGTCGTCGGCCGGATGGAGGGCGGCGTCGCCTACGAGGGCGATCCGCTGCTGAGCCTGGCTGTCCGAGACGAGAGCGAACTGGTGGTCCCAGCGGACGGGGAAAACGGCGACGCGGAGAGCGGTGATGACGAGAGTGGTGACGGCGAGGGCGATGGGGAAAACAGCGACGGCGAGACCGGCGGGTAGCTGAGTTCCCTGTTCGCCCAGTCCACCCTGCCGATGGGCCAGCCAGGGGAGAACGCATCCCGGACAGCGGTTCGCAAAGCCGCAGTCGCAGGCCGACGTGGGTTCCTTCGAATCGCCGGCGACGGCGTGAGGCCTGGGCGTTCGTCGAGGCGCTCGACGTGTTCAACTTCGCCTGGAGCCTCGGTGGCGCTCGAGCAGGTCTGACCGCTGTCGCGAGGTCGTCGTGGGCCGCGAGCAGTGTTCTTGTTCCGCTCGGTGTGGCCAACCGGTTCGGTCTCGTTCTCGCGCTCACGATGGGCGTTCTGTTCCCGTCTCGACTGTCGTTGCTCCGGGTCGGGTATCTGCTTGTCGCGGCCCTGTTTGTCCTCGGTCGTCTGGTCTGCGTTGGGCCGCACGAGACAGAAGATCGTGGGGCACACGGTTTGGTAGGCAGGACAAGGTCTCGTATCGAGAGGAGGCTCACCTGTGACTAAAGACCTGTACCGTCCGGAGGGTGGGGCCCCCAGTCTATCGGACAGTTTCATAGCAACGCAACTGTAACCCGTTCGTATGGAACCCAGCGACAGCGATGAGAGCCAGCCGCTGCTCGAGCATGTGCTCTTGCCTGTTGCCAACGAGGTGGACGCCCGAGCGACGGCGGCGGCGCTCGAACCGTACGGCCCCGACGACGTGACCGCTGTGCACGTCGTCGAGAAGGGTGGCGGCGTGCCGGACAAAACGCCGGCCGAGCAGTCCGAGAAAGTGGCAGCGGGGTCCTATGCGGCCGTCCAGTCGGTCTTCCCCGATGCGCAGGAACACACCGCCTACGCCCGGGACGTCGTCACCGCAATTTTCGAGGTCGCCGAGGAGGTCGACGCCAGCGCCATCGCCTACCGCTCCCGCGGCGGCAACCGCATCGTGCAGTTCCTCTCGGGCGACCGCTCGCTGAAGCTGGTGACGAAGGCCGACCGGCCCGTGATTGCGCTGCCGCGCGTGGAGTCGAACGATTGATAGTGATTACTGCGAGTCTGTCCCGCCGTGACCATCCGGGTCGGTGATGGAAGCCCCTGACCCGGCGGCGTTCGACACCGTCGATGCACCGATTCGCCGTAATCACTATGAGCATGGCCCCGGACAGCCGTTTCGGAGCGTGAGCTTCCTCCAGCGAACGCCACGGCCCTGAGTTCGAACCGCGCATCCGTGGGCGATGGCGAATGCGAACCAGGTCCCACATTGGTCTCGAGTAGCCCCGTTCGAACAAGACCGAGCGCGTGGCGCTGAACAGTTGGGTCAGTACGCAGGACGACGGACCAG
>NZ_JAZKRY010000035.1:0-28728 GCF_036626355.1 Halolamina sp. | reverse complement strand
GACGTCCGTCGCCGACGGGGCCGCAGAGATCCTGTTCGTCGCCGTCTCGCCACGCACTGCGGAGGTGTCCGGCCGGTACTTCACGAACCAGCAGCCGCGCACACCCTCGGAGGCCGCCCGAGACGGCGGGGCTGCCCGGCGACTCTGGACGGAGAGTGCAACGCTACTCGACATCGAGGAGCCACTGGCGGAACGCGACCGACAGCCCGTCGCGACGGGCGATGGGACAGGCCTGAGCGACTCCTGATTCCCCCAGCATGAGTCACGACCGCATTCACGCACGGGAGCCCGCCCACCACCGTGATCGGTGGTCGGTCGGGACTGTCGCGTCGGTTGCAGAGCGGGACGGCCACTGTGTCGTCACGGTCACCCCCGAGGAGGGTGAGACGATAGACCTCGTCGTCACGCTCGCCGTTCGCGACCTGTTCGTGAGTCGGCTGGATATCGACGAGAGCGAGTCACCTGTCGGCGAGCGTGTCTGGTACCGGAAACACGGCAGTCACACGTCCCAGTAACGGACAGAGGATACATGTTTCTCGAGCAGACAGGGACTGTACGTGGGCGTCGGTCGACATAGTTCGGGTTCGGACAGAGACGCCGTATCACAACTCTCCGGGGTCACGTACGAGATGCTCTCGAGAGTCTCTGCCATCGTTTCACGTGTCTGGACTGCCCTCACGTCTCTCTGTCTGACCCATCTCGTCATAAAGTCACGAGCGCATACCCCCAGCGAACGATAGCCTACACACCGACGACGCCACAGCTGGATTTTCCGCCGTTCTATTCTTACTATACACTCGGACGTGCTTTGCTCAACTTCGCCTGATCTGAGGCGACGCAAGACCGGCTGATCCACCGAATCTCCGATAGTGACTGTTGAACGGATCACGTCCGAGTGTATATCGTCACGGAAACCGCTCTCCGCTGTGCCCCTGCAGCCAGATTCTCCCGCGTTCGTCACTAATTTTCAGATGGGCTGTAGACCGGGGTCTACGGTATATGGGGTCCCCACAACTTCGCCACGGCACACTTATACGCCAGCCCATCGATATCCCACCTCGATGACACACAGCATCCTTGTTGGTGAATTCAAACACGAGACCAACACGTTCGCCCCGAACGAGACCGATCGGGCGGCCTTTCAGGCCCGTTATGAACACTTCGGCGAGGCGATCTTCGAGGCCTTTCGTGACACCGGGAGCACGATCGGTGGCTTCCTCGATGCGCCCGAACGCGATGCCATGGAGTTACTGCCGACCGT
This sequence comes from Halolamina sp., assembly GCF_036626355.1. Classification (GTDB taxonomy): domain Archaea; phylum Halobacteriota; class Halobacteria; order Halobacteriales; family Haloferacaceae; genus Halolamina. The sequence goes on along the minus strand of NZ_JAZKRY010000035.1, from coordinate 27,467 downwards.
CGCTGCCAGCGCGACCCCGGGCGGCTACGTGACGACCGAGGCCTACGAGTTCTACACCGAGGAGATCTGTTCAACGGCCCGAGATCACGCCGACGCCATCGACGGTGTGTTCCTCTCGCTGCACGGCGCGATGGTCCCCGAGGGGATGGACGACGGTGAGGGTCCGCTGCTGGCGGAACTGCGGGATATCCTCGGTATGGACATCCCGATCGTCGTCACGCTGGATCCACATACGAACATCGCCGATCAGACGACCGAACTGGCGGATGTGTTGCTTGCCTACGAGACGTACCCACATGTCGATCACGTCGCTCGAGGTCAGCAAGCCGCCGGCTTGCTGTCGGCGGCCATCGAGGACGATATCGATCCGACCATCCGAATTGAACGGCCGCCCGTGTTGCCGGACTTCCCCAAGATGAACACCCGTGACGGACCGATGACCGACGTCGTCGATCGGGCCCGTGCGCTTGAAGATCGGGACGGTATCCTCAAGGTGAACCTGTTGTTCGGCTTCAACCACGCCGACACGCCGTGGACCGGCATGGCGATCCCGGTCGTTGCCGACGGTGATTCGGCGGCCGCCACCGAAGCCGCACGCGAGTTGGCGCAGTACATCTGGGACCGTCACGAGCGACTGGTCGCCGAGTACCCCGATCCGGCTATGGCGGTCGAGGAGGCCAAAACTGCCGTTGCGGACAAGCGCCCTGAGGATGGGCCGGTCCTCCTCATCGACATCGGCGATAATCCCGGTGGCGGCGGAGTCGAGAATCGTGCCGATATGCTCCGCGCACTCATCGATGGCGGTATCGAGGACGCCGGTGTCGCCGTCCAGTGGGATCCGGACGCCGTCGCCGAGTGTATCGACGCCGGCGTGGGCGAACACGTCACCGTCGAGGTCGGCTGTCACCCCGCCGACGAATACTTCCCGTGTGAGCCGATCGAACTCGAGGGCAGCGTCAAGGCGATTACTGACGGCTGGTTTACGAACCACGGGCCACAGGCCACCGGCGTGGAACAACAACTCGGCCGGACCGTTCGACTCGAGTGTGGCCCAAGCGAGGACATTAGCGTGCTGTTGACCGAACACCGGTATTCGCCCAACGACGCCGAAGTCTGGCGCCAGGCCGGGATCATCCCCGAACGCGAACCCGTGTTGGTCCTCAAGACGGTCAATCACTTCCGAGCCGACTACGAGTCTTTCGCCAGCGAGATCATCCTCGTCGACAGCCCCGGCACGTTCGCCGTCGATCTCTCACGGTTCGAGTGGGATCGGCTTGAGCGCCCCCGTTTCCCGCTCGATTCAATGGCCGACGACGCGTATCCAGACTGGTAACTCGGCGTCGCCAACGACGCTCCGGATTAACGCTCGTACCGACTGCTGACGTCGGAGTTGACATTATCGACGGCCGGTATCGCTCAGGGAGCAGTGATCCCGACGATTCAGGATTCGGAGCACGAAGTCGCCACGATCGCCTCCCGTTAGGCCGACCGGGCGGAGTTAGCGGCATCGTCGTTCGATATTCCGCGGGCCTCTGGCAGCTACGAGGCGGTACTCGCAGACGACAATCTCGATGCGGTCTACAAGCCTCTGTCCAACAACCTCCACGCCGAATGGACCAGGCGTGCCGCCGATGAGACTCGCTCGATGGCCAGTCACTGTGCCGCACAGGACCCAACCCTGATGGAGACGTTTATTTATTGCTATCATCCCTGTACAGAACGCGCCCACGAGATAACCGATATCGCAGCCGACGTCTGGTGGTTCTCGCCGCCTGAGTCGGTCACGGGCGGTCTCACCGATTCACGTCCTCCGCATTTTTTCGAAGCGGTCAGTCGTCGACAGAATCGCTACCCGTAGACCGAAATCACATGAGTGCAGAGGCCACCATCTTTGGTGGGAGACGCCGTCTCAAGGAGTTGCTGGTTGGTGTCAATCCTGGCCGCAGTAGCCGTGAGCCCCCGATGAGTTCGTGTGGCATTCGTCGGAACACGGATTTGAACTGGGGAACGGCTTCCTGTGGAATATTGCTGCTGCGCTCTCCGAACGCGTCAGCCGACTCGCTGAAGCGCGTGACGGTTCCGAATTGGTCAACCACAACCCCGGGAATCGGGCGGCGCCTTCTGGAAGACCGAGCGGTCAGTGTCTTTCGAGCGGCGCAGAGCATCGCATGCACAGAACGCTCTCGCCAACCCAGTTGACGTCGTTCGACCCGCACTCCGGACACCGGTATGTCGCGTTGTTGTACTCCGTCGTTCCGCGTGGGGCGGCGAGATACCCGTCGTCAATGACCGTTTTTAACAGCGTCGGGAACCGCTGGCGCTTGAGCGTAGCCCTGTGAGCCAGAAATGGCCCGGGTGCGGCCGGATCAGCCCCGTGGAGGTCCTCCCACGCTATGGCAATCTCCCCGTTTGCCGTGCTGCGTGCGACCTGCTGTAGCGGTGCTGCAGCGGCCTGGAAAAGCGGTGTCGTCCCCCAGTACTGTGGGTCGTCGACCGACTCGGCGGCCCCGCGGTACGACTCCGCCGCGTCACCGTACGCGTCGGTCGTGCCGTCTAGTCCGCCAGCGAGCCTGGCATCCGCACCTATCTCCTGTAGACAGGCCTGCTGTACGGGTTGTGTCAGCACGGTCTGGAAATCGGCCGCGACGGCGTCAGCCTCGGTACCTCGGTGGGCCGCACGGTCCGGGCGGTCAGCGATACGATAACAGATCGCGCTGGTTACGAGGTGCTGAATCCCCTCCCCGATCCACCCTTTCTCGTCGGCGTCGAACGGGCCCTGGTCGGGACGTGGCCGTGCCAACACCTGCCACCCTGCCCGCGCAAAAGCGTCCCCTGCGGCGTCGTAGTTGCGGTCAGCAAGCGCGGCGACGGCGTGCTCGTAGTAACTGCCACCCTGTCGGCTCATGTTATCTCAATGTGAGCCACAGTAACAAGTGTTTCAGATCGGATACCGTCACCGCCGAATCGCCGAATCCAACCCTCACAGATCGGCTTCCCGCGTTTGGCCCGTATCAGGATGCGATGCGGGGCGACGACTGGGCGATGGCCCGCGCGCTGGTCAGTGGAGCGATGAACCTCTGTTTATTCCACTCGATGGAGGTCATCGAGGAGGCCGGGCGGGCGTACGAGGAGCGCGAGGTCGGCGAGATGGACGCCGTCCGGGACCGCAGCACAGAGCTACGGGACCGTGCTGCCGACGGCGATCTCTGAGACGACGCGGACGACCGTCTCTCATACTGCCGGACAGAACGATGCAACCATCGCTCGCCGTGAATCGGCCGTCAGCTCGTGTGAGAGCCAGAGACTGGTGAACAACTCTGTATTGACTTCTGTCCGGCAGTATCAGGTGTTCCGTAACTCGCTGTAGCGAGCCTCGATGTCGAACATCGGCCCCGGGTAGTCGACGCCCAGTTCGACGCCGTACTCGGTCTGCTCTCGATCGCTCATCCGCCAGGGTCGGTGGGCGAATGTCGGCGGGAGTTCCGCCAGTTCCGGGAGCCAGGTCGTCACGTATGCGGCCTCGCTGTCGTATCGCTCGGCCTGGGAGAGGACATCGAAATAGTTGTCACGGGAGTCGTTGCCGACGCCCGCCTGGTAGGCCCAGTTGCCCCAATTCGAGGCGACGTCGTAGTCGATCAGGCGTGACTCGAAGTAGGCCGCGCCCCACCGCCAGTCGATACCGATGGCGTCGGCGAGGAACGAGGCGACGTTCTGGCGCCCTCGGTTGGACATGTATCCCGTCCGATTCAACTCCCGCATGTTCGCGTCGACGAACGGAACGCCCGTCGCACCGTCTGCCCACCTGCGGAACGCCTCGCGGTCGCGGTCCCATCGCTTGTCCACGTCCCGGATGCCGGTCGGCGTGAAGAAGTCCGCACCGTGTTTGCGGAACTGGAACTGGAAGAAGTCCCGCCATAGCAGTTCGAACACCAGCCAGTAGGTATCCTCGTTTGCGACACGGTCGTCTTCGTAGCGCTGAACTTCGGCATGGATCCACCGCGGCGAGAGACATCCTGCCGCCAGCCACGGTGAGAACTTCGACGAGTAGTTCGCGCCCAGCAGCTCGTTCCGGGTCCCTTTGTACTCGCTGAGATGATCGCCCGCCCAGACGTACTCCGATAGCCGGCGCTTGCCAGCCGACTCCCCGCCCTCGAACGGCAACACCGCACGGTCGTCCGTTGGAGGCTCCGCGACGCCTACCTCCGACTGCGTCGGGATCGTCCCGGGCTCGAGATCCGGCGTTCGAATCGTGTCCGGGGCCGACACCAGATCCCGAACCGTGCTGTCGCGTTCGACCTCCTTTCGCCAAGGAGTGAACGTATCATCGATCCGATCGTACGCCGTCGGAAGATCGGAGATGTGATGCAGCGTGTGTGTCCACCGCCGTTCGAAGCTGACGCTCTCCGGCAGGGCGTCCCGGACGCCCTGCTCTCGCTCCAGTTCCTCGACCGCTGGCTTCGTCTGGGCGTAGACGGCGTCGGCATCGGTGCGATCCGCCAGTTCCGGCAGGACCACTTCGGGGCGACCTTGCCGAACGAACAACGAACCGCCGCGGTCCTGTAGCGACGCCCGGAGGTCGTGGACACTCTCGCGCCGAAACTTCGTGCGGTGTGGACCACGTTTCTCCGTCTCGTACCGAGTCTCGCCGTATTCGCGGGGATCGAAGATGTACACGGGCACCACCACGTCGGTGGCATCGACGGCGTCTGCGAGCGTCGGATTGTCCGTCACTCGAAGGTCGTCCCGAAACCAAACGACAGTAGTTGCCATACGGGTGGTAAGGATGGAGCTATCAAATACCTGTTTCAGTGTGGTGCAGGCTCTCGGACCTGTTCCCGTGTGGCTTGGGCTCTCGGCACGTTCCACGGCTTACGATACGATGGGGACTGTAGAGCCGCGACACACAGTCACGATGAATAGACTCCGAGTCGTGAGTGCAGAGGCCGGCGTTCTCCCGACACGTCCGTGAGGAGACGTGAACGAGCCTCGGAGAATCGCCTCTCCGACCCGGTGAAAGCGGATTAGTTCCGCCTCCGCGATACGAGCAGCGCAGCTATCACGGCCGCCAACAGCGTGACGGTAATACCGAACCCTGGTCCTTCAGTAGCAGTTGTCGTTGAATCCGTCGTCGCTACTCTATCAGGCGTTCCAGCTGTACCTGATGGCGTCGATGGCTCTGTCGTCACTGGCGTCCCAGTTTGGTCTGGTGTGGCGGTTGAAGTGGCCGGTGGCGTGGCGGTTGAAGTGGGCGTTGCCGTTGCGGTTGGAGTCGCTGTGGGTGTTGCAGTCGAGACCCGTGTGGTGGTCCAGCCGTCGGTAGAGCCATCGTCGGTCGAGTCGCTGTCCTCACCTGTCTGGGTAGCAGGGTCCGAGTCGTCGGCGTCGGGACCGTTGATCGTCACGTAGGCGTCGCAGCCGGTGTAGTAGCCGTCGCCGTCGGCGTCCGTACAGGTGACACTACTGTTCCAGTTGTTCGGGTCGCTATCGTCGCTGTCGGGACCGTCCCGCGTGGTGTAGGCATCACAGCCGCTGTAGTAGCCGTCACCATCGGCATCGGTGCAGTTAGCGACGCCGTCGCCTGTCCAGTTGTTGGGGTCCGAGTCGTCGGCGTCGGGGCCGTCGCGGTTGGTGTAATCATCGCACCCCACGTAGTAGCCGTCGCCGTCGGCATCGACACAGCTGGTCGTTTCCCCAGTGCCGGTGAGTGTCGCGGTGACGGTACCCTCGCTGATCGTGTCGACCTCGAGAGTCGCAGTCGTCGACCCGTTGGCCGATGGGGCAAAGCGCATCCAGATGGTCGCGCTGTCACCCGCGTAAACGGTGGTCTGTGAGACGCTCAGGATGGAGTAATCGGCGGCGTCCGTACCGACGATACCGGTATCCGTGATGTAGAGTGTCTCGGTGCCCTCGTTTCTCACCTGGACGTACCGGTCGGCGGACGTCCCGACGTCGACGGCGCCGAAGTCGAGGGTCGCCGGATCGACGACCGGATCGGCGGCTGCTTCCGTCACGTTGACCTCGATCGGTGGCTGGTCGCCGATGGTCACGTTGTAGGTGCCCGTGCTGGCGAACGAGTAGTCGAACTCGACAGCGTCGGTGCCGGACACCGTGCCACTCGTGGTGTCCACGACAGCCCCGTCGACGACGAGGTCGGCGGTGTACTCGCAGGCTGCGTCACCCTGATTCGCGACGGTCGCGGAGACCGTGACCGTCTCACCGGTCGTGACGTTCGCGCTCGAGACCGAAAGTCCATAGTAATTGAAAAGTACCTTCGATTGGTTCGTCGTGCCGCCCTGCAGGGCTGCAAGCGAGTAGGTGTAGTCGCTGTTCGCAAGCCCCGTCGTGTAGAGCTGTCCGCCGACGATGGCCGGCGTGAACGACTCGTCCCCGTATGCCCCGTAGCGCCACACCAGATCGCCGGTCTCAGCGTCGTAGGCCTGGATAGTGCTGTCCGACATCGGGACGTAGACCACGCCATCAGCGTACACTGGTGAGTGTTCTGCGGCCGCACAGACCGTGGTGCTCCACCGCGAATCGCCAGTGCTCGCGTTCACTGCACGGACTGCACCGTCGGCGGTAAAGTACAGTGTGTCGTTCGCCAGCGCGGGCGAGGACCCCGTGTAGCCGTCGACGTTCGCGGGAGCACTCCAGATGGTGTTGCCGTTCGCGGTGGTAAGCGCGTAGATGTTCGCATTCGTGCTGCTGTACGTCGTGTCGTCGACATAGACGACGCCATCGTTCACAACGGGCGAGTGGAGTCTCGACCCGGAACCAGCGATGGGCTGGCTCCACTCCTCCACGCCTGTCGAGGCGTTCACGGCGTAGGTTCCCTGCCCGTCCTGAGTCACGTAGACAGTGCCGTTCTCGACTGCCGGCGTGGTCATCCCGTAGCCAGTGGACGACTTGCCGAACGTCCAGAGGATTTCTCGGGTCGTTGCATTCAGTGCGTAGAGGCGATCCTCGCTGGAGGTTTCTCCGGCAATGTAGGCGACATCGTCGACGACGGTGATGCCGTTGATGTCGCGACCCGTGTAGAACGTCCAGAGGCGTTCGCCGGTCGCGGCGTCGAACTGGTACACCCGACCGTCGTCGTCGGCCGTGTAGAGGTACCCGCTCGCGTACGTCGGCGTGACCTCGACCTCGTCCGGCGTCGTGTACTGCCAGCGCAGCGAACCGTCGGTGGCATTATATGCGAAAATGGCGTCGGCGCCATCGTCCCCGCCGGCGAACACCGTGTCGTTCGCGACTATCGGCCCGCTCTCCCACTCGTCGGAGTGGTTCACCGACCAGTCGACGACCCCTGCCCCGACGTCGGTCGGTGCACCGGTGCCGGTGGCGTTCCCGGTGTTCCCCGCGTCGAAGCTCTCCGTCGGCCAGGAGTTGGTATCGGGAGCGAGGGTTCGTGGACCGCCGAGATCGACGACCTGCCCATCCTCAGCGTCCCCCACGTTCACCGTGGCGCTACCGGCCCGGTCGTACATATGACGAACCATGTCCTGGCCGTCGTTGACTGGCTGGAGCGCGAACACGGCGTCGCCGCGTTCACGGAGTTCGACCACCCAGGTGATGGTCGTACTTTCGCCAGGTTGAACCACCCCCTCTCGGTTGGGGGAATTCCAGATGTAGTGGTTGGAGTTGCCCGAATCCGGGGCGACGTCGAGGTTCACGTCGTACTCACGAGCGTTCGCCCCGACGTTCGTCACCGTCGCAGTCACCGTGAGGTTCTCGTCCTCGGTGACGACGTTTCGATCCACGGAGAGGTCGGTGTACTCGATGATGCCTCCCTCCCGAAGGACGCGGAAGTCGTTCGGGGTGGTCGAATCGGCGTAGGTGATCATCGTCCCGTTCGCGAGCGCCTGAACGCTCCCGCGCTCGCGGGACAGGAGGTCGGTGCGGCTGTAGTACTCGCCGGTCTCGGCGTCGAAGATGTAGGTGTACTTCCCGTCACCGCCGTAGACGAGTCCGTCGACGACGAGCCGGGTAGTGAGACTCCCCGTCGACCGGTTCCAGACGATGTCGCCGGTCGCCGGGTCGAGTCGATAGAGTTCGTTGGTGTGGGGGTACGAGTCCAGCATCATCTGCCGGACGTAGACGGCGTCGTCGGTGACAGTCGGATCGTAGATCCGCCACGCGTCCGTCTCGGTACTCTGATCCGGCGGGACGAACTCCCACTGCTGGCTCCCGTCGGCCAGGTCCAGCGCGAACAGCGTCTCAGCACCCTCACCTGCTGCGTTCGTCGTCTCGTTGACTACGTAGACCACGCCGTTCCGAACGACTGGCGGGTCGCTTAGGTCGGGCGTTAGTCCGGTCGTCGACCAATTGAGGCTTCCCGACGATGCGTCGATTGCGACGAGGCTGTCGGTGTAGGTGGTGCCGAAGGCGGCGTCTTGTTCGTGGAGTGCGGTCACGACCGTTCCATTCTCTGCCGAGACCGAGTAGAACGCTTCCGTCGTCCGCCATCCGTTCACGTCGTAGCGCCACGCTGTCGTTCCGCTGTTGGCGTCCAGCGCGAGCACGGACGCGTTCGCGTCGTCGTTCTCGTCCACTCTGGCGCCCGCGACGTACACCAGGCCGTCGTCGACCACCGGTGCGCGGTCGCTGCTGATCGCCGAGTAGTTCATCCGGGTGTCGTGTTTCCAGCGGATGCTCCCGTCGCTCGCGTTCAGGGCGAACACGGAGGCGTCGTACACGTTCCCGCTCGTGAATGCGCTGCTCGGCGTCGCGTAGAGATAGACCGTGCCGTTGTCCACCGCCGGCGACCCGGCCAGCACTCTATCCTGTGCGGAGACGTTGAACTCCCACTCGACGGCGCCGGTCGTCTCGTCGTAGCCCCGGACGACCTCGACTTGCGTCCCGTCGACGTACGGTTCCTGGACGACGAACACCGAGCCATCCGAGATGACCGGCTGAACAGTATCGTCGAAGTTCGAGAGATTCCAGACCTCCTGGAGGTGTTGCTTCGGTCCGTACGTGTCCGGATTGTACTTCGTTCGCCCGCTGTCGAAATCAATCTGCGCCCAGTCGTCGTCCCGAGTGGGGTGGACGACGTCGATGGTCACCGAATCGACCGAGGCGTCAGTCTCCAGCGAGCGCTTCACCGAGACGTTCCACGAGCCGGAGATGTTGAACTGGCCCGTGAAGGTAAGCTGTCTGGACTCCCCGGGGTTCAACGTCCCGTTCGCGCGGTCGAGCGCCCACCAGTCGACGGGCATCGGCGGGTCACCCATCAGCGAGAGGTTGTACGTTCGAGTCTCGTCGTCGACGTTCTCGACGGTCACGCTTGCGGTGAACTCCTCACCGGGTGCGACGGTTGTCTTCGAGAGGGAGAGCCCGGAGAACTGGAACGGTGCTTCCTCCAGCGCGTAGACGCGAGAGTAGTCCGTGTTAGAGTCCTCAGTATCCCTGACGTGGACGTAGATCCGGTCGTCGGCCACTGCGGGCCGGGTCGCTTCGCCCTCGAGCCGGTAGCTCCACAACTCGGTTCCGTCCGTTCCGTTGAGTCCGACAAGGTGGCCGCGGTCGTTCACGGCGTAGAGGACGCCATCGGTGACGGCGGGTGCGAGGGCGTCGATGCGGGTGTAGGACAGACCGTACTCGAGACTCCCTGAGAGTCGGTGGAGCCACTGGCGCTCTCCGGTCGCGTCGTCGAGTGCGTATATCGTGTTCCCTGCGGCGAGGTAGACGGAGCCGTCTGCGACCGCTGCGCCGTGGGGCCGGGTGTTCACGTCGAAGACCCACTCGATGTGGCCGTCTGTGTCGTTCAATCGGTAGAATTTCGGGTCGTAATCGGCGGACAGCCCGTCCCTCGGTCTGGATCCTGCGCCGACGTACACCGAGCCGTTATGAACAACCGGGTGCATCGAGACGGGCCCTTCCATCTCGAACCGCCAACGCTCGGTGCCGTCGCTAGCGTTCAGCGCGTAGACGCCGTAATCGCGATTGTTCGCCTTCCCGGTGGCGTACAGCGTGTCACCCGATGCCGAGAGTGCGAGTGAGATATCCGCTGAACTTCGAACGAACCACTGCTCGGTGCCGGTCTGGATATCGAACGTGTACAGGTACTCCCCGCTGCTAACGTAGAGCGTCTCGTTCAAGATGACAGAAGCGTCAGCGTCGAAGTCGGTTACGTTCCAGCGTTCGGTCCCGTTGGTAGCGTCGTATGCGCGTATCTCGCCGGAGTAGCCGGCTTCGGTCGAGATCACGACGCCATCCGCAACCGACACCGCGTCGGGCTGGACACCGGTGACGTTCCAGACCTCCTCGCCGGTTTCGTTATCGACGGCCCGGAGGCTCTGGTATCCCGCAACGAACACGAGGCCATCCGAGACGACCGCCGGAACGCTGCGATCGTCGTCAGTGAACTCGTATATCCAGCGGGCGTTCGGGGTCGTCTTCGGTCCCGACGAGTTCTCGTTGGTGCTCGACCGTGCCGGGTCGTGACCGGCCGTCGGCCAGTCTGGGTTGTCCTCGACGTTGCCGGTGGACACCACATCAGCGGATCCAGTCAGCGACGACCCGACGGCCACGACTGGCGTAACTGCCGAAAGGAGCATGACTGCCGCCAAGACGACAGCCAATACGTGTCGGCGCTCGGTCACGCACATACCCTGCCCTGCCCGGTCCCCGATTGCGGTTCGATACTGACGCTACCCTGGAGTAAATACCAATTTATAACCATATTAATTCGGATGATAATCACGCCTCAAACCGGGCGAGCATATACCTATGCGGCGGAACAGATTCCGACAGGTGAACTCTGTTCACGGATCGGAACGGTTTGTTTCGAGAGAACCGAACCCGACCGGAGCAGTTTTGCTCTCCCCATCGAAGGGAGGTACATTGATCGACAAGAGAGATGAGGACGTGTCCCAACTCCTTCGCGTCACCCTCCAGCGAGCGGACGCCCTGGCCGCGTTCCGCGACAACCCCCTTCGCCGGGCCGAGGTCGAGTCGGAACTCGACGTGTCCCGCACCACTGCCCACCGGATCGTGACGGCGCTCACCGAGCACGAGCTCGCCGAACGAGTCGATGGCAGGTACGCGCTGACGGCGTTCGGCGAGTTCGCGGCGGAGGAGATCCTGCGCGTCCGTCGGCGGTTCGAGGCCGCCGACAGACTCCGGCCGTTACTCGATGCCATCGCCAGTGCGCCCGCCGACTTCGAGGTGTCCTGGTTCGCGAACAGCTCCGTTGTCGAGTCCTCACCGGGCGATCCCTACGCCCCACTCGAACGGTTCGTCGAACTCGTCAAGATGACCGACTCGCTCAAGGGGTTCGACACGACTTCGATCGCCCCGATGTTCGTCGAGGACATCCGGGCGGAGGTCGTCGGCGGGATGCAGACGAGCATCGTCTATCAGCCTTCGGTCGTTGAACAGCTCGCCGACAACTACGGCGACGAACTCGCCGACGCGATGGACAGCGGTCACCTGGAGCTGTTTACCCACGGCGAACTCCCGTTCGGCCTGGCGCTGTTCGACGAGCGGATCGGGGTCGGGGCGTACGACGAGCGAACCGGGATGCTCAGCGCTTTCGTCGATACAGATGATCCGGATGCGTACGTCTGGGGCGAACAACTTTACGAAACCTACCGGGACGAGGCAGTCCCGTTCGAACCGTAGCTCGAGCAGCCACCGATTGTGGCGACGACGAGTCCGAACTACATCACTAGCGTATCTGCGGGCGTCCGACACTTCCGCTAACACGCATTTGTAGACGGTTTCTCCACCGCATCGCTGCGCTGCTGTGTACGCTGGCCCGTGAATCGTTGATTACGGTCTGGTCGGCTTCGATTGAGCCGCAACGTCCGTGAAGAGACATGAACGACCGCCGGAGAAGCGCGTCTGCTGCCCGCTGAGTGCGGACAGCTCTCGTCTCGGACCAGTACCGTGTCAGATCAGGAGTTCGTTCCTGACCCCCACTTCCTCGCCGATCTCGGGCAGGTCGAGCTCGGACAGCGTCTCGCCCATCGGGACCCCGTCGCTCGTCCACCCCCGGGCCGTGTAGTAGCGGTCCAGTTCGCGCTCGTACTCGTCGATGGCGATGAACTGGCCCTCGCTCGGACCGTTGGGGATCGGCTCGGTGAACCGTTCGGGAATCATGTCGTCCTCGCGGGTGAACCCTTCGCGGACGTTGAACGCCCGGGCCACGTTGTGGCCGCGTTCGCCGATACCGAGCAGTTCCGACCGTGTGAGGTCGAACCCGGTCATGGCGTTGACCAGTTCGCGAACCCCCTCCTCCAGGGTAATCCCCCGGGTGAACTTGCAGACCCCGGTGGCGTCGTACACCATCATCAGATCCTCCATGGCCTTCAGCGCGAGCGCCTTCCCGTCCATCCGGAGGCGGTCGTAGTTCTCGAACTCCCAGAACGACCCGCCCATCTCCAGGGCGTACAGGCAGGACGTGAGGTGGTCGGCCCCGCGCGGGGCGACCCCGAAAGCCAGGGCCATGCCCTTGATTCCCCGAACCTCGAAGCCTGCCGGAGCCATGTTCTTGACGTGAACGGCGAACGCCTCGCCGCCGCCGGCCGTCTCGGCGGCCGCGGCGTGACCGTCCATCAGCAGCTCAGCGAGGTCACCCTCGCCGTGGGCCATCTTCTCTACCAGTTCGAGAACCGCCCTCGCGTTCGCGAACTCGAGATCCGCCTCGATGTCGACCTCGTCGTCACCGATGACACCCTCCTCGGACGCTTCCATCGCCCAGGCGATGGCGTTGCCGGCGTCGATAACGTCCAGGCCCAGCCGATCACAGATCTCGTTGGCCTTGGCCACCGCCTCGATGTCGTCGACTTCGACGTTGCCGCCCAGCGCGTACTGGGTCTCGTACTCCGGGCCGTCGACGGCGATGTCGCCGTACTGGGTGTCCTCGGCTTCGAAGAACTGCGAGCAGGGCTTGGTGCAGTATGGACACGGGCGTTTGGTCTGGACGTACTCCTCGGTCCAGTAGCGCGGGTCCAGCGAGATGCGGTCGTTCTCGGGGTCGTCCAGGCGGTCGTACGCGCGCTTGAAGTAACTGGACTGCCAGTTGCGCGTCGGGAACACGCCCAGCGTGGTGTTCTTCGCGTCCAGCGCCTCGCCGGTGCCGTACTGGACGTCCACCGTGGCGTCGCCGGTGCCGGTTATCTCTATCTCGCCGCGCCCGGTGGTCTCCTTGCGCCACTTGTCGTTCAGTTCCCGGAGTTCCTCCGGCCGGGCGACCGGCACGTCCTGGGTTCCCTTGACCGCGATGCCCTTGAGCTTCTTCGACCCCATCACCGCGCCAGGGCCGCCACGACCCGCCTGGCGATCCTCGCACTCGATAATCGAGATTTTCGACAGGTTCTCGCCGGCCGGCCCGATCACCGCTGTGCGGGTCCCCTCGTAGCGCTCCTTGATCGCCGCCCCCGTCTCGAACGTGTCCTTCCCCCACAGGTCGTCGGCGGATTCGATCCGCACCTCGTCGTCTTCGATAACCAGCAGGGAGGGTTTCTCGGCGGCCCCGCGGACCACCAGTCCGTCGTACCCGGCGCGCTTGAGCTGGTCGCCCAGCTTTGCGCCGACCAGGGATTTGCCGTAACCACCCGTCAGTGGCGACTTGAAGCCGAACGTCGTCTTGGACCCGGTCGGGACCGAGGGCCCGACGAGCACGCCCGGCGCGACGGCCAGGACGTTCTCGGGGTCCAGGGGGTCCACCTCGGGACCGACCTCGTCGTAGAGGATTCGGGTCGTGAAACCGGCGCCCCCGAGGTACTGGCGGACGAACTCGTCGGAGAGATCGCGTCGTTCTATCTCGCCGGTACTCAGATCGACGTCGAGGAGTGTGTTCCAGTATGCCATGGTCCTGGGAATCGTATCTCGGCCGACGAGAACCGGAGGCGGTCCTCACCGGCAGTACGCTGTCGAATCTTCGGTCCGTATTTTAAAAGCAGACCCGCTAATCCCCGCGAACTGAGAACGTCCACGGCCACCGACGGCTGGCGGTCCGTGTCAAGCCGTACTCCCCCACCGAGTAGCGCCGAACAGCCCAATACGGAGCAGAAAATCGAGGGAGTCGACGACCGGCACCGAGACAGCGAACGGTTCGGAAAACGCGAACGAGACCATCACGGTGTTCATTAATAACGCGACGAATCCGAATACGTCGAGGAGGAGTTCGACGGAGTGCGAACTGCCAACGGTTTCCCAAGCTGACCGCTACGCGGGCTGCGGTTTTCGGGATTTCCCTGAAACCAGCCCACCGTCGAACCTGAGACTTACCAGGCGAACCGGAACAGCACGAAGAACGCCAGGTACGCCCCGACCGTCGAGAGCACCGGTACGACGTTCTGCATCACCAGCACGCGACCGGTCGTCGCGGGGTCGAACAGGTCCGACGCGGCGGGGATATCCGCCGGCTCCTCTTCACCGATTTCCGGCGCTTCCTCGCCGACCTCCTCGGCTGCCAGCGCGCCGACGGAGACGTTCGGTGACTCCTCGCCGCTGACCACTTCCGTCAACGTGGCGGACCGGGTCGCACGGCCCCAGCCGAGCCCGACGATGGAGGTCGTTGCGATGATGACGAACGAGGCGGGGATGCCGATCGCCGAGAGCCCAATGACGATGGTGGAGGAGACGACGGCGACGACGATGGCCGCCGTCAGCGGGAGATCCGTGATGTCGTTGCCCAGCGTGTCGAGCGTCCGGCGGGCGATGGTGAACGCACCCACGGCAACGGCGGCACAGCCGAGCAGGATCATCATGCTCATATCGACGCCGGCGCCCACGAGCGGCGCGATGGCGTTCGCGATGTTCGACGTGCCCGAGGAGAACGCCATCAGACAGCCGATGACCACGACGACGATGCCGCCGACGAGTTCACGGCGTGTCGTGTTCGGGCCGGCGGTGGGCGTTGGAACGGTGCCTGAGCGGTCCAACTCCATCAGCGAGCCCGCGGTGGTGTCGATCGCGACCCAGCGGTTGATCCGGGGGTAGAGATACCGGCCGATCATCCCCGAGACCCAGAAGCCGACGATGGGGGCGACGATCCACCAGACGGCGATCTCGCCCATCACGACCCAGTCCAGTTCGTTCGTCGCCACGCCAAGCCCTGCGATGGAGCCAACAGCGGTCATCGACGTCGATGCGGGGACGCCGAAGTAGTTCCCGACGAACAGCGACATCCCGATGAAAAACAACACCACGATACTCGACTCGATGGTGAACACGCTGGCGCTGGTGATGAGTTCGCTCCCCAACTTGTCCACGACCCGGCGACCGATGGTCCACGCGC
The DNA here is from genome assembly GCF_036626355.1 of Halolamina sp. Classification (GTDB taxonomy): domain Archaea; phylum Halobacteriota; class Halobacteria; order Halobacteriales; family Haloferacaceae; genus Halolamina. The sequence goes on along the minus strand of NZ_JAZKRY010000035.1, from coordinate 12,223 downwards.
CGACGAAAAAGAAGATGGCCATCAGCCCTGCTGCGCCGGCTTTGGATATCGCCCCCGACCCGACCGCGGGCCCGAACGCCGGCCCTGTGGTCGAGCCGCCGATGTTGAATCCGACGAACAGCGCGACGACGATACCGATTATGAGAAGAACTTCAGCCATATTGTGACAGTCGGTGGCACCACTCTTAACAGATGGGTACTGGCGGGTTCAGATCGGAATCGTCAGGCTACCGATGTGGCCGGCCCTGCTGGGTCTCGATGGCTTCACGTCGCCAAACCCGCCTGCCGAGAAGAGTGAGTATACGTGTCTGGAGCCCAGATATTATTCCATGAACACGACAAAACACGCGTGCTGGCGGGGGAGCGACCGGTGAACCCCTCTCGGGTTGATTTCGGTGTCGACCTCGCCTACGGCATCACAATCTTTGTCGCGATCGGCCTGATTCTCCAGGTCGGCACCGCCGTCGGTGTCGCGTTCGGACTCGGGGTCCTGCTCTCCTACATCATCCACATCGCCTGGAAGATGGCCCGGTTCGACCCCGAATGGATGACCGCGGAGGTCGCCCAGCAGGTCGAGGAGACAGTCAGTCAGGAGGTCGAGGAGACGGTGAGCCAGGAGGTCGGGCAGGTGGCCGAGAAGGTCACTGATTCGGTCAGTGAGGAGGTGACCGAGAAGGTCAGTGATACCGTCAGCGAGGACGTCACCGAGAAAGTCTCAGAGACGGTCCAAGAGACCGTCAGTCAGGAGGTCGAGGAGACGGTAACCGAGGAGGTTTCCGAGCAGGTCGAGGAGACGATGAGCGAGGAGGTCGACCAGGTTGCCGAGAAGGTCAGCGAAGAGGTAACCGAGGAGGTCTCCGAGCAGGTCGAGAAAACCGTTAGCGAGACGGTCGAGAGGAGCACCGGCGACGATGGTGCGGAGCTCGAAGACTACTATGCGGACGACGAAGTGAAGAGTGACACGGAGGACGACGCGGACGACAAAGCGGACGCAGACGAGCACGACGAGTAGGGAGGACGGAACCGGAAATCCGCTTTTCGGTTATATTGGACGCTTGAACTGTCCGATTCTCCAGCTCACGGCGTCGATTTCGGCACGAGAAGGCGTTAGTTCATTACGCGGATCGAGTTGCTCCAGATACGCGGCAGAAGCTGTGCATTCGAGCGGAGTTCATGGAGAGAGAAGACGACCGCTTCATCACCGGCGACGCCGTCGGGGGCGCAGGACTAACGCCGCCCGCGGAGAATCAGTCGATGTGGCCTTCCTGCCGCAGCTGCTCTGCGTCCTGGTCCTCGTAGCGCCATTCGATGTTGCCTTTCTCGTCCTGCCAGGACCACGGCTCGATGATGACGACGTCGCCCTCGTTGATCCAGGTGCGGTACTTCATACGGCCGGGGATTCGGCCGAGTCGGGTTTCGCCGTCATTACAGCGCACGCGGACGTGGTTGCCACCGAGATGCTCCGTGACGACGCCGAACACCTGGTCGTCGTTGGGCATCCGGAGGTTTTTGCGTCCGGATGAATCGTCGCTCATACTTTAGTTAGGAGGTTCTCACAGATAAGCCGTGGGATACATTTTCGTGGTTTCGTCCCCGCGCTGGCACTGGACATCGTTCTCCGTGGCCCGACCGTAGCGTGGGCGGTCCAGCCAGACACAGACCGACTCTAACCAGCCGACTCGTCTCCGGTCGCGAAGGACTGCCCCCGCCGGAGCGAACCGTAACGAGCGGCGTGCGAAGGCCGGTTTACGCCCTTCGTGCCCCGTCGGGTGTGCAGTCGGTTGGGAGGTGTCGAAACCTTGCCACAGGATTCTCCCTTGAACGGCCACGCTCGAGCGGGCTGAGGGTGTCTCAGGCCTGCTGAGTGTAGCCAGTGACTGGTAGGAATCGCCGGTATAAACTGTGTTGGTACCAGAACTATTTGGGAATATCGCGGCGCAGTCCGCCGAACCGCGTGGCGACACGGCAGCGAGCGCAAGCCCCGCCGCGGCGAGTCGCTTCAGGATTCCGGGCTGGAGGGACGCACCCGTAAGGAGTTCGACGATCCAGTTGACGTGAGTGTCTCCGGACGCCGACGCGTATTGTACGGCGCCGCTCGGAGCGTAAGAGAAGGCTTATTCGGCGGCGGAAAGGAGTTCGCCGCCATGAACCAGTTCGTCCGCTCAGGGGTGAGATGAGTGTCTGGCGTTCAGCTCCCCTTCGGCCTCCCGGAGGTGGACTACTCGAACTACTCGAACCGCCAGCTCGCCGCGCTCCCACTCGGCGTACTGCTCGCGGCGCTGCTCGTCATCGGCGGTTTCTGGGTCGTGACGGGCGCGCCGGTGGATCCGGGTATCGCCTTCACGGGTGGCACGGAGATGCGCGTCGTCGCCGACGGCGACGCCACGCGTGAGGACCTCCGGACCGCTTTCGACACCCAGCCTGCGAGCATCCGGTCGGTTCCCTCCGACGACAGCTACATCGTTACGTTCGACGCCGACGTACAGGCCAGGCAGGTCGAGTCACGGGCCCAGGACGCCGGCTTCGAGGTGCTCTCAGTCGACTCGACCTCCGCGAGCTTCGGGGAGAGCGCCCAGATCCAGGCTATCGGCGGCGTCATCGTCGCCTTCGCCGGGATGAGCGTGCTGGTCTTCGGGATGTTCCGGACGTTCGTCCCCAGCATCGCCGTCGTCGTCTCCGCGTTCTCCGACATCGTCGTGCCGGTGGCGCTGATGAACCTGCTCGGCATCGAACTGACGCTCGGCTCCGTCGCCGCGCTGCTGATGCTCATCGGCTACTCGGTCGACTCGGATATCCTGCTGAACAACCACATCATCCGGCGCTCCGGGAGGTTCTACGAATCCGCCTACCGTGCGATGGAGACCGGAATCACGATGACGCTCACGTCGCTGTCGGCGATGATCGTCATGACCCTGGTCGCCACGGCGTTCGGCATCGGGCTGCTCTCCTCTATCGGGCTCATCCTGGTGTTCGGGCTCGCGACCGACCTGATGAACACCTACATGCTCAACATGTCACTGCTTCGCTGGTGGAAGTACGAGGGGGTGGGTCGGTAGATGGCGGACCCCGTCACCCAGATCAAGGAGAACTGGCGGGTCGTCCTGCTAGTTCTCGTCGTGCTCGCGAGCACGTTCGCGCTGTTCACGCCGACGCTTGCTGCTGACGACGCTGGCGAGGCCGATCAGGCCGGCGAGGCCGGGATGACCAACCTGGTGTACGGGCTCGAACTCTCCGGCGGGACCCGCATCCGTGCGCCGCTGGTCGGTGTCCACGCGACGGGACTCGAGGTGCCGGAGGGGACGGACTCCTCGACGGTCAGAACCGAGATCGCCGGGGAACTCGACGGGACCGAACAGGCCGACGTGACCGTTCGGTTCCCCGGTGAGTACGGCGGCATCACTCAGCAGACGACCATCGTGGAGGTCACAGCCGATACCGTCACGACGGACGAACTCGACGCCGCCATCTCGGCGGCCGGGTACAGCGCGACCGACGCCGAGGACGGCGTCTCGGCGGTCACCCGACAGAGCGCCGTGAACGTCCTCAGACAGAAGATCAACGAGGCCGGGCTCTCCGGCGGGACGGTGCAGTCGGTGACCACCGCCACCGACCAGCACTTCATCCTCATCGAGGTGCCCAACGAAAACCAGAGCACGGTGCGTGACCTGGTCGACTCCCGCGGGCAGGTGCTGGTCCAGGCCTACCACCAGAACGAGACTGGCACCTACGTCCGGACGACCATCATGAACTCCGAGGACCTCCAGCGCGTCGGCGCCGCCAAGCAGTCCCAGCAGGGTGGCGCGCCGCGCGTCCCGGTCGTCATCCGCGATGACCGCGCCGAGGACGTCCAGCAAGGGTTCGTCGACACGGGGCTCGCACAGGACGGCGGCACGGAGTGTCGCTACGAAGGGAGCCCCAACAGCACCGATCCGTGTATCCTCATCGTGCAGGACGGCAACGTTATCAACTCCTTCGGCGTCCAGGATGGACTCTCCGACTCGATGCGCAGCGGCGAGTGGGCCAAGGACCCGAGCTTCGTGCTCTCGACGCGGAACTTCTCCGAGGCCCAGCGGGTCGCGGTCAACCTCCGTGCCGGTGCGCTCCCCGCCAAACTCGATGTCGGGGAGGGCGGCGGGGGTTCCCTGATGTACGTTTCCCCCTCCCAGTCGGAAGGGTTCAAAACTGACTCGCTGCTCACCGGTATCGCCGCGGTGCTCGCAGTCAGTGGCGTCGTCTTCGCCCGCTACGGGCGCGTCGAGGTCGCCGGGCCGATGATCGTCACCGCGATGAGCGAGGTGGTCATCCTGCTGGGTATCGCCGCGGCCATTGGCTACCCGCTCGACCTCTCGGTCATCGCCGGCTTCATCGCCGCGATCGGGACCGGGGTGGACGACCTCATCATCATCGCTGACGAGGTGATGAGCCAGGGTGAAGTGAACTCTCGTCGGGTGTTCCAGAGCCGCTTCCGCAAGGCGTTCTGGGTCATCGGCGCCGCCGCGGCGACCACCATCATCGCGCTCTCGCCGCTGGCGGTGCTCTCGCTGGGTGACCTGAAAGGGTTCGCCATCTTCACCATCCTCGGAGTCATCGTCGGCGTGCTCATCACCCGACCGGCGTACGGGGACATCCTCCGCGCACTGCTGACGGGCGAGCACTGACGGCGCGAGCCTTTTGTCCCTCGCCGCGTTCTCTCCGCTCGATGCAGACGATTGTCCGTGGCGACCGCTTCGACCTCGACACGAGCTATCTCGCCGAGAGCGACGCGGAACTCAGGCATCAGCTCGAGGGGTACGCCGCGGGCGAGCGCGAACAGTTCGACCTGACCGTCGACTACCCGGACGGCCATCTGGGCGAGGTGATGCGGGCGATGTCGGCAATCCCGTACGGCGAGACGCGGAGCTACGGCGAACTAGCCGAGGAGCTTGGGTCGGGCGCCGTCGCTGTTGGCCAGGCCTGCGGCGCGAACCCGCTGCCGGTCGTGGTACCCTGTCACCGCGTCGTCGGCGCCGACGGCCACGGCGGGTTCTCCAGCGAGGGCGGCGTCGACGCGAAGAAGCGGCTGCTGGCGTTCGAGCGCGGTGAAGGACTGGACCAGTTCGGGTCACAATAATCGGTGATATGCGCCTCTCTCCAGCCACCACATCTATCCGTGTCGCTCCACGAGCCAAAAGTACATGGACTTCCATGAAGTTCGCGACCAGCTCGATCAGGAGTTCGAGTTCCCGGTTGACCACGCAGTGCTCGTCGAAGAGTTCGGAGATATCGAGCTCGACGGATCGTCGACCGAACTAGAGACTGTCGAGACTGTGCTGAACCGGACTGAGAAGACGACGTACGAATCGGCAGGGGGTGTCCACGACATCCTGATCGGGACGGTCACCGAGGGCTATATCGGTCGAAAATGCTACGATGATCGGAGTGGCTCCCGTCAATCCTCTCACGAGCGGTCGATTCTGTCGTTGTAACGGCTGTACCGACCGGTGGGTACACCATCGGTTCTGAACAAACCTACCTCGTTATCGACAATCAGAACCCTGAGCGGTGCCCTCACGACTCAGAACTCGTCGAGTCCGGACTGTGAGGCCGCGGCCAGCACGTCCTCGCAGGTCGACCAACTCTCCCGTGCACAGGGTGGGAGTTCGCCGTTCTCCGAGACGTAGCACTCCAGAAACGCTTTCGTAGCGGGGTCAGAGGGGTAGCCACTCCCCACCTCGTGGTCGTAGCTGTCGTCGATAGCCGCCATCCGTTTGTCCCGCTCGACTTTGGCGACGATGCTGGCTGCCGACACGACCGGGTGGTTCTCGTCGGCACCGTGCTCGGCGAGGACTTCGACGGATTCGGTCTTCACGTCGATCGCGTCGGCCAGCCGGCGACCGAAGCGCTCGGCGTCGGTGTCGGCGGCGTCGGCGATCACCTCGTCGCCGTCTTCGACGAGTTGTGAGATGGCCTGGGCCTGTGCCGCGACGCCGATGCTGTTCATATCTGTTTCGGGCGTGTCGATGCGCTCGGGGGAGACGGTGACGACGGCGACAGTGATTGCGGGGTGGGCACGGAGGGCGGCGTCGAGCTCTCGGCGACGGCTCGCTGGCAGTTGTTTCGAGTCCGCGAGCCCGGGTGGGAGGTCGTCGGGGTCGGCTCGGACTGCAGCGGTGGTCATCGGGCCCAGGGCAGGCCCTTTTCCGGCCTCGTCGGCGCCGATTCGCATTGGTTTGGGTGATGGGGGGGTAGGGAAATCTGTTCTGGTTTGGTCGATTTCTGTGTGCTTTTCGTGAACGATGATTCCGCGACTGCAGGAAACAGAAGTTCCGTGGCGACAGCGGACAGCACCTCAGCGGTGACAGCGGACAGTGCCGCATTGATGCTTGGACAGTTGGACCGCACACACGAACCACCCTGCGGCCACAAGCCTCCCCAGCCGACTCACTCCCTCGCTTCTCGGTCGTTCGTCCCTCGCACTTCTCGCGCACAGAGGCGCTCGCGCTTCGCGCCACAGCCGCCGCGGTCGCGGTGGAAGCGTCGCGCTCGCCACCGTTCGGCGAGCGCGCGGGGGTTCGGTGCTGTGCCGGGCCTCGTGCCCGGCACCCTGTGGTTCCAGAGTCCAAGCACATTCTGCGGCAACGTTCCCGGTTGCTGTTGTGCGGGTCCAGAGTCCCTGGGAACTTCGCGGTCGGGGTGACGGTGCGGTAGCTGTTTGCGGTTTCAACTGTCCACGCATACTCCGCGATGACGATCGCGGTGCTATCTGATTCAGCGAGAGAATCCCGCCCTTCAGGGCGGGGAGGATGTCATTCGCAGCTACTCCGGGTCCTACCCCACTACAGCTCCAGAAAACACTAACTCGACGAAACAGAACCTACTCCCGGAGGAACTCCTCGTCCTCGAAGGGCCCGTCCTCACCATCGACCCGTATCACGTCGAGCGCGCTCACCTCGGCATCCACGCCAAGCAATCCAGCAAGGGAGGGCTTCGTGCGCCCCTCGTCGCTCGAAATTAGCTCCTTGATGTAGAGCCCGCCTGCGCCGTGCACGTCGATGCTTGCAGCGCGGGAGTGTTCTAGTTCGCCGTCCACCTCGTACACCTCCCGCGTTCGGGTCTTGCTCGCCCGCCGGTGGTCCACGCGCTGGGGCGTCTCCTGCTTGATGGTCGCGCCGTCGAGTTCCCCAAGCGCGTCGTGGAGTTCCTCGACGGTGATGTCGTCGGCGAAAGTCACTTGCGCGTTGTACGTCTTCGAGGCGTCGTGGCGCTTCACCCGCTCGACCATGCCGTGCTCGGCGAGGCGGAGGCCCTCGACCTCCACCTTGCCCTCGGCGAAGGAGTTGATGTCGCCCTCTAGCCGGTCGGTATCCACGTTACGGCGCCGCGGCTCCTCCACCTCGATGACGAACGGCCGGCCGGTGCCGAGCATCCGCGCGTCTACGTCTTCGCGGCCGGCGCCGTGGAAGACCGAGTCGACGCCGTCCATCACGTCTTCGACAACCGGCGCGGTCAGCTGCTCGACGCTCTCCGGGTAGCGGTAGCCCAGGCCGTCACATTCCGGACAGGGCTCGCGACCCTGCCGACCGCTGCCTTTGCAGGCCGAGCAGGGCCATTTGGTCTGCGGGATGCCGCGTTCGAGCTTCCGGTAGCGGCCGTAGACGAATGCGGAGTTGATGTCGGCCTCCACCTCGTCCTCGGCGAGGTCGAGCAGGAACTGCACGTCGGGACGGCCGAAATCTACTTCGCCGCCGGTGATGGCGCCGACACGCTTGCCCACTTCGCGGTTGAACTCGCTGTTGAACTTCTCGCCGGCGTCGGCCGGCAGCCCGGCCTCCTCGCGGAGCATCCGTTCGTTCTCCTCGATCAGTGCAGGCGGCCGGGTGCCAACCTGGTACGTCTCGAACTCGGTCCCCTCGACGGCGGCCGCTGCGCGTTCGGCCCACGCTTCGAAGGCGCCGCAGTAGCCCTCACAGACCCAGCACTCGTCCGGATCGACGAACCCCGGCTCCTCGTCGTCCTCCAGTCCGATGGTGATGCGGAGCGAGCGCCCCCGCTCGCGGTTCGTGAGCCCGTGACTCCGGTCGGCGAACACTCGGCCGAGACAGGCGTCACAGACGCCGCCGGCCGCAATGATGGCACGGGCGTCCTCCAGTACGCTCATGGGAACGGTACCAGCCCCACGGACTACTGCCTTGCCCTTCCGCCGTCTCCGTGCACCACCGCGCGACCGGTCCAGCGCGTGTGAACGGGGTCAACTAACGTTACGGCGGTCACCGCGGCGGCCCCTTTCTCCGCAACACCTTCGCCTCCTCGACGCCGAACCGATCCTCGAGCCGCGAGGCGAGGTCGTCGACGCCGTCGACCCGGAGTTCGACTGACACCTCGACGGTGAGGTCGTTCAGCCCGGGCCGGATGCCGTCGAGGTCGACCTCCTCGACGTCGACGACGCCGTCGACGCCCTCCAGGCGGGTGCGGACACCGCTTTCGAGGTCGCCGGTCGCGTTGCGGGGGACGCTAACTGTGCAATCGATTCCGACGGGGCGGGGTCGTGCCGCCGACCCATCGGAGCTTTTGGTGCTCATCGCAGACTCCCACCACGAGTCGAACGTGCTGGGGGACCAGCTCCCGTGAGAGTTGGCCCGCGCGTGAGAGACGGCTCAGGAAAGTGCAGGTTCGCACCGACCCAGCCGCCGTGAAACCGGCGTCACGCTGCGAGCGGGCCGGATCGAACCTGCGGGCGTACAATACGCATCCCGATATAGCCGGACCGGCCCTCACCGGTCTTGCAGAACCCCCCACTATTGGAGCGGGCGAGTCCTGTGGTGGCTGTCGAGAGGCGCATTGGTCGACCTGTCAACAGGCTCGGACTGGTTGCACTTAATTCTACCCAAGGACTGAGAGGCTATCACATGCACATCACGGAGTCACGTCTTCCCCGGCCGGAAATCCTGTTCGAGTCGCTCAGACGGGCGATTAGAGACTGGTCGTCCGACGTGCTGGAGAGAACTCCCGTCCACTCTTGGCTGGAAACTACAGCCGTACTGCCGGATTGGAAACGCACCCTTTCGGATGGAGCTCGCGGGGCCATCCGACACCGAGACGGCGGTATCGATGTACCAGCCGCCGGCCCGGTAGGTTCTCCTCCGCCAGTTCGCGTGATCCAGAGCTTCGTACGTAACCCAGTGAGTACGGCAAAATCTCGAACCCAGGGCCGCCAGGAGTACGTGTCCGTGTATCCTGCTTCGAACCGAAACCATTAGTGTGGCCGTCTCGATTGCAAGCTATGCGAGTTATCCGAAACGGCGTCGTCCATACACAAACCGAACAGGGAACGGTGGAGGGCGACGTACTTATCGAGGACGGGAAGATCGCCGCAGTCGGCGACGTTGACGAGATTCTCTCGTCAGCCAGTCAGACGAAGTCTGACGACGTTGACGCACCTGCGGACGCGGCTGAAATCGACGTCGACGGCGCACACGTCACGCCGGGGCTCATCGACGCCCACTCCCACGCGGGGATGGCCGAGTGGGCCGAACCCGAGGACGGCGACTTCAACGAGGGCACCTCCGCGACGACACCCCACGTCAGCGCGCTCGACGGCTTCCACCCGCACGACGAGGAGCTGAAATACGCGTTCCAGAACGGCGTCACCAGCGTCTCAACCCGAATGGGCTCGGGCAACGTCATCGGCGGCATCATCGTCTCGGTGAAAACCTACGGCGATCTCGCCGACGAGATGCTCATCCGGGAAGACGGGATGAAGGCCGCGATGGGAGAGAACCCAAAGCGGTTCCACGGCGAGAACCACGATCGCCAGCCCTCCACCCGACCGGGCGTCGCCGCCACCCTCCGCCAGAAGCTGATGGAGGCCGAGGACTACCTCGAGCAGAAGCAGGACGCCGAGGACGAAGACGAAAGCTTCGAGCGCGACCTGGGGATGGAGAACCTCTCGCGCGTGCTCACCGGTGACCTGCCGCTCCGGGTCCACGCTCACCGCGCCGACGACATCCGCACGGTGTTCCGCATCGTCGAGGAGTTCGACATTGAGGACGTTTCGATCGAACACGCCACCGAAGGCCACCTCATCGCCGACGAGTTCACCTCGCGTGACGTGCCGGCGGTCGTCGGCCCCTCGATCTCGTCGGCCAGCAAGTACGAACTGCGTAACATCACCTTCGAGACGCCGAGGATACTCCACAACGAGGGGGTGAAAATCGCCATCCAGACGGACGCGCCCGTCCTGCCTCAGCAACATCTCGACGTCTGTGTCGGCCTCGCCGTCCGGGAGGGGCTGCCGGCGGAAGCCGCGCTCGATACGGTCACGACGAACGCGGCCGAAATCCTCGGAATCGAGGATCGCGTCGGCACACTCGCCGAGGGCACCGACGCCGACATCGCGGTCTGGGACGGCGAGTTCTGGCGTGTCGACACCCGAACCAAGCACGTGTTCGTCGACGGCGAGCACGTCTTCGACCGCGAAGTCGACTCGGTCGACCCGCGCGAGGAGTACGCCTGGTAAGCGTACCTCACCAGGCTGGAGTCCCCTGGTACCTCCTCCCGTACAGTCGCTGAACCGGTGAAAGTAAACCACGCCGCTATCAATCTCGACCGTGAAACTGCCGACGCTCTCACAGCCGGCAATCGACGACGAGGAGCCGAGCGTCCCGGTCGTCGTCGGCGCGGTCATCGCGGGCGTCTTCTTCGGCGGCGTCGGCGGCGGCGTCGCGTTCCCCACGCTGCCGACCCTCGGAACGCTGCTGGGGATCGCTCCGTTCGTCGTCGGTCTGATTCTCTCGGTCAACCGCTTCACTCGGCTGCTGCTCAACACGCCGGCCGGTGACGTGCTCGACCGGTTCGGGACGCGCCGGCCGATGCTCGTCGGCTTCGTCGTCCAGGGGATGGTCCCCTTCGGCTACGTGCTGGCGCTCGATCCCGGGCCGATTCCGCTCTCCAGTGCGTCGCTGTTCTTCATTTCGCGGGCCTGCTGGGGGGTCGGCTCCGCGTTCGTCTTCGTCGGTGCGTTCACCACCGTCACCCACGTCACGACGTCGGAGAACCGTGGGAAGTGGGTCGGCTATATGCGTGGCGGGCAGAGCCTTGGGTTTCCGACCGGGCTCATCGTTGGCGGCCTGCTCACCGACACGCACGGCTACGCGACGGCGTTCCTCGTCGCTGGCGTCGCGGGGCTGTTCGCCGCCGTCGTCGCCTTCCTCGTCCTGCCGAACATCGACAGCGACGTCTCGGCGACGACCCGGTTGCGTGACCTCCCGCGCGTGGTGCGTGCCGACGTGCGTGTGCTCGGAATCGGCTTCGCCAACTTCTCGATCCGCTTTCTCTACGCTGGCGTGTTGCTCTCGACGGTCGTCCTCTACACCCAGGAGCACAACATCGCGATCGGCGCGCTGGCGGAGACCGGCGTCAGCGGTATCGTGATGGCCGTCTCCGTCCTCTCGATGTCCATCACCAACCTCGGGGTCGGCCGTCTCTCTGACTCGCTGCCCTCCCGGACCTACACCGTCATCCCGGCGCTGGGGCTGTTCGGCCTCGGCTTCGCCGTGCTAGGCCTCCTGCCCACCGTAATGGGAACTGTGGTCGGCGTCGCCATCATCGGTATCGGCGTCGGCGGGACGGGCCCGCCGCTGATGGCGTATCTGGGCGATATCGCACCCGGTGGCGACGTTGGGAAACTCGGCGGCGTCTACAACGTGTTCGGCGACCTCGGGTCGACGCTCGGCCCGCTTGTGGCGTTGCCGCTTGCCTCGGCGGTCGGTGTCAGTGGGGAGTATCTGCTCTGTGTCGGGTTCGTCGCACTGACTATGCTGGTCGTCGTGCTCACTCTCGATGGCGACCCGACGACGCTCAAGCAGCCCGAGGTTCTCACTGAGGCGGATTGACACGGGGAAGGCACCAGGCAGGGGGGAGGCGAGCGCCGTGGACATCGAAAGTGCCCGACCAGCGGACGAGCCGGTCATCCACGACCGGACCATCCGGGAACGCTGTTGGCTCGGTGTCGACGAGGGTCGGCGCTTCCACAGCGCCGAGGAGTTGACGGAGCCACTCGCGGTCGATAATCTCCGCTGCTCTTCTGAGGAGTGCTGGTGGGTAGCGACGGCAGAAACCTTCCCTCCGGTCCGAACCGTCCGACTCCTCAGCCGTGGTCAACCTCCCGAGTAGGCCGTTCTCCGACAACGTCAGGGTACCGACTCATAGTGATTACTGCGAATCGTTGCATCGACGGTGTCGAACG
>NZ_JAZKRY010000034.1:0-28816 GCF_036626355.1 Halolamina sp. | reverse complement strand
ACGGCACCGGCGCCGCGTTCAACTCCGACGGGATGCAGACCAGTACGGCGACGCGATAGGTTTCGTCGCGTTTCGAGCTGTCGCCGTTCGCCCGATACCCGCAACCCCTTTGCCACCGTCGGGCCAATCACTCCGTAATGAGCTACGGAGACCTGAGCGAGGAAGCGGTCGAGAAACATCGCGAAGCTGGCGAGATTCTGACCACCGTGATGAACGAGAGCCGCGAACTCGTCGAACCCGGCGCGAGCCACCTGGAGGTCGCGGAGTCCGCGGAGGCCCGGATCCTCGAACTGGGCGGCGATATCGCGTTCCCCGTCAACATCAGTATCGACGAGGAGGCCTCCCACGCGACCCCCGAAGCCGACGACGACAAAACGTTCGGCGAGGACGACATGGTCTGTCTGGACATCGGGGTCCACGTCGACGGGTACATCGCCGACGCCGCGGTCACGATTGACTTCTCGGGGGACGATGAGCTGGTCGAGGCCGCACAACAGGCCCTGGAGGCGGCCGTCGACGAGGTCGCCGCCGGCGTCGAGGTCGGCGTCGTCGGGCAGGCCATCGAGGACGTCATCGGCGGCTACGGCTACTCGCCGGTGCTGAACCTCTCGGGCCACGGCCTGGCGCGCTACGACGCCCACACGGGCCCGTCGATCCCCAACCGCGGCGTCGAGCGCTCGGCGGAGCTGGAGGCGGGCCAGGTCGTCGCCATCGAGCCGTTCGCCACCGACGGCAGCGGGAAGGTCGGCGAGGGGAGCCACGAACAGATCTTCGAACTCCAGGAGGAGCGCTCGGTACGGGACCGCGCGGCCCGGCAGGCGCTCGAGCAGATCACGTCGGAGTTCGACGGGCTCCCCTTCGCGGCGCGCTGGTTGGACACGCCGCGACCCGCGATGGCCCTGCGCCGACTGAAAGCCGACGGTGCCATCAAAGGGTATCCGGTGCTGAAAGAGGAGGCCGGAAGGCTCGTCTCACAGGCCGAACACAGCCTCATCGTAACTGAAGACGGCTGTGAGGTGCTCACTGAGGGGCTGTTCGAGTAGTCCGAGGGAGGGAAACGGCGAGCGAAGCGAGCCGGCAAACTCCCTCGATACGCGAGCGGGGAACGTATGTGACCCGTGAGCGTGCGGTCGCAGTCGGTGGGAAACGGCGAGCGAAGCGAGCCGGCAAACTCCCTCGATACGCGAACGGGGAACGTATGTGACCCGTGAGCGTGCGGTCGCAGTCGGTGGGAAACGGCGAGCGAAGCGAGCCGGCACTCAAAGGTGACGGCCCGGCGAGTGCTGTAGACGCCGAAGGATCCCGCCGGCGACGATGGCACCACAGCCCGAAATTTCGCGTTGCTCATCCGCGTCGCCGTCTCGGACACACGAGCGTTGCAGACGACGCCACGGGAGGGCCCAGGGAACCACTCCACGTTCTCCGCTCGGGTGCTCTCGGTCCGCATCACCACCCGGACGTCGTGGAGCGTCTCCCCGGCACAGTCAATCATAGTCCTCCGAACAGGCCCGGGACCGGTGGTCAACTCAGCCCGAGAGGGTTTGTTTCGGCCGAGAGTGAGCCAGGACGAGTAGGATTGGTACAGCCCGACGGAGTGGCGCCAGCCCAAAGCCAGAACAGGAAGCTTATCCACCCGAGTGCACCAACCCCGGGTATGTCCAGCGGCTCGTCCCCGAACGTCCTCTTCGTGGTGATGGACACCGTGCGAAAGGACCATCTCGGCCCGTACGGCTACCAGCGCGACACCACGCCCGGCCTCGACGCGTTCGCCGAGGAGGCGACCGTCTTCGAGAACGCCGTCGCACCCGCGCCGTGGACGCTGCCGGTCCACGCCTCGATGTTCACCGGGATGTACCCCTCCCAGCACGGCGCCAACCAGGAGAACCCGTATCTCGAGGGGGCGACGACGCTGGCACAGTCGCTCTCCGCCGAAGGGCACGACACTGCCTGCTACTCCTCGAACGCCTGGATCACCCCCTACACCCACCTCACCGACGGCTTCGACGACCAGGACAACTTCTTCGAGGTGATGCCCGGCGACCTGCTCTCGGGGCCGCTGGCGAAGCTGTGGCGCGTACTCAACGATAACCCCCGGCTGCGGACCGTCGCCGACAAGCTGGTCAGCCTCGGCAACACCGCCCACGAGTACTTCAGCTCCGCTGAGGGCGCCGACTCGAAAACCCCCCACGCTGTCGACCGGACGAAGGGGTTCATCGAGAAGGCCGAGCAGGACAACGACGACGAGAGCTGGTTCTCGTTCATCAACCTGATGGACGCTCATCTCCCCTACCACCCGCCGACGGAGTTCCGCGAAGAGTTCGCCCCCGGCGTCGACTCGACTGAAGTCTGCCAGAACTCGAAGGAGTTCAACTCCGGCGCACGCGACATCAGCGAGGAGGAGTTCGAAGATATCCGCGCGCTCTATGACGCCGAAATCGCCCACATCGACTCACAGCTCACCCGTCTGTTCGACTGGCTGAAGCGGACCGACCGCTGGGAGGACACCGTCGTCGTCGTGGCCTCGGACCACGGCGAACTACACGGCGAACACGGGCTCTACGGCCACGAGTTCGGGCTCTACGACCCGATTATCAACGTCCCGCTGATGATCAAACATCCCGATATGAAGACGGGAGAACGCGAGGACACCGTCGAACTGGTCGACCTCTACCACACAGTCCTCGACAGCTTCGACGCGCAGCCGACCGCAGCCGCACCCGACGAGGAGGCGGTCCCGTTCGACCCGACCCGTTCGCTGCTCTCCTCATCCTACCGCCAGTTCGACGGCGTCGAGGACGCCGACCCAGCACAGGCCGCCGCATCCGGCGGCGATACCGGGTTCGTGGAGTACTCCCGGCCCGTCGTCGAACTCAAACAGTTGGAGGAGAAGGCCGCCGCAGCCGGTGTCGAGTTGGACGAGGACTCACGGTTCTACGCACGCATGCGCGCCGCGCGCCGCCCTGACGCGAAATACGTCCGCGTCGACCGCATCGAGGACGAAGCGTTCCGGCTCGATTCGGACCCGGACGAGACGGAGAACCTCGCCGGTGGGAACGACGAAGGCTCGACGGGACGAGGGGCCGTCGACGACGAGGCCATCACCGAGGTTGAGGCATCCCTGGCGTCGTTCGAGACCGATATCGGCGGCGCGTGGACCGGCGCCGACGACGCCGAGGTGACCGACGAGGCGCTCGAAGATATGGACGAGGAGACCCAGGAGCGGCTCCGGGACCTCGGCTATGTTGAGTAAAAGGAGTCGAACTGTTCGTTCTCAGTCCACAGTCCAGTAGTACAGCGCCATCCGGTCGGCGCCACAGGCGGGGCACTGGTCGGGGATATCCCCAATGTCCCCGAGTTTGCCACAGTCGACACCGCGCCAGAGCAGTTCGGCCTCGCCGAACTCGTGGCCCGCGCGCTCGTGTTCGATAGAGAGTGCATCGATACCCTCGCGAGTGGTGACGGCGGGGCCGTCCGCCCTGCGCCCCCGGATTTCGCCGAGCACCTCGCCGTTCTCGTCGTCCACGGTCGTGTCGATAGTTGTACCAATCTTTTCGGTGGACATGGACGGTCGTTAGCAGCGAGAGACCGAAAAGCCGGGAGCAGGGTTGCATGTCGGCAAGCAGTAGCGACCCGGGTACTTTTGATCAATCGATCACTCGAAGCGGTATGGCCGCCTGGCTCGACGCCGTCCGACAGGAGCTTCACCGCTATCGTCTCGAAACCGGTGACGAGGTGCTGACGATTCAGCAGTTCTACGCGTTCTCCGAGTGCTCCCTCGCCGCCGAATTCCCGGACAACAATCACGTCAGGGAGAAAATGCGCCAACAGCTGCAGCGGCTCCGGGACAACGGCGAAGTGACCTTTCTGGACGACGACGGGAGCTACCGGATCGAGGATCTCGACCTGAACTGAGGTGGGCCGGCGCTGTGTCGGACCGGCGCGGAAAACGCCGCGGCGCCTACATGAAGTCCGCGATCCCGCTCTGCTTGTTCTTGTCGTTGACGAACACCGACTCCAGGGAGCGTTCGAGCACCTCCAGGCGCTGTTTCGTGTAGTCCCGGCAGCCGAACTCCTCGGCCACCTCGATGGCGATGTCCATGTACTTGTTCACCGAGCCCTCGTGGACGGTGAGCGTCATCCGGCCGCCACACTCCCGGCAGTCGCCGGTGAGGGGCATCCGGCGGTACTTCTCCCCGCAGTCCAGACAGCGGGTCTCCTGGCGGGAGAACGCCCGAAGGTTGCCGATGAGGTCCGGCAAGAAGTGGTTCTCGATGACCCGCTCGGCGACGTCCGTCTCGTCGACGCCCCGGAGCTTCCGGGAGAGTTCGAGCTGGGCGTCCATCTTGGTCTCCATGTCCCCCAGCGTCTTGTACGCCGAGAGGTCCGGCCCGAGCGCGATATCGGTGGTGTCGTGGGTGTGGTCGAACCCGTGGTACTCCTCGTCGGTTCCGAGCGTATCCTCGCCGAGCTGGACGAGGTCCTCGACGGCTTCCGGGTCCTCCATCGAGAGCGTCGCCTCGTAGAACTCGGCGGGGTACTGGCGGACGATGTCCATGTTGTGGGCCTCGTCGTCGATCTCCGAGGGATCGATGCGGGAGGACATGACCAAGGGTGCGTCCATCCGCCCACCACGCTGATCGGGGAGGAACTCCTTCGAGAAGTTGAGCAGGCCGTCGAGGAGGAGCATGACGCAGTCTTCGTCACCATCGCACTGCTTTTGCGAGGTGTCGTTCGCAATCAGGGAGTGGGTATCCTCAACAGTCAAGCAGTACGTATGCTCGACATCGCTCTCGACGTACTCTACGGTCGAAACCTCCTCGACCAGATAATCATCATGGCCTCCGTCGAAGGCTCGACGGGTCTGGGTCTCCCGTGTAGAAATTTGCTCTGCGAGGGTTTCGCTCTTCCGTGAGAGGTGGAATCCAACACGTTCCGCAAACTCGACTGCGTCTTCCGAACTGATGGAAAACTTGTACCGGCGAGCCGACTGTTCCTGGCTGTCAATCTCGTAATACTCAGGGAAGTATTCACACAGTGGGGAGGGTTCCGTGATATCGACGCTGGCGACGATGTCGAGCCTCGTGAGGAGGGCGAATAGGTCCTCTTTCAGTTCCCGACTGACGGTCGTCGCGGTGACGACAGTAGCGTTCGTCGATGCTGCCCCGTCGCCGCTGAAGTACCCACGGAGATACGCAGCAACGATCCGTTCAGGGGCGTCGAAGATTGCGTGCGGAACGCGTTTCGAGTCTGCAGTCACTCCAGCATCAAGAACGGTGTCGAAGAACGATCGCAGAAGCCGTCCCGAGACAGTGATCTTCGCGTCGTTCTCACGGTACGGCTCGACACCAAACTCCTCTCGAAGGGTCTTTACGAAGAACTCACGAGGTTCCGCCTCCGTTCCGCAGATTGTCGTCTGGTGAATCGTCCCTTTCGGAGTTTCCTGCTCCCGGGCAAACCCTTCGGCTGCGTAGTAGCCGAGCAGAGTCGAGACGGGCTCGTTGAGCTCGACGTACCGGTTCATATCCGGTCCATCCCGCTTCATGCCCAGACGAACGTCTTCCGGGACGTACGCGAGCAGTTCGTCGACGGAGTCGAAGAGCTGGAGTAGCAGTTCTGCTGGAATGCTTTCTCGGTATAGGTAATTGCTGAGACCCTTTTTCGTCAGTCCCAAGGCATCGGCCGTGCTCTTGAGCGGATAGAACGTACCCTCGTACTCCTTGGCGAGTGACTCAGTGAAGAGTTCGTATAGCAGGTCTTTCTCCAGTCCTTTGAGCATCAACCGGCTGTTGTCGATTTCCTCGCATTGGATGAACTTCTCCAACAGGTCGAACTGCTCCGCCCTTCCTGTGGAGATCGAGTCGAGATGGTCGGGTTTGACGAGGTTATCGTCCTCGGTCAGTTCTGACGCGTGCTTCGACCGTAGTTCGCCAGCAAAGACGTGCATCTCGTGATCCGGCGTCACCGTAATCTCCCGCCCGCTCCGCGTTTCGACACGAACCAGATGTTCGGGCGAGGGGTGTTTGCTCACCGCCTCGACTGGTTTCACCACCTCGTTCCCCTCGTCGTCGATGGACGGGACGAACAGGTCGCCGTCGAGTTCCTGGACCAGCGTGCCGAAATCGTCCTGCTCCGCTGTCTCGGGGTCAAGACGCTCCTCGACGAGCGTCTGAATGTCGTCGTGGCGCCACGAGCCGTCCTCGTCACGGAACCAGAGTTTGGTGTCCGGGTGGAAGCAGTTCCTGCGCTTCGCCGCGTGGAAGTACGGGTGCGCGTACCCCACCGCCGCACTCGTGAAGCCGACAACCCGGCCCACCACGGCCGCGGAGGTGTGGGGCGCCATCCCGAAGACGAGTTCGCCGACCAGCTCCTGGCGATCGTCCACGTCGTAGAACGGCTCGAGGCCGTAGAACCGCTCGAGCAGGTCGTCGACGAAATCCGCCGTGCGCATCATGTGCTCAGCGGCGCCGTCGGGCAGGACGATGTCCTGTACCTTCAGCTCGACGAGCTGGTCGTCGTGGCGCAGCGGCTCACCGTCGATATCCTCCTCGTAGCCCAGGCCGCGGAACTGCTCGGCGGTGGTATCCAGCTCTTCGGGCCGGACCGACGTGACGGGCAGGTCCGTCATGTCGTATCGCACGGTACCGTCCTTGAACGAGGAGACATCGTGTTTCGCCCGGAGCACGCCCTTCTCCATCGGTTCTGGCGTCTCGTTGGCCGACATCAGCCCCTGTACGCCCTTCAGGATGGAGAAGCTCCCCTCGCGCTCGCCGATGTTCTCCATCGCGTCGTGGTACTCGGCGTTGAGGTCGATCAGCTGCTCCGTGGGGCTCTCGACCTCCCACTCACACCGGGGGCAGATGACCCGGCCTGACTCGTCGGGTTCGACGACGATGCCGCAGTCGTCGCACTCGAAGTGGGGCTCGGTGTGGGCCTCACACTCCGGACAGCGGTTCCGGTAGGTGTGCTCGCCGCAGTCAGGGCACTGCCGGTCCCCCATGCTCACCTCGATCTTCCCGCGCCCACGGTCGGTTCGCTCCTTGGCGGCCTTGGCCACGTCACGCTGGCTGCCGCCAGCCTCGCCGATCGGGAACATCGTGTGGACCGCTGGCGAGAGATCCCGGCTCTCGGACTTCTCCGGGCGACCCATCCGGTTGCCGATGCGGGTCGGTGCACGCTCGCGTACCTGGAATGGCGCGACCTCGTTGACCGCCTCGATAGCGTTGGTACCGGGGAGCGGGACTGCGGTCTCGGTCGCTGAATGCGTCGATGGGTCCGGCCCGGAATCGTCGTCGTCGGGGGCGGCGAGGCCGCCATCCGCGATCGAACCGTCCTCATCCTCGGCGCCCCACGTCCGCGCGCGCTCGCTCAGGTCCGCGGGCTCCCAGCTCCGTTCCAGCTCCTCGGAGACCCCGAGCGAGCGCAACAGTGCGCGGTGCTCGGGCACCCTGAGCGTCTCGTCGGTCTGGGTGTGCTCGATGATGAGGCGTTCGAGCGCGCGTTGCACGTCGTCGGTTCGGTCGAGCAGCAGCGCGCCGTCGTCGGCGAACTCGCCCCCGGCGGCGGCACTAGCGAGCGCGTCGTACTCCGCGACGGTCACGTCGTGCCAGAGATACGTATACTCCGGATGCAGGGGGCAGTCGTACGCCTCGGCCCACTCCAGCGCCGGCGTCTGGTCCGGCGAGTCCAGATCGACGTGTGGGTCGTCCCGCAGCGCCTGGACGTCGACGCCGGCAGCGGAGAACTCCTGTTCCCACCATTCGACGGCGTAGGACGCCGGCGCGAGCGGGTGGTTGTTCTCGACGAACTCGCCGTAGTTCACGAGATACTCCCCGAGGTCGAGAATCTCGTCGACGCCGTTGCGGATCTCCAGCGCCTCCGCGGGGTCGTCGATGCGCCGGACGTCGCCGTTAGCCAGCCGAACTGTCGGGCCCTCGATGGAGTCAACGGGGATGACCCCTGCCGCCTTCCCCGGTCGTTCGGTCTTGATCTGTGTCCCCGTCGCGAGGAAGTCGTCGACGAGATGCATCGTTGCGGGGTGGACACCCGCTGTTGCGAAGCCGTGATTCCGGGCGCGACCGTAGCGCAGACGGAACCCACCCGATTCGGAGGGGTGGCCGAACACCGGACGGCCCGCGATGAGGTCCCGGAGATATTTCCCTGTCGGGCCAGGCCGGACCGGGCCCTCCTGCTCGGCAGGTTCCGCGGCGTCGTCCGCGTCGCCGTCGCGCTGCTCGACCGTCTCGCTCTCGTCGTCCTCGTCCGTCCCGGCGTCGTCGGCGTAGTTGCCGTCGATGAGGTCCTGCAGCCACGGCCAGTCGACCTCGTCGAGCTGGCGGGTGTAGCGCTGGATCTTCGGGGCCTTGAGTGCGATCCCCTCCGCGAGCACGAGACACATCCCCCCGCGGGCGGAGTTGGTGTCGACCCGTTCGAGGTCCCGGAAGCCCGACACCTCCTCGTCGCCGGCGGCCTCGCCGTCGAGCATGATTGGCAGGTGCTCAGCGATGAACTTCGTCTCCTTGTCCTTCGGGGTGTACTGCAGCCCCGTCTCCTTCTCGTAGAGTGCGATCTCCTCGGCGTAGCGCTCGACCTCATCGCTCCGGGCGTGGAACTCCTCGATACCCAGCAGCGAACGGGCGTAGTCGGCGACGAGCACCGAGAGCGCCTGTGCGGTCCCGCCCGCCGAGCGAATCGGCCCCGCGTAGTAGACGTTGATGAACTCCGTGCCGTCGTCGTTTTTCAGGAGCTCTGCACGGTCGATCCCCTCGATGGGAGCGGCGACCACACCCTCGGTCAGCAGCGCGACGGCGGTCCGGACCGCCCCCTCGACTTTCCCCTCCCGGCTATCGAAATTGCCGACGCTGCCGTCGACGAAGTCCTCGACGAGCGCCAGCGCCGCCTCCTCGCGGCCCATCTGCTGTTCGAGTTCGCGGACCCGCTCGGCGACGCCGGGGATGCCGAGGATGTTCTCGACCCGATCGGCCATGTCGCGGGCGACCGGGATCTCGATCTCGGTTTTTGGATCGTATCCCTGTTCGCGCGCGCGCTCGGCGCGGTCGAACGCCTCGTCGAGGCGGTCCTCGATGCGCTCGAAGTAGCGCTCGTCCGCCTGCTTCATGCTTCCCCCGTCGATACGTCAGGCGACCGCTCGCTCCCCCTCACAGCCAGAGGTCCAGGTCGGTCTCCTCGTCGTGTTCCCGAACGAGGGGCTCCTCGAACGTGCGCATATACAGTTCACCGGCGAACACCGTACCGGCGTCCAGATGGCCCGCGAGCGACTGCCCGCTCGGCCGGGAGAGCACGGCGTGGGTATGCGCAAAGCGCTCCCCGTCCAGTAGCGACACGTTGCCGACGCAGGCGGCGACCTCCAGGGGCTCCTCGAACGTCACGGCCTCGTACTCCCCTTCCTGCTGGTCGTAGAACCAGACAACCGCGTCCTGTACCGCGCCCATCGCGTGGAACCAGGCGGCGTCGACCTCCTCGTCGACGGCCAGGCTCTCGATCTCCTCGCGCCAGTCGGCGCCGGTTTCGAGGCGAGCCATGAACTCGCGGTCGGGCGAGAGTTCGCGGTAATCCATACGGCTATCCAACGGCGTCGAGGACAAAAACCTTCCAGTCGGTGGCGCGGTGGCTCACTGCGACGCGAGGGAACGGCGAGGCCGGGCCGGAATGTAGGTGGATCGGACGCATGGGGGAATCGTCCGAGTCGGACGACGGGTGCCCCCGGTGTGGGCCAACGGAGTTCGCTCGATGAGAATCACCACCCGGACGTCTCGCGCGTGCTGCGTTCCGCACCGCAATTACTCGGCGCCCACGGGTGAGGAGTGTCTCCGGAATGAGCCGCTAATGTACCCGAAAATCCGGAAAACCTGTTCGACGGACGGTATCCGCCGGTCACTGGACAACAGCAGAAAAACGGAAATGTAGGGTGGGTACGGGGGACGGTGAAGCCGTAGCGGCGGTCCGTCATCGGCGCCCCGCACCGGCGCCCGACTGAGTAGCGGTCGAACGGGAGGTTCCGACCGTCAGCGGCTACGCCCACTCCGCGACAATCGGCGCATCAGACTCTTCCACGGAAAGCCACGCCTCTTCCTGGCCGAGATCGGCAATGACGAACTCGGCGTCGTCGAGCGATCCCATTACCTCATCGTCGCCCTGAACCGTGCCCGGTGCCATGTTACAACAACACACGCATAACCTCATAAGCCCGTCGCTTTGTGCGTCACCCAGCCATAATCCCAACCCGGCAAACAGTTCGGGGCTGAACATATCGGCGAAAACTGTTGAGAGAGATTCGACAGTTTACACAAAGTAGGCCGGGTGCTGATCGGACGGCTATGTCGGGAACGGGCAGTTACGAGGCTGTCGAGTGAATCAGCGACGGTTTCTACAAACGATCAGGGTCGCTGTGAGGGCGACACACTGAGGTTGGGCGTCAGCGTGGCGTCGGCGGTGTCCGCCGGCGAGAACGAGTTCCGGAACTGGCGCGCAATCGAAGTCCAGCAGGTGCGGTGCGGGACCGGGGCTATCGCGGACGGGCTAACCGCCTCGTCGGCTGACAGGCTCCGGCCAGGAGAGGCGCCACCCGGGGCTCGCTCCGTGGAGGGGTGAAGACGTTCCCGGACGGCGACGAACGCTACCTCACCAGGCCAGCGGGGAACGACGGGTCCAGGGAGTGCTCCACCGAGATCGTGTCGGACTCGGGCACGATGCAGGCCCGCACGTTTGCCACGAGCGAGCTAAAATATGTCGAGTTCAAAACGCCGAGCGACGTGGCCGAACTCGACTCCACGCGTTCCTGGGACCCCATCGAGGATAACGACTGGAGTTCCGAGTCGATGCCTCCGTCGACGGCCAACCGCTCCCGACTCGGCCTCCCTGCGCTCGCGAACACGACCCGGCGACGCGTCCGCAAAGCCGGTGCAGGACTCGGCGGGGCCGGCGTCTTCGACTGGTGATTCTCCGAGCAGCTTCCGCGTCCGCCTACCGTTGCGGAGACGTTCGATCGCGCGATTCTCACCCGCGTGTACCTTCCCAGAGTGGCCCTGCCCTGTGGCCACACACCTTCGCAGAGTACAAGGGGGCCCGCGGAGAAGACGGCCCTATGAAAGTAGCCGACGCCATGACACCGGGATCAGAGCTCGTAACCGTCTCACTCCCGGGTTCTCGCGACGATGTGCTCGAGTACCTCCAGGAGCGCAAGTTCTCATCGGTACCGGTGCTGGGGGAGGGTGGCGGGTACCGCGGTCTCGTCTCCCGCGATCACCTCATCGAACACCCCAACGAGGACGACCTCGCGCTGGTGATGCGCGAAGTATCGACGACCACGCCCGACGCGACGCTCGAGGAGGTCGCGGAGCTGATGCGGTCGACCGAGAGTCGCCGTATCCCGGTCGTCGAGGAGCAGAACGGGAAGTCGCTTGCTGGCATCATCACCATCACGGACATAGTTCGGACTATCGCGCGCGGGAACATCGAGGCCGACGTCGACGTCCGTGATCTCTGTCGCGACGACATCAACGCGACCTACGAGGGGACGCCGTTGCCCGTCGCCGAGCGGGAGATCGGCCTCGCGAACGTCCCGTACACCATCGTGCTCGACGACAAAGGGGAGATGTCCGGCATGCTGACCGAAGTCGACATCGTCGCCGTCGCGCGAGTCGTCGAGGGCGAGGAGGACGCCGGTGCCGCGATGGCCGGCGACGACGAGGACTGGAAGTGGGAGAGCATCCAGTCCGTCGGGAACCGCTACATCCCGACCCGGAACGTCGAGTTCCCCGTCGAGCCCGTCTCCACGTTCATGACCGAGAACGTCGTGACGATCTCCGGGCGCAAAACCGCACAGGACGCCGCGAAGCTGATGCTAAGCAACGACATCGAGCAGCTCCCGGTGCTCGGCGGCGGCGAGCTCGCCGGCGTCGTCCGGGATAGCCACCTGCTGGAGGCCGTCTGATGGGCACGCAGGTCGACGTCGTCGAACTCGCCAAACGCCGTGGGTTCTTCTTCGCGACCGCGGAGGCCTACGGCGGCGTCGCCGGGTTCTACACGTTCGGCCCCGGGGGCGCTGCGCTCAAGCGCAACGTCGAGAGCGCCTGGCGGGACCGGTTCGCGCTCCGTGAGGACAACGAGGAGATCGCGGCGCCGACGATCCTCCCCGAACCGGTGTTCGAGGCCTCAGGTCATCTGGATGGGTTCGACGACATGCTCGTCGAGTGTGCCGAGTGTGGCGAGTCCCACCGCGCGGACCACCTCGTCGAGGGCGCTACCGATCTGGAGGACGCGGAGGCGCTCGAACCGGATGAAATCGCCCAACTGGTCGCCGACCACGAGCTGCCCTGTCCGGCCTGTGGCGCCCAGCTCGCCGACCAGCCGGTCGAGGAGTTCAACCTCATGTTCGAGACGAGTATCGGCCCCGGGACGGGCCAGCCGGGCTATCTCCGCCCGGAGACCGCCCAGGGCATCTTCGTGGAGTTTCCGCGGCTAAAGGAGTACGCCCGCGGGAAGCTTCCCTTCGGCGTCACCCAGATCGGCCCGGCCTACCGGAACGAGATCTCCCCGCGGCGCGGCCTCATCCGCGTCCGAGAGCTGACACAGGCCGAACTGGAGCAGTTCATCGACCCGGAGGAGGACGAACCGCCGCTGGAGCGCGTCGCGGACGTGTCGATCCGGCTCTACCCCGCTGTGGAACAGGCCGAACCGGAGTCCGCCGAGGTGGGCTACGTCGAGACGACCGTCGCCGGGGCCGTCGACGACGATATCGTCTCCTCGGCGTGGATCGCCTACTACCTCGGCGTCACCCAGGAGTGGTACGAGCGCATCGGCATCGACACCGAGAAGTTCCGATTCCGGCAGCATCTCCCGGGCGAGCGCGCCCACTACGCCGTCGACTGCTGGGACGCCGAGGCACTCGTCGACACCGCGACCGGCACCGACTGGATCGAACTCGCCGGCATCTCCTCGCGGGGCGAGTACGACCTCTCGAAACACGCCGAGGCCAGCAACGAGAACTTCACCGTCTTCAGGCAGTACGACGAGCCCCGGACCGTCGAGCGGCCGACCGTCGACCCGGATATGGCGACGCTCGGCCCCGAGTTCGGCGGTGACGCCGGTGCCGTCGCGGAAGCACTGGAGACGCTCGCCGAGCGGAACCCCGACGCGTTCGAGGACGACGATGTGACCGTCGTCGTCGACAGCGAGGAGTACACCGTCGACACCGACGTCGCCGGCTTCGAAGTCGTGGAGGAGACGGAGGCGGGCGAGCATATCACCCCGCACGTCATCGAGCCCTCCTTCGGTGTAGACCGGACCGTCTACACGCTGCTGGACCACGCCCTCGAGACTGACCAGCTGGGCGGGGAGGAGCGCAACTACCTCTCGCTCGCACCGACGATGGCGCCGACCGACGTCGCCGTCTTCCCGCTGGTCAGCAACCACGAGCCGCTGGTCGAGACGGCCGGCGAGATCGTCTCTGCACTGCGCTCTGCCGGCTTCGACGCGACCCGCGACGATTCCGGCTCCATCGGCCGGCGCTACCGCCGGCAGGACGAAGTCGGGACACCGTTCTGTGTCACCGTCGACCGGGACGGCCTGGAGGACGACCCCCAGACGGTGACGCTCCGTGACCGGGACACCGGCGCGCAGGCCCGGCTCCCGACGAGCGAGCTCGCCGGCCAGCTCGATGCGCTGCGGGACGGCGACGCCGACTTCGAGGCGCTGCTCTCCCGATACGAGACAGTCGATACCGGCGAAACCGACGAATGAGCGAACTCGAGCGTCGCGCGGTCCACGCCTCGGGGGTCGGTATCCCCGTGCTCTACCTGCTGAGATTGGTGGAGTGGCGCGGCGTCCAGTTCCTGCTCGTTGCGCTGGCAGTGAGCGTGACGGCGCTCGAGTTCGTCCGCCTGGTGCTCGGCTACGAGTGGGAGCTGTTCGACAAGCTGGCACGTTCCTACGAGCGGGACAACCTCGCCGGCTACGCGCTCTACGCCTACTCACAGCTGTTCGTGGCGCTCGTGTTCGCCCCGAAGCTCGCGCTGCCCGCCATGTTGATGCTCATCATCGGTGACCCCGTCTCGGGCTATCTCGGCTCGAACGACGCCGGGACGGCCAAAGAGGTGGGGGTGCTCGGGGTGATGTTCCTGGTCTGTTTCGCCCTCGCAGTGCCGTTTCTCACCGCTGCCCTCCCGCTCCACATCGGGGTGGTGGCTGCGGCCGTGGGCGCCGCCGGTGCGACGCTTGCAGACGGCGTGAAGCCGGTCATCGCCGGCTACGTCATCGACGACAATCTCAGCATCCCGCCAGCCGCGGCGGTCGGCTTCGCGCTCGTGTTCGTCGTCGCCGGCCCGGGGCTGGACGCTGCGCTGGGTTTCTGAGGGGCGGTCGCGCTGAACGTGGAGCTGTGCCGACCCGAAACGGCCGACGTCGGCCCGGATCTCCAGTTGAAACGGAGGGGTGTGAATCCGTTTCCCTCTCCCGATTATGGATTCGAGAACTGGATATGGTGTGAATCTATCATAGTCCGGCGTCCCAACAGGGCCAGTCTGCCGCCGGGCGAGGGCCACTGGCCGAGGAGCATCGGACGAGGGGCGCCAAGGCGAGAGCTTTAGGCACGGCGGGGGCCAAACACGCCCGTGGCAGAGACGACCCGCCGGTTCTTCCCGTACGAGAGCCCCTATCCCAACCAGGGCGAGGCGATGGACCGCATCGCCGCCGCGCTGGGCGACGGCGACGACGTGCTGTTCGAGGGGGCGCCGGGGACCGGCAAGACGCTCTCGGCGCTGGTACCAGCGTTAGAGCACGCTCGTGAGGAGGACCGGACGGTCGTCATCACGACGAACGTCCACCAGCAGATGCGCCAGTTCGTCGAGGAGGCCCGCGCAATCAACGACGAGGAGCCGCTGCGGGCGGTAGTGTTCAAGGGGAAATCCTCGATGTGCCATATCGGGGTCGACTACCAGGAGTGCCAGACGCTGCGGGACACGACGCGCGAACTCGTCGAGAACGAGGCCGACAAACTGGAACTCGAACAGCGCCAGCGGGAGCTACTCGACGCCAGTCGCGAGGGCGACGCGACCGCTGCGGAGGCCCGCGAGGCGGTGATGGAGGAACTGGAGGAGGTTGAGGAGCGCATCGGCGACACGGCCGAGGCGAACGTCTGTGAGCATTACCGCAACAACCTGCTCGGGGACAACGACGAGTTCTACGAGTGGCTGTACGAGGGGGTTCGAACGCCCGAAGAGATCTACGCCTACGCCGAGCAGCGCGAGCTCTGTGGCTACGAACTGCTGAAGGAGGGGATGGAGGCCGTCGACCTGGTGGTCTGTAACTACCACCACCTGCTCGACCCGAACATCCGTGAGCAGTTCTTCCGCTGGCTCGACCGTGAGCCCGAGCGGGTAGTGACGGTGTTCGACGAGGCCCACAATATCGAGTCGGCTGCCCGCGATCACGCGAGTCGCAGCCTGACCGAGAACAGCCTCGAGAACGCGCTCCCGGAGCTGGAATCCGAGGACGACTCCAGAGCCGACGCCGCCGAGAACGTCATCGGCGCCTTCCGCGACGCGCTGGTCGAGAGCTACGAGGAGAGCTTCGCGTTCGGCGAGCGCGAACAGGTGGGCGAGGACTGGTACGACGTGCCCGTGTCCAACGAGAACGCCCGCGACGACTTGACGCTCGCGTTTCTCCAGAACTACGAGGGCCGGGGGATCCAGACGGAAATCGAACTCGCGGTCCAGTTGGGCGAGGCGATCGACGAGGAGTACGAGGAGGCCTATCGGGAGGGGGACGCCACCTCGAGAGCCGAGAGTTCGACGCTCGCAGCCGCACGGTTCCTCGCGACGTGGATGGAGGAGAACGCCGAGTTGGGGCAGCACCCGATGGTGTCGGTGCGCCGTGACGATGCGACGGACGAGCTCTACGGTCGCGCCGAACTCTACACCTGCATCCCGCGCCGCGTGACGAAGGACCTGTTCGACGACGTGTACGCCAGCGTCCTGATGTCCGCAACCCTGCGGCCGTTCGACGTGGCCGCAGACGTGCTGGGGCTGGAGGACCCGGTGACGATGGCCTACGGGTTGGCCTATCCAGCGGAGCGCCGCCGGACGTACTCCGCCGGGACGCCCGCCCTGTTCTCGAGCGACCGGGGTGACCCCGAGGTCCAACAGCGCGTCTCGGCTCTCGTCGAGGATCTCGTGGAGTTCACACCGGGGAACACGCTCCTGTACTTCCCTTCCTACGCCGAGGCAGAGCGCTACTACGAACGCGTCGGCGGCCAGACCGACGGGACCCTGTTCCTCGACGGCTCGGACGTGGAGACCGACCCCCTGCGCGAACGCTTCGTCGAGAGCGAGACGGCGGCGCTGTTCACCTCGCTCTGGGGAACGCTCGCCGAGGGCGTGAGCTTCGACGGCGACGACGCTCGGACTGTCGCCGTTATCGGCGTTCCCTACCCGCATCTCGACGACCGGCTGGAGGCTGTACAGGACGCCTACGACCGGGTGTACGGCAACCGGAACCGGGCGGGCTGGCGCTACGCTGTCGAGATCCCCACCATCCGCAAGACTCGGCAGGCGATGGGACGAGTGATCCGCTCACCGGACGATTTCGGCGTGCGCGTGCTCGCGGACAAGCGCTACACGCGGGAGGACATGGGTCGGTACTCGGTTCGGGATTCGTTCCCCGAAGAGGAGCGCGACGAGCTCATCGACATGGACCCGACGAAGCTGAAGTTCGGGATGCTGAACTTCTACACCGATATGGACGCCTACGAGGGCGACCCGCCACGGCCCTGACTGCAGGTCGCCGCAGAACCGTTTTGCCCCTGTAGCCCCTCCCATCGGTATGGCTTCCAGCCCACCGGGCCCCAAAGGGCTCCCGGTCGTCGGCAACAGCCGCGAGTACGCCAAGGACCCCTTCGCCTTCCTCACCGCCGTCGGCGAGGCGTACAACCGTATCGTCCGGTTCGACCTCGGCCCACTCGAGACGTACATGGTGACCGATCCCGTCGAAATCGAGCGGGTGCTGGTCAGCGAGGACGACCGCTACCACAAACTCGTGTTCGGCGACGCCATCGACGATCTGCTGGGTGATGGGCTGCTCCTGAGCGACGGGGAGCAGTGGCAGAATCAGCGCAATCTCGCGAATCCGGCCTTTACAGCGACCCGAATCCAGGGCATCGCGGATACGATGAGCCGTATCGCCGCCGAGCACGTCGCGGACTGGCAGGACGGGGACGAGGTGTCGATGGACCGGGAGCTCGCCAAACTCACGGTGAAAGTCATCGTGGCCGCGATGTTCGGCGTCGAGGCCGACGACGACACCGTCGAGACGGTCCAGGAGAACCTCGAACCGCTCGGCCAGCGCTTCGAGCCGGACCCGCGCCGGGTGCTCGTCCCCGAGTGGGCCCCCACCCAGGAGAACCGGGAGTTCGCTGCCGCCGTCGAGACCCTTGAAGGCGTTATCGACGACCTGCTCGAGCAGCGCCAGGGTACCATCGACGACGGCCCGACCGCGGTGAGCGAGGAGGGCGAAGCGCCGATGGATCTCGCCTCCATCCTGCTCCGGGCCCGCGAACGCGGCGAACAGCCCGAGTCCCAGCTTCGTGACGAGCTGATGACGATGTTGCTCGCGGGCCACGACACCACCGCGCTGGCGCTCAGCTACACGCTCTATCTGCTGAGCGAGAACCCGGAGGCGCGAGCGCGTCACCACGCCGAGATTGACGAAGTCGTCGGCGACGCGGCGCCGGATGCCAGGCATACGCGACAGCTCGGGTTCACCGACCGCGCGCTCTCGGAGTCGATGCGGCTCTACCCGCCGGTGTACGCCGTTTTCCGGGAGCCCCAGGTCGACGTAAAGCTCGGGGGGTACAGGGTGCCGGCCGAATCGGCTGTGATGCTCCCCCAATGGGTCGTTCACCGCTCTGAGCGGTGGTACGACGAGCCCGAGCAGTTCGACCCGGAGCGATGGGTGCCGGAGCGCCGGCGTGACCGGCCCCGGTTCGCCTACTTCCCGTTCGGTGGCGGTCCGCGCCACTGTATCGGGAAGCAGTTTGCTGATCTCGAGGCGAAACTCGTGCTTGCGGTTCTTGGTAAGCAGTTTTCGTTAGATTACGTCGGGCCGGAGTTGAAGCTCCGTGGGTCGTTGACGATGCATCCCCAGGAGCCGATGACGATGCGGGTGAATGAGCGATAATCGTCGGTGTTTGCGGTTCTGAGTAGGTTTTCGAGCGTCTGCTGGTTTTCTCGGGACGGTCGTTGTACGGTGAACGTCGCCGCGGAGTCCGCTTGAACTCCGGGTCCGCAGACGGCAACAGCACCGCCAACACGACCGCTGAGTTCCTCGGGACTCTGGGAGCTTCGGTCCCACGGTGCTCCCCGCTCGCTTCCCGTGGCCTCCCTCCGGCCGGCCACACACCCTCCCCACGCGTTCCCGCGAGCACGGCGGGACCGGAGGTCCCCCTTGGTGCCGGCGAAGCCGGCGTCAACACCGAGCGGACAGCAGCGAGAGCCGCAGGCGCTTACCCGCCTCGCCGACAGTTGGTGAGCGCGATGCGTCCACCGCAACCGCGGCGGCGGTGGCGCGAAGCGGGAGCGCCCTCGTGGCGCGACTCAGCGCGGGGGTTTGCTTCGGTTACGTCTGAGCGAACCAGCTGGGGAGGAACCGAGGTGGGGAAACTCCGACTCATCGGCGTGGAGGCAACCCACCTCGGAACGCGAACGGCGACAAAGGAGCCGCGAGCCCGTGTGGCCGCTGGGCAGAAGGCGGTGCAGACCACGTGTTCAAGCCTCGAGACGCTGTTAGCGGGTGCAGTCCCGGATACTGAAACCACACAAACCCAGAAACGATCGAAACGCAGAATCACCCACGCAATCGGAATCGATCAACCGCTTCTCGGTGTTCCTTGTCCCACGTAAACGCCCGCGTGGCCGTCCACTCGATCGGCTCGAACTCCACGTCAGTCAACCGCTCGGCATCCTCGACGCTCCCCCCACGGGCCAACGTGATGTGGGGCGTATACCCCTCACCCTCGTACCCCTCGACGACCTGGAACTCCTGACAGAGCCGCCGGTGAAGCTGGTGGATCCCCTCACTCTCGACGGTGAGATAGACGACCGGCGCACGTCCCGATGGCGGGTCGGCGAAGTAGTCGATCCCGTCGACGCGGACCGAAAACGGCCTCGTCTGGTCGAGAACCCGACGGAGCCGCTCGCGGACGCCGCCTGGACCCGTGCGCCACTCGTCGTTCTCGATTCGCTTGACGACCAGCGTGTGACGCTGACGGACTTTCTCGAAGGCGGTGAGTTTCGGGTGGAGTTCGTCCGCGAGGCGTTCGACATCCGGGGGGACCTGCAGATTCACGCTCGAGAGCCCTCCGGCTCCGGGCTGTAGGGAGGCAGTCGACAGCAGTGCATGCCTAACCTGGTCGGTCTGTGCTCAAAAGCGCGTCGGCGGTGGCGGCCGGCTCAGATGCGGTCGAGCAGCCAGAGCACCACCACGATGATGATGACCAGGCCGAGGAGATTCGGAACCAGCCCGAGCAGCCCGCCGAGGATGCCGAGGACCTCGCCGACAATCTCGAGGACGATCCACACGACGACAAGCAGGAGGACGAGCTTCAGCAAATCCTCCGCTTCGAGGGCACCACGTCGGTTCATACTCCGGACTGGGCCGGCATCGTTCAAAAGGGCTGTGGCTGTTTTCGGGGGGAACCCACACCCATGGCCGATCCGAGCACCGCGAGCTCCGGACGGTAACGCCTTTAGTTCAGGACGGTCCACGTTAGTTCGAATGAATCGCTCGGGCATCCTCCTCGTCGTTCTCGTGGTCGCTCTTGTGCTCTCCGGTGGGACGGGCGTGGCTGCCTCGGGCAACGAGCTTGGATCGCTCCAGAGCGGCGACGTCGAAACCGACACCGTGGTGCTGCAGGCGACCGTCGACGAGAACGGCGACGCGTCCTGGATCATCGACTACCGTATCGAACTCGACGACGAGAACACTACAGCCGCCTTCGAGAGCCTCCAGGAGGATATCCGGAACAACGCCAGTGACTACCGCGGCCAGTTCGCGACCCGAATGCGCTCGACCGTCGCCACCGCTGAGAACGCGACGGGGCGGGAGATGGCCGTCTCCAACGTCACAGTCACGACTCGGACCACGCTCGACGGCCAGTACGGTGTCGTCAGCTACAGTTTCAGCTGGGGAGAGTTCGCGGCGACGGAGGGTGGGCAGATTCTCGTCGGCGACGCGCTCGCGGGGATGTTCCTCGACGCGGATACGAAGCTCACCTTCCGCTGGCCCGCCGGCTACGAACTACAGCGGGTCGACCCCCCACCGGATAGCCGGGGCGATCGCTCGGTAACCTGGGGGGGGCCGATTGATTTCGGCACGGACGAACCACGGCTCGTCCTCGCCGAGCCCGGCATCCTCCCCTCGTGGGCGCCGTACGTCGCCGTGTTGCTGCTACTCGGACTCGCCGGTGGACTCTGGTACTACCGCCGGAGTGAGGCTGAACAGGTTGGCGAGCCAGGGTCGCCCGCCACGGACGCCAAGGACGCCAAGGCCGTACCCGGCGGCGAAACTGGCCCCGCAACGGAAGGCAGAGCGGGCGGCGATGCTGGAGCACCAGAGGCTGGCCCGGCGGCCGAGGGAGCGACTGCCGAACGTGAAAGTGAAGTCGGGACAGCAGCGGAGGGGGTCGGAAACGCTACCGGCACCGCCGGGGCCGAGACCCCGGAGGAGCTCCTGAGTCCCGAGGAGCGCGTGCTCGGGCTGCTTGACGAGCACGGGGGGCGCATGAAACAGAAGGTCGTCACCGAGGAGTTGGACTGGAGTGCCGCCCGTACGAGTCAGGTCGTCGGTGACCTTCGGGACGCGGGCAAGGTCGAGTCGTTCCGGCTGGGCCGCGAGAACGTGCTCAAGTTCCCCGAAGATGCGGATGACCCGGGGCGTTCACCGTGATCACCGGACAGTACTCTGTTAAACTCGGTTAACTGCGGTAAAGGCGGGTGGACTGAGTGGACGGTTTTTACCGTAGTACGGCATGTGTAACGCTATGAACCGAGTCCTCACCGTCGTCGTGATCGTCGCGTTCCTCGCCGGCAGCGTCCCCGCGGCCGCGACGCTCGCCGACGGGACGCCCTCGGACTCCGAGCCGGGCGCCGCCTTCTCTGGGATGGTCGGCGTCCAGGAGGCCGAGGTCACCAACGAGGTGGCTGACCGGTCGCTCACCAACCGGCTGAACGCAGCCGAGACGAACGGGTCCAGGGCCAGCGTCGTCGCCAGTGAAACCGAACAGCTTCAGGAGCGTCTGGCCGAGCTCGAATCCCAGAAGGAGCAGCTGAAACAGGCCTACGAGAACGGCAGCATCAGCAAGGGGGAGTATCAGGCTCGCCTCGCCGTCCTCGGGGCTGAGCTCCGCGCGCTGGAGCGCCAGGCCAACCGAACTGCGGGTGTTGCGGAGAAACTCCCCGAGAAAGCGCTCCGCGAGAGAGGCGCGAACGCCAGTGAGGTGCGCGAAATCGCCCAGCAGGCCAACAGAAGCGGCGGCGGTGAGGTCGCCGAGGCCGCGCGCACCATCGCCGGGAAGGGCGTCGGGAAGGGCCTCGGCAATGCGCCGAACGCCTCAGAACGCGGCCCACCCACCGACGTGGGCAACGGCGGCCCACCGGACACAGAGCGAACCACAACTGACCGGAAACCCACCGATTCGGGACCACCGAGTGATGCTGGGCCACCGAATGGCGCCGGGAACGACCCCGCCAACGCCAGCAACGGCACTGATCGTGGAAACGACGCTAACTCAAGCGCCATGGGTAGCGAGAGCACCGGACCGAACGCCAACGTGAACGGCACGGAACCTGGAAACGCCGACGGTGATGGCGTAAACAGCTCGACTGGGGCCACGAACGACAGTTCGGCCACGGAAGAAAACGGTAGCACGCCGACTGACGAGACAGCAACAGAGACCGACGACGGTCAGAGCCGCATCGGGTTCGGAACTTCGGCTGACTGGCGTTCCGGCGGCCTTTCGGTCGACGACACACCTTCGGGTCTCGAGGGCGCACTCGCGGATGCAAAGCGCACGACGGTGCCGGGGACAACGCTTGGTTAAGCACTGCAGCCGGAGTGAACCCGCAGTGAAGCCAGAGTAAAGCCGGAGTCGGTGGGGGCCGGAATCGTGCTATTCTCCGATATGTGTGAGGCTATGGGTCAGAACTCCGGATCGGGCTCCGGCACGACACCCTCCTCGTCGCCGTCGAGGTCGAACTCCTGGCGGAGTTCCCGAATCCGGTCACGGATGTCCGCCGCGAGTTCGAACTCCAGATTGTCCGCGGCGGCCTCCATACGGTCCTCGAGCAGGTCGATTTTCCGCGCCGCGTCGTCGGCATCACTGACGTCGTCGACGCTGGCATCAGCGGTGTCGGTCTTGCTGCCGGGGAGGTTCGTCTCACCGACAGGCTTCTCGATGGTCCGTGGCTCGAAGCCGTTGTCTCGGTTGTAGCGCTGCTGAATCGCCCGGCGGCGGCGGGTCTCTTCGATGGCATCTGTCATCGCGTCAGTGCGCTTGTCTGCGTATAGCACGACCTCGCCGTTGACGTTTCGGGCCGCTCGTCCCATCGTCTGGACAAGCGTGGTCGTCGAGCGCAGGAACCCTTCCTGGTCTGCGTCAAGGATGGCAACGAGGCTCACCTCGGGGATGTCCAGCCCCTCTCGGAGGAGGTTGATACCGACGAGCACGTCGATCTCGCCGAGTCGGAGGGAGCGGATGATCTCGTGGCGCTCCAGTGTGTCCGTCTCGTCGTGCATGTACGAGACGTCCACGCCGGCCTCTTCGAGATACTCGGTAAGGTCCTCGGCCATCCGCTTGGTGAGCGTGGTGACGAGCGTGCGCTCGTCGTTCTCGATGCGCTCGTTGATACGGGCCATCAGGTCCTCGATCTGGCCCTCAGCGCTGGTCATTTCGATAGCGGGGTCGACAAGGTGGGTTGGCCGGACGATCTGTTCGACGATCTGGTCGCTCTGCTCGCGCTCGTAATCGGCTGGCGTAGCTGAGACGTAGAGTGTCCGATCGGTTTTCTGCTGGAACTCCTCGAAGGTGAGCGGACGGTTGTCGTACGCGGTCGGGAGCCGGAACCCGTTTTTCACCAGCGAGTCCTTGCGTGATTTGTCGCCCGCGAACTGGCCCTTGATCTGCGGGAGCGTCTGGTGGGACTCGTCGACGACGGTGAGGAACTCGTCCGGAAAGTAATCCAGAAGCGTGTAGGGCGCCTCGCCGACCTCGCGGTCCGAGAGGTGGAGGGAGTAGTTCTCGATGCCCGAGCAGTAGCCCGTCTCCTGGAGCATCTCCAGGTCGAAGGTGGTACGCTCCTCGATACGCTGGGCGGCGACGAGGTCGCCCTGGCGCTCGAAGTGGCGCACGCGTTCGTGCATCAGCTGCTCGATTTCCGCCATCGCGTTCTCCAGGCGCTCCTCCGGGATGGAGTAGTGCTCTGCCGGGTGGACGAGCACCGCCGGCTCCTGGCTCACCACCGCACCCTCCAGCGGGTCGATCTTCTGCATCCGGTCGATTTCATCACCCCAGAACTCCAGGCGGACAGCGTAACGGCCGTACATCGGGAAGATCTCGACGGTGTCGCCGCGGACCCGGAACGTCCCCTGGGTGAAATCCACGTCGTTGCGCTCGTAGTTCAGGTCGACCAGTTGAGCGAGCAGTTCGTCGCGGCCGATCTCCTGGCCCTGTTCAAGGCGCAGCGACATATCGACGTAGTTACGCGGGTCCCCCAGCCCGTAGATGGCTGAGACGGAGGCGACGATGATGACGTCCTCCCGAGTCAGCAGCGACCGGGTGGCAGAGTGGCGCAGTCGGTCGATCTCGTCGTTGATCGAGGCGTCCTTGTCGATGAACGTGTCCGTCTGCTCGACGTACGCCTCGGGCTGGTAGTAGTCGTAGTAGGAGACGAAATACTCGACGGCGTTGTCGGGAAACAGCTCGCGGAACTCCTCGTAAAGCTGAGCTGCGAGCGTCTTGTTGTGGGCGATGACGAGGGTGGGTTGCTGGATCTCCTCGATCGTCCAGGAGACGGTGTTGGTTTTCCCCGACCCCGTCACCCCGAGCAGCGTCTGGGTATCCATTCCCTCACGGAACCCCTGGGAAAGCTGCTCGATGGCTTCGGGCTGGTCACCCGCTGGATCGAAGGGGGCGTCGACGCGGAAGGGGCGCTCTGCGTCCGGCCGGTCAGGCGAAAGAGGGCCGCTCTCGGAGTCACTCATTGTCAGTTGAACGGGCTGGTGAAACTTGAGGGGCCCGGTCAGGAGGGTACTGAAGTTCGGGTTGGCGAACGGGGATGAACCCGGACGGGTCCCGTGGGACATGCTGATTGCGGGAACCGACGACTGCGTTTTCGGCGCTGTTGGTTCGGGCACTGAGTCACGAAACCGATCCCCCCGAATCGTTTTACCGACTCAGTCCTCAGGTTACCGTATGACCCGTGAGCAGCTCCGAACGGCGAGCGAAGAGCTCAGAATGGCGAGCGAAGGCGCCGTTGACCCGGATATCGAGCGCCGACTCCACGACCAGTCGGATCAGTTCGCGACCCTGGCGACCGCTGACCACGGACCGGATCACGGTCGGCTGGCACGGCACCTGAACGCGCTGAAAGAGATTCGGGAGGAAGCCAGCGAAGAGGTCACCGAACAGATCGAGGCAGCCGAAGCAGCGATCACCGCGTACCGCGAAACCGTCGAAGGCGTCTGAGCCCGGCCGGGCGCCGGTAGCGCCGGCCAGGCCGGTGGTATTGCGGGTTTCGTCTCCTGGTGAACCCCCTTGTTTCGTCTGGAGTAGTTGATACGTTGAGGGCTGTCAGCAGACGTTTTTCGGCTCGACCCCCATCGCTTCCAACGTCTCGACGTACCAGTCGTAGGCGCTCTCGACGACGTCCGAGGCGGCTTCGTGGGCGGCCGTCGACTCAGCACCGTGGGAAACGCGTGTCTCGAGCTGCTCGGCTGCATCGTCGCGGGAGGTCTGCAGTTGGTCCCGGATCTCGCGGAACTCCTGTGCGCCCGCGCGGTCAGCGTCGCCGACGAAGTAGCCGACGAGCTGTTCGGAGAGCTTCCCGACGACGAGCAGCGCCGCCGCCAGTCCTGCGATGCGGGCGGGTTCCTCGTCCAGGCCTTCCAGCGCCTCCGCAGTGATATTGGTGACCTCCGTGTCCTGCGGTGGTGCTGAGGCTTCGTCGAGCGTGTTCGCAGTATCAGCCGTGAACGTCGCAACCTCGCTAAACAGCGTCGCTACGTCACCATCGGCCGCTTCGGCCCATTCTTCGAGTACGGACGCAACGGTGTGGAGTTCTCGGGCGGTTCCGTCCCGGACCGCCTCACCATCCATCTCGCCGCCGGTGAGGGCATAGACGGCCTTCGAGGAGCCGAGCCGGGAAAGTTCGGTTTCGTGTTCGTCTCGCAGGTCGTCGAGGAACGTCTGACCGTCCATACTACCACGTAGGACAGTGGGGGCTTGTAGGCGTCGACGAAGAGGCCGCCGGTACTGGACAACCGGCGTCGACGAAGAGGCCGCCGGTACTGGACAACCGGCGTCGACGAAGAGGCCGCCGGAACGGCTTACTCCCCGCTGCCGGTTTCGACGGGGGCACCGACGAGGTTCCCCCACTCGGTCCACGAGCCGTCGTAGTTGACCGTCGACTCGTAGCCGAGCAGTTCGTGGAGCGCGAACCAGGCGATGGAGGAGCGCTCGCCGATGCGGCAGTAGGCGACGACTGACTCGTCGCCGTCGATCCCTTTCTCGGCGTAGAGCTCGCGCAGTTCGTCGCCGGATTTGAACGTGCCGTCGTCGTTCACCGTCGCGGCCCACGAGATGTTCTCGGCACCCGGGATGTGGCCGCCGCGCTGGGCCGTCTCGTTGAGCCCCGGTGGTGCGAGCACCTCGCCGGAGAACTCCTCGGGCGAGCGGACGTCGACCAGCGGAACACCGCGATCGATGGCGTTCTCCACGTCCTCTCGGTATGCCCGGATGTCCTCGAACGGCCCACGCGGGGTGTACTCCTCTTCGGGGTACTCCGGGACCTCCGTCGTCGTCGGGTAGTCGTTCTCGAGCCAGAAGTCACGACCGCCGTCGAGCAGGCGGACGTCCTCGTGGCCGTAGTACTTGAACTGCCAGTAGCTGTAGGCGGCGAACCAGTTCGAGTTGTCGCCGTAGAGCACGACAGTCGAGTCGTTGCTGATGCCGTGAGAGCCAAGCAGATCGGCGAAGTCCTCCTTGCTCAGGATATCCCGCGTGGTCTGGTCCTGCAGTTGGGTCTCCCAGTTGAAGCCGATAGCGCCGGGGGCGTGCTCCTGATCGTACGCCTCGGTGTCGACACTGACCTCAACGAGCCGAAACGCCGGGTCATCGCTCTTGAACGCTTCGAGGTTGTTCTCGACCCAGTCCGCGGAAACGAGCGCGTTGGTCGCGTAGCCGGGGTTCTCTGGTATCGTCATGTTCGTAGATCAGTAGGGGTGGAAAATACTTAAACGGCGACCCACCGGAACGTCTCGCCGGCCTCTCTGACGCCGGTGACGGTGCAGTTCTGGCCAACCGGTTTCGAGTCGGAGTGCCGACTGCACTGCCGCAGTCCGGGTGGCTAAGTCGACGGAGTCCCTTCTCGGAACTGATGGATGCTTTCGTCTCCGCGGAGTGGGTCACAGACCGCGAGAACATCGCTATCGTCGACGTTCGCGACGCGTGGGAGTACGACAGTATCGGCCACCTGCCGGGCGCGGTGAACATCCCGTTCGACCGCTTTCGCTCCGACGAAGGGGAAGCTGGGAAACTGCCGCCCCGTGAGGACTGGGAGGAGCTACTCGGTTCCGCCGGGATCGACGCCGGGACCGAAATCGTCGCTTACGACGACACTCAGGGCGTGTTCGCCGCCCGGTTCATCGTGACGGCACTGCTGCTCGGCCACGATGAGGAACGGCTTCACCTCCTCGACGGCGACTTCAGCGCCTGGCAGCGGAGCCGTCCCACGCCGACCGAGACGCAGAACCCCGGGGCAACCGAGTACGAGAGCGACCCGGATACGGACACGCCGCTGGTGGATTTCGAGACCGTCCGGAAGCTGCTCCCTGCAGTTGAAGCGGGGGATGTGACACTGGTCGACACACGTGAAGAGTGGGAGTTCGCGGAGGGCCACCTGCCGGGCGCAGTCCAGTTGGACTGGCGAGAACTCGTCGACGAGCAGGGGCGTGGCCTCCGGCCCGAACCGGAGCTACGTGACCTTCTCACGGACCGTGGTATCACCCAGAACCACCGGACGCTGCTCTACTGTAACACGGCACGCCGGGTGAGTCACACGTACCTCGTTCTCCGGGAACTCGGCTACGAGGACGTCGCACTCTACGAAGGGAGCCTCACCGAGTGGACTGACCGCGGCGGCGAACTCGTCGAAGGAACACCAAGAGACCGCTGAGCTCCGAAGCTGTCGCGCTACCCCTCCGTTTCCGGTCCAGCCGGGGGTGTCTCAGCGACAATCGGTCCCTCTTCTTCGTGCTGTGCCGAGAGCTGCGACACCGTTTCGATGAGCAGGGCAACGACCAGCGGGCCGACAACGAAGCCGATGGGGCCGAGCGTGAGCACGCCGCCGACGAAGCCGACGAAGTAGGGCGTCGTCGGGAGATGGGCTACCCCCGCGAATCGCGGCCGGAGCACCGCATCGGGGAGGAAGCCGATGACGAACAGTCCGATGATGAGCACCAGCGCCGCACGCGCCGTGTTCCCGGCGATGACGTCGAGCCCTGCAAGGCCCATGACGACGACGCTTGGTCCGACGACCGGGATGAACTGGAGGAGCCCGGCCAGGACGGCGAGCGTGAATGCAGCATCGTAGCCCAGCAGCGCGAACACGATGTATGCGACGGCACCAGTCCCGAGCGCTGTCGCCGCCTGCACGAGGTAGATACCGAATAGCGTCTGGTGGATGCATTCGTGATAGCGAAGCAGCACGTCGTGGCTGTCTTCGGGCACGAGTCCGAAGCTCACGACCCGCACCGTTCCGGGTTTTAACAGCAGTCCGTAGACCACGACGGCGAACAGCAGCGCTTGGAGCGAGATGACCGCGGTGGCGCTGGCCGTCGACAGCGCCACGTCCCGGAGGGAGCTCTGGGCCGACGCCAGTAGCGGCGCCGTCTCCACGGTGTCGGAGAACCCCCACAACGTGATCGGAATCTCCGCCGGGAGTGACCTGAAGAGTTCGAACAGCGACTCGCGGCGTCGGTAGAGTACGTATGCTGGGGGCACCACGATCGCAACTACACTGAGCGTCGCGACGGTCGTCACCGCGGCGGTCGCGAGCCGCTCGGAGTAGCCGCGGTCCACGAACATGCGTCGAGCCGGGAGTAGAGCGTACGCAACCGTAATCGCAAACACCAGGGTGTAGAGGACCTCCGCAAGCACGAACGCCGAGAGCAGCACGAGCGCGATCAACGTGAGCACGAGTAGCCGGTTGCGATCGAGCCAGCGGTGGCGAGGCATGCCCCGTTCCGGGAACGCAGAGGTGAAAACCGTTCCCCCGGAGCGGGGAGGGCGTCGGATTACGGCCTGCACGCCGCGTCGAGCACTGCCTGCTCAGGCGTCGAACCGCTCGCGGAACGCTCGCGTATCGCTCTCCCGTGCTCGTCAGTAGCGGCGGAGCTCGGAGGTCATCGTTGTCGCCTCAGATTTGGGCCGGTGTCCCGAGCCGGCCGCCCCTATCGTCGGAGTTAACGCCACTCCTCATAGTGATTACTGCGAATCGGTTCATCGACGGTGTCGAGAGCCGCCGGTTCAGGG